>NZ_NWTA01000013.1:0-215594 GCF_002531955.1 Rhizobium sp. M10 | reverse complement strand
TGCGGGTAACGCGACGGAGAAGGGTGGGGTGGCCAATGGTTCGGGTGGTGTGGTTGCGAGCGGCAACGTGCTGACCAACGACACCGATCCGGATTCCGGTGATACCAAGGCCGTTACGGCCGTGGTCTTCGGTGCGACGTCGGGCACGCTCGGCTCGGCGTTGAACGGCACCTATGGCAGTCTCGTGCTCAATGCATCGGGCGCCTACAGCTATGCGATCAACGAGAGCAATGCCGCCGTCCAGGCGCTGCGGCAATCGACCAACACGCTGAGCGATGTCTTCAGCTACACGATGCGCGACAGTGCCGGCGCCACGGCGACGGCAAACCTGACCGTCACCATCCATGGCGCCAACGATGCGCCGGTGCTGGCGGTGCAGACGACGACCCAGAATGCCACCGTCGGCTCCGCCTTCTCCTTCACCCTGCCGACGACGACCTTCACCGATGTCGACAGCGGCGAGACGCTGGCCTATTCGGCAACGGCCGCCGATGGCACGGCGCTGCCCTCCTGGCTGAGCTTCAACGCCTCGACGCGGACCTTCTCCGGCACGCCGACGACCTCAGGCACCTATGGCGTCAGGGTAACGGCAACAGATCTTGGCGGCCTTGCCGCCAACGAGACCTTCAACATCGCCGCATCGACGACGCCAACGACCTACAGCCTGTTCTCCGCCTCCAGCACGCCTGCCCAGACCAACCTCAACGATGGTCAGCAGCTCGAACTCGGCGTCAAGTTCACGTCGAGCGTCGCCGGCGACATTATCGGCATCAGGTTCTACCGCAGCGCCAACGACAACGGCCAGAACGTCGTCGACCTGTGGAGCTCCACCGGCACCAAGCTTGCCACCGCCACCTTCACCAATACCACCGCCAGCGGCTGGCAGACGATGAACTTCACAACGCCCTTCGCCATTGCTGCCAACACCACCTATGTCGCCTCCTATCACACGACAGGCGCCTATGTGGCGACCGGCAATTTCTTTACGACCGCCGTCACCAGCGGCCCGCTGACGGCGACAGCCAGCGGCAACGGCGTCTACCGCTATGGCGGATCCGCCACCGTTGGCATTTTCCCAAATGCCACTTTCGGTGCTACCAATTATTGGGCCGATGTGGTCTTCCGTCCGGGATCGGGCACGCCCGGCAATACGACGCCGACGGCGGTTGCCGATGCGGGTAACGCGACGGAGAAGGGTGGGGTGGCCAATGGTTCGGGTGGTGTGGTTGCGAGCGGCAACGTGCTGACCAACGACACCGATCCGGATTCCGGTGATACCAAGGCCGTTACGGCCGTGGTCTTCGGTGCGACGTCGGGCACGCTCGGCTCGGCGTTGAACGGCACCTATGGCAGTCTCGTGCTCAATGCATCGGGCGCCTACAGCTATGCGATCAACGAGAGCAATGCCGCCGTCCAGGCGCTGCGGCAATCGACCAACACGCTGAGCGATGTCTTCAGCTACACGATGCGCGACAGTGCCGGCGCCACGGCGACGGCAAACCTGACCGTCACCATCCATGGCGCCAACGATGCGCCGGTGCTGGCGGTGCAGACGGCGGCCCAGAACGCCACCGTTGGCTCCGCCTTCTCCTTTACCCTGCCGACGACGACCTTCAGCGATGTCGACAGCGGCGAGACGCTGGCCTATTCGGCAACGGCCGCCGACGGCACGGCGCTGCCCTCCTGGCTGAGCTTCAATGCCTCGACGCGGACCTTCTCCGGCACGCCGACGACCTCAGGCACCTATGGCGTCAGGGTAACGGCAACGGACCTTGGCGGCCTTGCCGCCAACGAGACCTTCAACATCGCCGTGTCGACGACGTCGTCGACCAGCTACAGCCTGTTCTCCGCCTCCAGCACGCCTGCCCAGACCAACCTCAACGATGGTCAGCAGCTCGAACTCGGCGTCAAGTTCACGTCGAACGTTGCCGGGGATGTCACCGGCATCAAGTTCTATCGCAGCGCCAATGATAACGGCCAGAATGTCGTCGACCTGTGGACCACGACCGGCACCAAGCTCGCCACCGCCACCTTCACCAATACCACCGCGAGCGGCTGGCAGACGGTGAATTTTGCAACACCGGTCACCATCGCCGCCAACACCACCTATGTCGCCTCCTACCACACGACAGGAGCCTATGTCGCGACCAACAATTTCTTTACGACCGCCGTCACCAACGGTCCGCTGACGGCCCCGTCAAGCGCCGTCGCCGGCGGCAACGGCGTCTATGCCTATGGCGGATCCGCCACTGCAGGTCTTTTCCCGACCAACACCTATAATGCAGCGAATTACTATGCCGACGTGGTCTTCCGGCCGCAGCTCGTCGCGTGAAGCATGTGAGGGGATTACGAACGGGTTTCGAATGAGGCTGATACGTCGCAAGTACTCGCCGCGGCTCCGGTCGCCCGGAACGCCCGCATTCAAGGAAGGCCGATGAACAGGATCGAACGGCTTCCGGTAACCGTGCTGGCCGGCTTCCTCGGCGCCGGCAAGACGACGCTGCTCAGCCACGTCCTGAATAACCGTCAGGGCCTGCGGGTCGCCGTCATCGTCAACGACATGAGCGAAGTGAACATAGACGCCAGTCTCATTCGCGACGGCGACTGCAACCTGTCGCATACGACGGAGACATTGGTCGAGCTCAGCAATGGCTGCATATGCTGTACTTTGCGCAACGACCTCCTGACGGAAGTACGACGGCTGGCAGAGGAGCGGCGATACGACTATCTGTTGATCGAGGGCACCGGCATTGCCGAGCCACGCCCCATTGCGGCAACCTTTTCCTTCCGCGACGAGACCGGTGTTTCGCTCGCCGATTTTGCCAGGCTCGATACGATGGTCACCGTGGTCGACGCTGCAAATCTGTTAGCCGACTACAGCAGTGCCGATCTGCTTGCCGACCGTGGCCTGCAGCGTGACGGTGAGGATCGGCGCACCCTGATCGACCTGCTGGTGGATCAGATCGAGTTTGCCGATGTCGTCGTGATCAACAAGATCTCGGATACGACCGAAGCGGTCCGCTCGGAGGTGAGCAAGATCGTTACCTCTCTCAACCCGGATGCGCTTCAGGTGGAGACGGATTTCGGCAAGATTTCTCTTTCAACCGTCCTTGATACAGGCCTCTTCGATGAAGCAAAGGCCGCGGCGCATCCCCTGTGGCACAAGGAATTGTATAGCCCGGATGAGCATGTTCCGGAGACGGAGGAATACGGGGTCTCGAGCTTCGTCTATCGCACCCGGCGTCCCTTCGATCCGACGCGGTTTCGGGCATTCCTCGACGAACCCTGGCCGGGAGTGCTGCGCGCCAAGGGCCACTTCTGGCTTGCCACGCGCCCGCGTCATGTGGGCCTGATGTCGGCTGCCGGGATCCAGCGGCGCTGCGAGCCCATGGGGCTCTGGTGGGCAGCCGTGCCCCGGCAGGACTGGCCCAACCACCAGCAGTTTCAACGACAGCTGCAGAGCCGATGGGACAGCGCCTGGGGCGACCGCCGGCAGGAACTGGTTTTCATCGGCGTGGGGATGGACGAGACAGCTGTACGGACTGCGCTGGACGGGTGCCTCGCCAGCGCCGATCCGCGCGACTGGGCCGCCCTCGAAGATCCGTTTCCGGCCTGGTAACACGGGCGGAGCAGGATAGCGCGCGCGTTAACCGGCCCGACCGGCCGGGGTGCGGTGAGGATCATCATATCGACGTATGGTAGTACCACCCACATACCCCGGATTGCTGTCGTCCGTTCCATTGCGAAAGCTGGCAGGATGAAGTCTTGCAGTGTCGATCGACGGATTGGGGACGCCGCTGATGCGGAGAATTCATGTCAGTAATCGTGAGTACCTGAGTATATTTGGTGGAGCGTTGATTATCTGTCGTTCATCCTCTGCCTGGAGCGCAGGCCTTGGATCGACGACGGTCGTGTCTTCGACGAATAGCGATGGTTCCCCGGGCTTTGCCAATCAGGGCAGCGCAACGGTCCACTCCTCCTTCACCGGCACGGTCACATCGTCCCTGACACCATCGGTCGACATGCAGACGCCCTCGGCATCGCCGGCGCCTGCGGCCGATGGCGGCACGCGGGACACGTCCACGAAGACGGCGTCGGCTGCGACGGTCTTCGAGACGCCTTCCTCGACATCCGAGCGCACCGTGCTTGGCCCGGATCCGCTCGAGGAGGCTGCGACACTGCCCGGCGCTCCCGAGCTGACCGGTGTTACCAGCAATGCCGATACCGGCAGCGGCGAAACGGCGGCGCCTGTTCCTTCTTCCAGCAGTGTCGCCACGGCTTCGTTGCGCCTGCAGGCCTCGATTGCATCCATTTCGGTCGAGGAGAGCCAGGACTCTTCTGCGGAGACGACAGCGGCCCCGACAGCATTGGTGGCCCCAGCGACGGCTGTGCCTGCGGCGACGCCCAACAAGATCGCGCTGGAAAACCTGAAGCAGGGCAACCCGATCAGCGAGTGGGGGCTGGAGGGCGACGGCGGCGGCACCATCCAGGGCTTTGCCACCGAAATCAGCACGAATATCGGCCAGACGGTCGATTTCAAGATCGCCACCGATTCCACCCACTACCGCATCGATATCTATCGCATGGGCTATTATGGCGGGGCTGGCGCGCGCAAGGTCGACTCGATCGAGCAGCAGCTGACCACGGCGCAGATCCAGCCGCATCCAATCGTCGACATGTCGCTCGGTCTCATCGATTGCGGCAACTGGTCGGTCTCGGCGAGCTGGCAGATTCCAACGGACGCGGTCTCCGGCGTCTATTTCGCCAAGCTGGTGCGCGAGGACGGCACCGAGGATGCCAGCATCATCCCCTTCGTCGTGCGCGACGACGCCTCGACCAGCGATATCGTCTTCCAGACGTCGGACACGACCTGGCAGGCCTATAATGCCTGGGGCGGCGCCAGCCTCTATTACGGTGAAGTGCCCGTCGACCCGGCAGACATGATCGGCTACCTGCCGCCGAACTGCAGCTGCGGCGTGACCGCGATCGGCCGCGCTTCGGCGGTCAGCTACAACAGGCCGATCATCACCAATACGAGCCCGATCGGCGGCTCGCATGATTACATCTTCGGCGTCGAGTCTTCCGCCATCTCGTGGCTGGAGCAGAACGGCTACGACGTGTCCTATATATCAGGCGTCGATACGGCGCGCAGCGGCGGCCTGCTGCTCAATCATGATGCCTATCTCTCCGTCGGACATGACGAATACTGGTCTGCCGAACAGCGCGCCAATGTCGAGGCCGCCCGCGATGCCGGCGTCAACCTCGCCTTCTGGAGCGGCAACGAATGCTATTGGAAGGTGCGCTGGGAAAGCAGCATCGACGGCAGCGGCCAGGCCTATCGCACCATGGTCTGCTACAAGGAGACCTGGGGCACGAGCACGGATCCGAGCAATGTCGGCACCGGCACCTGGCGCGATCCGCGTTATGCCGATCCGGGGCAGGAGCCGGAGAATTCGCTGACGGGCACGATGTTCCAGGTGGACAGCTACCGCCAGGATACGATCTCCATCCCCTACGACTATTCGAACCTGCGCTTCTGGCGCAACACCGAGGTTTCGGAGCTGCAGGAGGGCGATAGCTATAATCTCGTGCAGAACCTGCTCGGCTATGAATGGGACTCCGATGTCGAGAACGGATTCCGTCCGGATGGACTGATCAATCTGTCGCTCTCCTCGGTCTCGGTGAGCACCTATCTGCGCGACTACGGCACGACGGTCGGCGATGCGGTGGCAACCCACAGCCTGACCATGTACCGGGCGGCAAGCGGCGCGCTGGTCTTCGGCGCCGGCACCGTCTTCTGGTCCTGGGGCCTGAGCGACAACCACCAGGGCCCGACGACATCGACCGATCGCAACGTGCAGCAGTCGATGGTCAACATGTTCGCCGACATGGGCATCCAGCCGACGACGCTGGATGCGAGCCTGATCCTGGCGACACAATCGACCGATATGCTGAAGCCCACCTCGTCGATCAGCTCGTCGATATCAGGCGCAAGCTTCCTCGAAGGGCAGCATGTGACGATCACGGGCACGGCGCAGGATTTCGGCGGCGGCATCATCGCCGGCGTCGAGATCTCCACCGATGGCGGCCAGCACTGGTTCAAGGCGACAGGCCGCGAGACCTGGAGCTATAACTGGGTCGTGCAGGCGAGCGGCACCTATACGATCATGTCGCGCGCCGTCGACGACAGCGTCAACATGGAGGCGCCAGCGGCCGGCAAGCAGGTCACCGTCACCCTGCCGGACACCCAGGGCCTGTGGACGCTGGCGGACAAGCCCGCCGTCGAAATGGCGATCGATCGCGATTCCGTCGAACTCGGCCTGCGCTTCCAGGCGACGACGGCAGGGTATGTCGAGGGCATCCGCTTCTACAAGGGCTTCTACAATACCGGCGACCATGCCGTCAGCCTCTGGAGCGCCAACGGAACGCTGCTGGCAACGGGTGTCTCGGTCGGTGAATCGCTCTCCGGCTGGCAGACGGTGATGTTCTCCAGCCCGATCCAGATTGCGGCCGGCACGACCTATGTGGCCTCCTATCACACCAACGGCTTCTACTCCGCCACCGATAATTATTTCGGCGGCACCTATGCCAGCGGCGCGCTGAAGGTCGTCGATGGCGGCGGCGTCTATGCCTATGGCGACAATGCCGGCACCTTCCCCGGACAGAACCTCGGCACCGGCACCAACTACTGGGTCGACGTGGTCTTCGACGCCGGCCCCAACAGCGCGCCGGTTGCGACCGACGATAGCGGGCTGACGCTGACCCGCAACGACAGCGTCGTCATCTCGATCGCCTCGCTCATCGGAAACGATACGGATCCCAACGGCGATGCGATGACGATTTCGGCCGTCGGCAATGCCGTCAACGGCACGGTGACGCTCAACAAGCCGAACGGCACCATCACCTTCACGCCAACCAACAATTATTCGGGGCCGGCAAGCTTCACCTACACGCTGTCGGACGGGCGCGGCGGCACGGATCAGGGCAATGTCAGCCTCACCGTGGACCCAGGCCCTTCAGGGGAGACGCTGTTCAAGGCGAGCGAGGGGCCGACGGGCGCAAGCTTCAACGAGGGCCAGTCGCTGGAACTCGGCATGCGGTTCTCCGCTTCGTCGAGCGGCATGGTGACCGGCATCCGCTTCTACAAGGCGTCCGGCGATACCGGCCCGCATACCGGCTCGCTGTGGATGGCCGACGGCACGCTGGTCGCGACCGTCACCTTCGCCGACAGCGGAGCGGTGAGCGGCTGGCAGACCGCGACGTTCTCAAACCCGGTGCATATCCTGGCCGGCACGACCTATGTCGCCTCCTACCACACGACCGGCTCCTATGTGGCGACGGCGGACTATTTCACGACCGCCCACAGCAACGGCTCGCTGACGGCGCTTGCCGGCAGCAACGGCGTCTTTGCCGACGGCTCCGGTTTCCCGACCTCCAGCTATCAGTCGTCGAACTACTGGGTGGATGTCGTCTATAACCAGACGAGCAACGTGCTGCCGGTCGCCGCCAATGACAATGGCTACACGACCTATTCCAGCACGGCGTTGTCGATTGCTGCCGCCAGCCTGCTTGCAAACGACATCGATGGCGATGGCGACGCGCTCAGCATCACCGGTGTCAATGGTGCGGTCCACGGAACGGTGAGCTTCAACAGCCAGACCAAGTCAGTCATTTTCACGCCGACGGCGGGTTATACCGGTGCGGCAAGCTTCTCCTATACGGTTTCGGACGGGTTTGGCGGCACGGCGTCGGCCACGGTCAGCCTCACCGTCGACACGCCGCCGGCCGGGGGCGCGACGTCGAGCCTGTTCACCGGCGCCGACACGTCGGGGATTACCGCCGCCAACGACGCCAACTCGGTCGAACTCGGCGTCAAGTTCATCGCTTCCGCCAACGGCCAGATCACCGGGCTCACCTATTACAGAAGCGCCCAGGATACCGGTACGCATGTCGGCTCGCTCTGGACGGCGAACGGCCAGCTTCTGGCCCAGGCGACCTTCATCAACGAGACGGCGAGCGGCTGGCAGACGGTTTCCTTCACCCAGCCGATCAATGTTTCGGCCGGCACCACCTATGTGGCGAGCTACCATTCGAACGGCTTCTATTCGGCAACAGCGAATTACTTCACGACGGATTATTCGAACGGTGCGCTGACGGCGCCGTCGAGTGCGACGAGCGGCGGCAACGGCCTTTATGCCTATGGTACAAGCAGTCTGTTTCCGACCGCTTCCTACAATGCGAGCAATTACTGGATCGACGTGCTCTATCGGCAGGGCAGCGGGCAGAATGCGGTTCCGGTCGCCGCCAATGACAGCGGCTTCTCGACCACTACCGGCACGCCGATCACCATTCAGGCCTCGGTACTCCTGGCAAACGATAGCGACGGCAATGGCGATCCGCTTGTCGTTACCGGTGTCAGCGGCGCGGTCAACGGCACTGTTTCCTACGATGCCCAGGCCCAGACCGTGACATTTACGCCGACGGCAGGCTACTCAGGGCCGGCAAGCTTCAGCTACGCGATATCGGACGGCAATGGCGGCACGGCCTCGGCGCAGGTTGCGCTCACCGTCAACGGCAGCCAGTCGGCTGGGCCGGAGCAGAACTTCTTTGCCGCCGATGCGACGCCTGCGATCGTCAACGCCAACGACAACCAGCAGATCAATCTCGGTATGAAATTCCAGGCCGATACCGCGGGCTGGATCACCGCCATCCGCTTCTACAAGGGGGCCGATAATACCGGCCCGCATAACGGCTATCTGTGGACGGCCTCCGGCACGCTGCTCGGCAGCGTCACCTTCAGCAACGAGACGGCGAGCGGCTGGCAGACTGCGCAGCTCACCCAGCAGATGGCGATCCAGGCGGATACGACCTACGTCGTTTCCTACTCGAGCAACGGCAATTACTCGGCGACCGGCAATTATTTTGCCAGCGATGTGACGAATGGGGACCTGAAGGCACCCGGCGGCAATAACGGCGTCTATGCCTATGGATCGGGCGGGTTGTTCCCGACCGCCAGCTACAACAGCACGAACTACTACGTGGACGTGGCATTCAAACCGCAGCTCGCGGCGTAACGCCCACGCGGATGTAAGACCAAGCATGCCGTAAAGAGTGAGAGTATCGATGATGCGTACAGATATCAGATTGCCGGTTACGGTTCTCGCCGGGTTTCTCGGCGCGGGAAAGACGACTGTCCTCAATCATGTCCTGAGCAATCGGGAGGGTCGTCGGGTTGCTGTCATCGTCAACGATATGAGCGAGGTCAACATCGATGCGGATCTCGTGCGCGAGGGCGGCGCGGATCTGTCGCGCACGGACGAGACGCTGGTAGAACTCACCAACGGGTGCATCTGCTGCACCTTGCGCGACGATCTCCTGAGCGAGGTGCGGCGATTGGCAGCCGCCGGCCGTTTCGATTATCTGCTGATCGAGGGCACCGGCATTGCCGAGCCGCTGCCGGTCGCAGCCACGTTCTCCTTCCGCGACGAAAGCGGGGCCGCCCTTTGCGACGTCGCCCGACTGGACACGATGGTCTGCGTCGTCGATGCGGTCAATCTGCTTACCGATTACCGGAGTGCCGAGTTCCTTGCCGATCGCGGCGAACGGCGTGACGGGAACGATGAGCGCAAGCTCGTGGAACTGCTCGTCGAGCAGATCGAATTTTCCGACGTCGTCATCATCAACAAGGCAGGCGACGTGCCGTGCGCCGACCTTGCCGAGGTGCGCCGGGTCGTCGCGGCCCTTAATCCGGATGCTGAGGTGATCGAAGCAGTCTTCGGCCAGGTGCCGCTCGGCGCGATCCTGAATACCGGTCTCTTCAGCGAGGCGAAGGCCGCCCGTCATCCGCTCTGGCACAAGGAACTCTTCGGTTGGGGCGACCATGTGCCGGAGACCGAGGAATACGGCATCAGAAGCTTCGTCTATCGCAGCCGCCAGCCGTTTGATCCTTCAAAGCTGCAGGATTTCCTCGGCAGGAAATGGTCGGGCCTCATCCGTGCGAAGGGGCATTTCTGGCTGGCGACGAGGCCGGATGAGATCGGCCTTCTGTCGATTGCCGGCACGCAGTGCCGCATCGATACCAGGGGTTTCTGGTGGGCCTCGGTGCCGAAGGTGCAGTGGCCACGCTTTCCGCAGTTCCGCCAGCTCATCGACCGGCATTGGGACGAGGTCTGGGGCGACCGCCGCCAGGAACTCGTCTTCATCGGCGCCGGCTTCGACGAAGGAGCAATCAGGGCGGCACTCGACGACTGCCTGACCGGTGAGGAGACAGGCTTCGACCCGCAGACGGCTGTCGGGCTCCGGGACCCGTTTCCGGCCTGGCCGCACGGGCATGTGCATGCACATTCAAACAGTTAGAGCGTCCTCATGGACGTAAGGCGCCCTAAGGTGAAGACGTTTTGATTATCAACCAGAGGAGAGAACAATGAGCAACGAACTTTACGCAGACGGCATCGGCGAAATCACCATTACCGGAACGATCGTGCGCATCGACCTGATGTCGCTTTCGGCTACCGATCGTGATGCCAACAACAACCCGAAACCGGTCTTCCGCCAGCGCATCATCATGCCTGTCGATGCCTTCGCCAATGCGGTCGATCTGATGCAGAAGGCGCTCGGCGGGTTGGTCGAAGCGGGTGCGGTTCGTCGCGTTGGCGATATGTCAGCTGCGGCGGCTGCCGATATTCAATCGGGGCCGGCCGGCGCTTCGAACGCTTCGCCGAACTTCAACTGACAAAACAGATATCGCCTCGGTTTCGTATTGGGTTTCGGGTGGGCCATGAGTGGTTTTCTGCATACCAACCTGCATTGTCTGGCGCTCGTCGCGCGACATCACGGCGTCGATCTTGCTCCGGAGCGCCTGCAGCACGATTATGCCGTCGGCAACGATCCCGTTGCCGTGCGGCAGCTGCTGCGCATGGCCAAGGATGCCGGCCTCAAGGCCCGGCATCTGACGCTCGACTGGCGATCGCTGTTTCAGCTCGGCGAGGCCTTTCCGGTGCTCGCGGAACTGACGAACGGCAATTGGGTGGTTATCGCCGACGCTGTCGGGAGCGGTGAGGAGGAGAGAATTCGCGTTCTCGATCCGCTCGCCTCACGCGCCGAAGCGATGATGCTCAGCGAAGAGCAATTCGCCAAGGCCTGGCTCGGATCGGTGATCCTGCTGAAGCGCAATTATCGCATGTCCGATGAGGACCGGCCCTTCGGCTTCCGCTGGTTCGTTCCCGAAATCATCAAGCAGCGCAGCTTCTTCCGCGATGTCGCGCTCGCGGCCTTCGTGCTTTACGGCCTGGGGCTGATGACGCCGATCTTCTTCCAGCTCGTCATCGACAAGGTGCTCGTGCATCAGAGCTATGCGACCCTGACGGTTCTGACGGTCGGCATCGCGATTGCGCTCGTCTTCGACGCGACGTTCACCTTCCTGCGGCGCTATCTGCTGCTCTACGCCACCAACAGGATCGACATCCGCGTCGCGACCCGCACCTTCGGCCATCTGCTGAACCTGCCGATCGCGCTCTTTGAACAGGCTTCGGCCGGCGTTCTCGTCAAGCACATGCAGCAGACGGGGCGCATCCGCGAATTCCTGACCGGCCGGCTGTTCCTGACCCTTCTCGACGGCGTGTCCCTCTTCGTCTTCGTGCCGATCCTGCTTCTCTACAGCGTCAAGCTGACGCTCGTGGTGCTCGGCTTCGCAGCGCTTGTCGGCCTGGTGGTGATGCTGCTCGTCGGGCCGTTCCAGCGCCGCCTGCAGGCGCTCTACCAGGCGGAAGGCGACCGGCAGGCCCTGCTGGTGGAAACCGTGCACGGCATGCGTACCGTCAAATCGCTGGCGCTGGAACCGCGCCAGCGCAAGGTGTGGGACGATTATTCGGCCCAGTCGATCTCGGTGCGTTTCCGGGTCGAGAAGATCTCGACCATCGCCCAGGCGATGACCGGACTGCTGGAGAAGCTGATGAGTGTCGCGATTATCGGCCTCGGCGCGCTCGATGTCTTCAATGGCGCGATGACCATCGGCGCACTGGTTGCCTTCAACATGCTCGCCGGCCGGGTCTCCGGACCGCTCGTCCAGATCGTCACCATGGTGCATGAATATCAGGAAGTGGCGCTCTCCGTGCGCATGCTCGGCGAGATCATGAACCAGCGGCCGGAGCAGGCGGGCCGCGGGCGCGGTGTTCGGCCGCATCTGCGGGGCCACATCGCATTCGACAGGGTCACCTTCCGCTACGCTCCCGACACCGCGCCGGCGCTCGACAATGTCTCCTTCGCCATTCCGGCAGGCTGCGTCTTCGGCGTGGTCGGCAAGAGCGGCTCGGGCAAGACGACGATCACCCGGCTCATCCAGGGGCTCTATCAAAGCCAGGAAGGCCTGGTGCGCATGGATGGTTACGACAGCCGCGAGATCGACCTCGTGCACTTAAGAACCAGCATCGGCGTCGTGCTGCAGGACAATTTCCTGTTCCGCGGCTCGGTGCGCGACAATATCGCCGCCGCCAAGCCCGATGCCAGCATCGAGGAGATCATGGAGGTCGCCCGCATCGCCGGCGCCGAAGAGTTCATCGAACGGCTGCCGCGCGGCTTCGACACGATGCTGGAGGAAAATGCCGCCAACCTCTCCGGCGGCCAGAAGCAGCGCCTGGCGATTGCCCGCGCACTGATCACCGATCCGAAGCTGCTGATCTTCGACGAGGCGACGAGCGCGCTCGATCCCGACAGCGAGGCGATCATCCGCGAGAATCTGAGCCGCATCGCCGCCGGCCGCACTGTCATCATTGTCTCGCACCGGCTTTCGACCCTTGTCGATGCCGATGCCATTCTCGTTATCGATCGCGGCAAGGTCGCCGATATCGGCCGACACGATCAGCTGGTGTCGCGCTGCATGACCTACCGTCACCTCTGGGCACAGCAGATGAGGCAGGTCGCATGAACGCGCATGTCAAAAAATCCAGCGAGAACCTGCCCGTACGCTCGAACAAAGCCCCCTCGGCCACGGGACCGGACAAAGGCAGGGAGCTCACCGCCCGCCCACCGCTGCCGCCGGCGATTGCGGAATTTCAGTCCGACGCCGTCGAGCTGGAAGAGCGCGCGCCGCCGCGCGTTGCCCGCATGACGCTCTACTGCGTCACGGCGCTGCTTGCCGCAGCGATCACCTGGGCCTCGGTCTCGTCAATCGACGAGGTGGTGATTGCGCCCGGCAAGCTGGTCACCACTCAGCCGACCATCGTCGTCCAGCCGCTCGAAACCTCGATCATCCGCACGATCGACGTGAAGGCCGGCGAGGTGGTGCGTGCCGGCCAGACGCTGGCGACGCTCGACGCCACCTTCAGCCAGGCCGACGTCGGGCAGCTGAAGACGAAGTTTTCCGCCCTCGACGCCCAGGTGAAGCGGCTTGAGACCGAGCTGACCGGCGAGGACTATTCGAAGATCGCCGGCAATACGCCGGACGAGCAGTTGCAGGTGCAGCTGTTCGGCCAGCGGCGCGCCTTCTACACGGCGCAGCTGCAGAATTTCGAGCAGCAGATCGCCGGCCAGTCCTCCGTCCTCAAGGCAAACCGCAACCAGGAGGTCGTGCTGAACGACCGCCGCGACAATCTCTCGCAGATCGAGGCGACACGAAAGAAGCTCTATGACACGGAAAGCGGCTCGCTGCTCACCATGCTCGGCTCGCGCGACGCCCGCCTTGATGTCGAGGCCGATATCACTGCCGTGCGCGGCAAGGCCGACGAGGCGGCTCACACCTATGCCAAGCTGCTCGCCGACCGTCAGGCCTTTATCGAGGATTTCCGCCGCGCCGCGATGGAGCAGCTGGCGGACCTGCGCAGCCAGCGCGACATGGCGGGCGAAGAGCTGAAGAAACTGGAGCTGCGCCGCAACATGGTGGCGCTGACGGCACCTGCCGATGCCGTCGTGCTCGAGCTGGCGCAACGCTCGGTCGGTTCGGTGGTGCGGGAGGCCGAACCGGTCGTCACGCTGGTGCCGATCAACGTACCGCTCGAAGCCGAAGTGTCGATCAACACCCGCGACATCGGCCGCGTGGCCGTCGGCAAGGAGGCACGCATCAAACTCGACGCCTATCCCTTCCAGAAATATGGCACAGCCTCCGGCGAAGTGAGAACCATCAGCCAGGACACCTTTCTAACCGGCCAACAAGAGCAGACAGCCACCCCCGGCCAGCCGGCCGCCCCCTTCTTCAAGGCGCGGATCCTGCTTGCCGATACCCGGCTGAATGCCGCAGATGTGCCGGTGCGGCTGCTTCCCGGCATGACCGTGTCGACGGAAATCAAGGTCGGCAACCGCACGGTGATGTCCTACTTCCTGTATCCGTTGCTGCGCGGACTCGATAACGCAATACGTGAACCATAGGCTGACGGATCGTTGGCTGAAAACACAGTTCCGAGTGAGCTTTGAGGCAGATATCGCCTCTCATCGTCTGCGGTTTGGCCGCCTGCATGTTCGTGAAGTCGGTCGCCGCTTGACGCTATACGCGCCTAACCTCACACTCGCTGTGTCGAAGGTGAGTCGAACAGACTGTACGGTTTTTCAGATGCGTTGCTCACCTCCCCAGGAGCCGCGAGCCGGGGCGGATCTATCCAAACCCGGTTGGTCGCAAAGACAATCGAGGTCGATCGACTTCGAACGCGCACGGGCTCCTATTTTGTTTGTGAGGCCGCGCCGTGGATAAGGTGTCATCAGCCGTCGATCCTCCTGGCGGTGGCCCACGTTCACACTGGAATTTCCCGTGGCGAAACGTCCCCCGCTGGCTGCTTTGGCCAGTGCTTTTGATCGGCATCTTGCTCGTCGCGGGCATCGTCGTTTTTTTCGGTGGAAGCGACCGTCTCGAAGGTCCGGCTGGGCCCATTGAAGATCGAGCTCTCGATAAGGCTGCCCCGTCATCGGAAATCGCCGCCCGCCGTGATGATGAGACTGCTTCTCCCCTCCGGCCGATGTCGATATCGCCGCAGCTGATCGAGGTCCCGAAGCCGGAGCTGGCAGGTCAGTTTCTGCGGATGTGGCGCGTCTCGGGGGCGAGCATTTGCGCTGCTCTTCGAGAGGCCGGTATCGCGATGAGCGAGTGGAAACCCGCATCGATGCGCAATCGCAATTATGAATGTTATTTTCAGCGCATCTATGAACGTGACGAGGCGCGTCCCCTCAGTTCCACCTTCCTCAAGGTTCGCGGAAATGAAATGGGCGATATTGTTGAGATCCGCGCCAGGATCATCGGGCCGACGACAGACGATGAGGGGCGTCTCGCCCCGGCTATTCTGCGCATGTTCGAGATCATTGTGAAGCAGGCGTGCTGGCGCGATTTCGAGGATAGTCTTACGTCGATCCAAAACCTTCGAAATGTCGAAGAAGAGCAATTCGGCGCCTATCTCAGTTTCATGCGCGAAGCCGACGGCGGAAGCAATTTTGATTTTGTTCTTGGTCTTAAGGCGACTTCAGCTGCGCAGGTGAGAACCAAGACGTATTTTTCGCCGGAGCGCTGGCTAACCGGAACCGATCGCCGCAACGTTTCGGGGAACGTGATCCTCACGGACCGCTCGAGTACGTCCACGTCAGCCAATTGTCCAAATTGACGGCGTAGCCGGAGGGGTGACCTGCGGGAGTTGCTACGACCGTGCAGAGGCGCCACGAACGACGCTTTACAGGTCCTTACGGATAGAAAAAACGTAATTATAAGGCCTGCCGGAAGAGCTCTTCCGAACCTCCTCGGACGACAGGGAACGCAATTTTCGATCTTTCAGGCAATATACCGAATAGCCAAACGGTGTGAGATAGTCGATCACACTGGCGACAGCATTGGGTCGATGTCGGTCTTCCGCCTCGATGAGCAGGTTGGGGCGGTCCCGGCTCAAGATCGCCTCCGCACCTTTGAGTACTTTGAGCTCGTGGCCTTCAACGTCGATCTTGATGAAGCCGACAGCGTCGAACTGATAGCTATCCAGGCGCCGGGTCGGAACGGAGATTTCTTCGACATTTTGCGTTGAAAGCGTATTCTGCTCCTCAATTGTGGCGCAGCCATCCATAAGCTGATCACTGGGGATCCGCATCGTTGCAACGCCAGCGCTATCGGAAAGTGCGACCTGCTCGACCCGGACCGACGAACCAAGTGCTGCCTCCAGAAAAGCGACCATATTGGGCTGAGGTTCAAAGGCGACGACATCGCGCGCAAGCTTGGTCAAAAACCAGGAATAAACACCGTAGTTCGCGCCTATATCGATCGCAGTCTGGTTCCGACGGCATAATTTGTCGAGGATCCGAAGCTCGGGCTCACCCCGGCGCCATTCCCGTGACGCGCGCGTCCACAACCTGAACCGAGGTGGCGCAATATTAGCGATGTGAAGCATGTCGGCTCCCGGGTAACTCGAACGCGCGCTATCCGCTCATCGAGCGGCGTGCCCTGTTTTTCCATCTTCGGTGAATTGGCAGCCAGTCGCTAGATCATCGATAGTTGATGGCCTGCGCGGCCCTTTCGCCAAGCCTAGTTCTTTAGGTGAAGCCGACGTAGCCGCGAAATACCTTCGATCTCGCCAGGTGATGATGGCGCGGCGGGGCTAAACACCTGGTCGATCCGGAGGTCGGAACCACCGCAGACCGCATGTTGGCCCAGAGAGAAACCCCGCCGTCAATGGTCGGAATAAGGGTAGTCTCACCTATATACAGCATTATTGGAAATGCTGTATATAACAGCAAATACAGCAAAGGAGGACGCCTATGCCCAGGTCAAGCGGTTCCTATTCTACCAGCGATCTCTCCCGGAAATCCGGCGACATCATCGCCGAAGCGCTTCGTCATCCGGTCACCATCACCCAGCGCAACAAGCCGCGCCTCGTCCTCCTCAACATCGAAGACTACGAGCGACTGATGAAGCAATCCGACCGCCGATCCGCCGGCACGATCGGGACCATGTCGGATGAACTCTTCGCTGAATTCGAGAACGCCGTCGAGACCTATGCCGGCGAGGATGAGGCAGGTCGGTAGTGAGCTACGACCTGATCCAGACCGCAAGCGTCATACGCTATCCTTACCTCTGGGCGCGGGAGGCTGAGCGAGGAGAGACGGAAGGACGCAAGGAGCGGCCAGTCGCCGTGGGCGTGAGAATGCCACGGCCGGACGGTGATCTGGTCCTGTTCTTTCCCATCACCACCAAACAGCCGGAGGCATCGCGGTTTGCCGTAGAGGTGCCCGCGATCGAAAAGCGCCGCGCCGGCCTTGATGCCGATCGCAGGCTTTGGATCATCTTCGATGAGTTCAACACCGACACCGTCGGCAATTCATTCTATCTCGAGCCCGAGCCGCCGACCGGCCGCTTCAGCAAGGCTTTCTTCCTGCCGTTGCTGCGCGAATTCATCAGCCGCCGCAAGTCGGCCACGGAAGTCAACCGGTTCCGCTGACCGCCACGGCAAGAGTGCGGCGGCGTATTGATCGTCATGAAATGGATTTGACGAAGCAGTTTGCCGCGGCCACCGCGTCCAAACGATGATGATCTGTTCGTCCTTGCGCATCGATTGGGTGATCTCGTGCGGAATAATCAACGGCCGACGCTGGTAGGTGAGGCTTTCGCGCTTGGAAATAGAATGTACCCGGCTACAGGCGAATCTGGCGTAAGTTCTATTATGGAACTCGATTATGGGGCGAACGCGAAACGGCTGGGACAGTGCTCGTCGCGCCTAAGCCAACGCCACCGAGATATCGATGCAGAGCCGCTCTGGCGGGCATCGAGCGACGCGACGGCCGGTTGGTTGCGCGAGGCATGGTCCTCTCTAATCGCCTTTGATGATCGCTTCCGCCGCCTTCTCCGCAATCATGATCACCGGCGAATTCGTATTGCCGGAAACGATCGTCGGCATGATCGAGGCATCGACGACCCGGAGCTTGGCCACGCCGTGCACGCGCAGCCGCGTGTCCACCACCGCCATCGGATCGCTGCCCATCTTACAGGTGCCGACGGGATGGAAGATCGTCGTGGCGATGTCGCCGGCGCGGCGGATCAGATCGTCGTCGCTCTCATATTCCCGGCCCGGCAGCATTTCCTGCGGGTTGAAACGGGAGATGGCCCTCGTCTGCATGAGGCTGCGGGTGTGGCGGATGGATTTTGCTGCAAGCAGCCGGTCGCCGGCGGTTGAAAGATAGTTCGGGCGAATTTCCGGCGGCTGGCTGGCGTCGCCTGTCGTGACATGCACGGTGCCACGGCTTTCCGGCCGGAGATTGCAGACGGAAACCGTGACCGCGGGATAGCGGTGCAAGGGCTCGCCGAGCCGATCGGTGCTGAGCGGCTGGACATGATATTCGAGGTCCGCCGTGGCGACGGCGGGATCGCTTTTGGCGAATATGCCGAGCTGGCTCGGCGCCATGGAAAGCGGGCCTGACCGGTTGACGGCATATTGCAGGCCCATGCCGGCGCGGCTGAAGAGGCTGTGATAAAGCTGGTTCAGGGTGCGCGCGCCTTCGATCTTAAAGACCGTGCGGATCTGCAGGTGATCCTGAAGATTTTCGCCAACGCCCTTCAGGGGGTGACGAACCGGAATATCAAGGGCCGAAAGAACTTCCGGCCGGCCGATGCCGGAGAGTTCTAGGATTTTGGGTGAGTTGATGGCACCCGCCGACAATACGACCTCGCGGGAGGCGCGGGCGTTACAGAGTTGGCCGCCAAGCCGGAAACGCACTCCGGAAACCGCCTTGCCGTCGAACTCCAGCCGTTCCGTCTCCGCGCCCGTCAGGACGCGAAGGTTCCCGCGCTTCATCGCCGGCCGCAGGAAGGCTTTCGTCGTGTTCCAGCGCAGGCCGCCCTTCTGGTTGACCTCGAAATAGCCGGAGCCTTCATTGTCGCCGTCGTTGAAATCGTCGGTTTTCGGGATGCCGAGTTCTTCCGCTGCATCGCGGAAGGCGTCGAGGATCGGCCAGGAGAGGCGCTGGCGCTCGACGCGCCATTCGCCGCCGGCGCCGTGCACGGCGGATTTGCCACGGTAATTGTCTTCCGACTTCAGGAAATAGGGCAGAACATCGTCCCAGCCCCAGCCGGCGTTTCCGGCCTGCCGCCATCCGTCATAATCGGCCGCCTGCCCGCGCATGTAGATCATGCCGTTGATCGACGAACAGCCGCCGAGAAGTTTCCCGCGCGGATAGTTCAGTGCGCGGCCATTGAGGCCGGCCTCGGCGGCCGTCTTCATCATCCAGTCGGTGCGCGGATTGCCCATACAGTAGAGATAGCCGATCGGCACATGGACCCAGTGATAGCGGTCCGTGCCCCCAGCCTCGAGCAGCAGCACCCGGGTTTTCGGATCGGCCGACAGCCTGTTTGCCAGAACACAGCCGGCGGAGCCGGCGCCGACAATGATGAAGTCGTAGCTTCCCTCGTCTATCGGCGTTTCATTGCCATCCATCGTCACGTTGCAGCTCCCGTCGCCGTAGGTTCGGCTGCCGAAAGCCGCCGCCAAAGCGGCGCCATGGCTTCCGCTATGTCATTGTAAAGCGCGTAGCGCCGGTCGTAATGCGCAGCGAGCGCGGCATTCGGCCGATAGTGCCGGTCGATACGCACCATGGCATCCGCACCTTCCGTGAAATCGGCAAACAAGCCGACTCCGGTTCCCGCCGCAATCGCCGCACCGAGAGCCCCGGTTTCCCTGGAGCTGGCGACAGAAACCGGCACGCCGAGCACATCGGCAAAGATCTGCGGCCAGAGGCGGCTGCGCGATCCGCCGCCGGACAGCACCGCCTGGTCGAAGGTCGCCCCCGCTCCGCGGAGCGTCTCTACGTGTTGGCGGTGGCCGAAGGCAACACCTTCAAGAAGGGCGCGGATCAGGTGTCCCTTGGTGTGCCAGCCGGCAATGCCGTAAAAGCCGGCCCGTGCATGGCCGTCCTGCTGGGCGCCGTAGAGATAGGGATGATAGAGCGGGTCGTCGGCAGCCGGCTGGATTTCCGCCGCCAGTGCGCAGCAGGCGTCGAAGGGCGAGACGCCCTCCGCATGCTCACCATCGAAAAATTCCCGCACCAGCCATTCGAGATTGGCGGCCGAAGTGGCACTGTTTTCCATCGCCATGTAGCGCGCGCGATCGAAGGTCGACGACATGAAGACGGGTCCGCCGAGATCAGGCCCGTCGATGATGACCTGGTTGATGCTCCAGGTGCCGGCGATGATCGAGGCGCTGCCGGTGCGCGAGACGCCCGAGCCGAGGGCCGAGGCGACGACGTCGAAGAGCCCGCCGACAACTGGCGTGCCGGCGGCAAGGCCGGTCTCCGCCGCCACCTCTTCCGTCACCTTGCCGGCAATGTCGGCGCTTTCGATCAGCCGCGGCAGCAGGTCCATGCAGTCGCCGAGGCCATAAGCTTCCATCAGTGTGCGGTCATAACGGCGGGCGGCGAGATCGAGCAGCCCGGCCCCTGACATATCCGACATCTCGCTGACACGCTCGCCGGTCAGCCGGTTGACGACGAAATCCTTGCAGTAGAACACCGTGCCGATGCGCTGGAAAATCTCCGGTCGATGACGTTTCAGCCAGGCGAGCAGCGTCGGTGTCTGCGAGGGCCAGGGCCGTTGGCGGGCGATCGGATAGGTGCGATCGCCGACAGCCTCGGCCGCCCATTCCTCGACGAGCCCGGTCGCCCGCGTATCGAGCGACTGGATGCCGAGGAAGGGTTCGCCATTGCGATCCAGCGCATACAGCCCGTTGCCGTGACCGGCGCAGCCGATTGCGGCGATATCAGCCGCAGCAATGCCTGCCCGGTCGAGGCAGGTGCGGATGACGCGTTTGGCGTTGGCCCAAAGCTCGCCGAGATCCCGCTCGACATGGCCGGGACATGGCATGCGGCTATGCCCCTCCTCTCCCGCATAGGCCACTTCCCGGCCGGCGCGGTCGAAGATCACCGCCTTGATGACGGTGTTGCCGGCGTCGAGCCCCAACAGATATTCTCCCATTCCGAACCCCTCCCAAGGTTCTGTCATTGCCTGCGCAATTCCAAAGATAAACCGCTTCACGCTTTTCCGGGAATTGCTTCAGCACCTCAGCCTTGCTGATAGATTGCAACGGCTTCTTCGCCGCTCGTATCCTGGTGGATGATCGCCATCAGCCCGCGCACGACGGCGCTCGGATTGGCATGCTGGTAGATGTTGCGGCCATAGACCATGCCCATCGCGCCCTGCCGCATCAAGGCGGCCGATTTGGCGAAGACGGCGGCGAGATCCTCCTTGCCGCCGCCGCGCACCAGCACCGGGCATCGTGCCGCTTCGACCACGCGGTGGAAATCCTCCGCATTCGTCGTCGGATCGGCCTTGACGATATCGGCGCCCATTTCGCGGGCAAGCCGCGTCAAGGTGACGATCTTGTCGGCATCGCCGTCCACCATGTAGCCGCCGCGCTCGGTGACCGGCTGCATGACCAGCGGTTCGATCATCAGCGGCATGCCGTATTTCTCGCAGTCCGCCCGGACGCGCGAAATATTCTGCACGCACTGGCGAAAGAGATCGGGCTCATCCGGCAGCATAAACAGATTGACCACCACGCAGGCGGCATCCATCTGCAAGGCGCCGACCAGCGGCTCCGCTTCATTCTGCAGCACCGCCCACATGTCGCGGTGGCGGATGCGGTTATAAGGATTGCCCATGTCGATGCGCATGACGAGCGCCGGCTTGTCCTTGCCGGGCAGATCCTGCAGCAGGTCGGCCTGGCCGTAATTCATCTGGATCGCATCCGGCTTCGCATCGACCAGCGCCTTGACGACGGCCGGCATGTTCTCCAGCCCGTTGAGAAAGGACGGTTCGTTGCAGACGCCATGATCGATTGCCACATCAAGGCAACGGCCGTTGCCGAACAGCCGGTTCATCCGGACCTTGCGGTTGTCTCGCATAGTTCACTCCTTCGTTCGTTCCTTGCGGAAAGGGTTGCTTCGGCGACGCCGTGGCGCTCGCGCATGATAGTGAGAAAGCGGATGCGCTCTTCGGCGGCGCGCTCAGCCGACCAGCCTCTTTCGGCGGCCAGCAGGCCGAGCACGGCGTCAGCCATGTCGAGCGAGAGTTCGCCGGAAATTGCCAGCGTCGTGCGGCGCAGCAGCAGGTCGTCGAGATGCTCGACGGCCTCGGCGCCGATCAGATACTGGATTTCGCGAAGGCTGTAGCCGGCATGCGGCAAAGGATGGTCGGGGCCTGCCGCGATGAACCCGGCGACATCCTCCGCATCGGTGCCATAGCGTTCGAAGAGGATCGCAGCGCGATCGATGGAGATGCCCGTCGACGCCGCAAGATCACGAACCCAGCCACCGCCATCTTTGGGGAAGGCACGTCCGCCGCCGAATGCTCTCTCCGCCGTATCGATGCGCCGAGGCCGGCGGAGCCGTTCCAGCGCCATGTCGGCCGCCAGCTCACCGAAGGAGCGGAACGTCGTCCACTTGCCGCCGATCATGCAGAGCACGGGCGGGCCGCCATCATGGCTTTCGATCACGGTGCAGAAATGATCCCGCGGGATCCGGCCGGTAAAACTGTCCTTACTGGCCGGCAGCGGGCGCACCCCGGCGAACTGGAAAACGATCTCTTCCGGCCGGATGCGAATGCCGGGCAGCACGAAGGCAAGCGATTGCAGGATATAGTCGCGCTCGTCGGTCTCGCAGCGCACAGTGCCGGGGTCATCGACGCGAATGTCCGTCGAGCCGACCAGCACCTTGCCGAGATAGGGAAAGAGGATGCAGATGCGCCCGTCCTCATTCTCGTAATAGATCAT
This sequence comes from Rhizobium sp. M10, assembly GCF_002531955.1. NCBI lineage: Bacteria > Pseudomonadati > Pseudomonadota > Alphaproteobacteria > Hyphomicrobiales > Rhizobiaceae > Rhizobium > Rhizobium sp. M10. The sequence goes on along the minus strand of NZ_NWTA01000013.1, from coordinate 192,885 downwards.
GTGCCCGTCGAGCATGTCGCGGAGCGCGGGATTGTCGATGATGAGGTGCGACCCCTTGGTGCCGCCCATCAGCGGGGCAGGCCGCGCGCCCTCGGGAAAAAGCGATCCATTGGCGATGTCGATCCAGCCCCCGGTCGCGTTGACGACGAGACCCGGCTGGATGCGAAACATCTCCCCCGCGATGCCGTCGCGCAGCAGGACCCCCCCCGCCCCGGCCTGCTCGATCGTCGCATAGTTCAAGACCCGGGCATTCGGACCGGCAGACAGGCCGTCGCGCAGCAATTCGATGCCGATCCGCTCCGGATGGCTCACCCAGGCATCGTAATAGGTGGCGGAGCTGCGTATCCCAGGATTGAGCGCCGGCCATTTGGCCAGCGTCGCCCGGCGACCGCGGAACTGATGGCGGGGCATCAGCGCGCGTTTGCGCGTCAGGAAATCGTAGATGGCAAGGCCGGTCTTGATGGCCACGGCGCCGCGGCGGCTCGGACGACGGGTGAGACCGAGGAAGCGCACGATACCGTTGCCGAGGCCGGAGAAGACGTCGAAAACAGGAACCGTCGTGGGCAGAGGCGCAACATAATGGGGCGCGTTGCGCAGCAGCCGGTCGCGCTCGACGAGAGACTCCTGCACGAGGCTGAATTCGCCATTCTCCAGATAGCGCAGCCCGCCATGGACCATGCGCGAAAGGGCGGCACTGGCACCGGAGCAATAGTCGCCCTGCTCGACGAGCAGCACGTTCACGCCCTGCAGCGCCAGCTCGCGAAAGACGCTGAGCCCGTTGATGCCGCCGCCGAGGACGCAAACGTCCACCTTCGGGCTTTGGCGAAGCCCGTCCATTGTTTCCACACGGTTCATGATGGCGTCCGTTATCCGTCCATGGTGGCGAGCTGCGCCGATATGGCGGTGTCGATGGCCGCGAGATCGGCGGTTGAAAGGCGAAGCGTTCCGGCCCGCGCATTGTCGAACGCCTGCGCCGGGTTTCTTGCGCCGCAAAGCGCGAAGGTTACGCCCGGCTGGGCCAATGTCCAGGCGATCACCGTCTGCGCGATGCTGGCGCCGTGGCGCTCCGCCACAGGCCGGATCGCCTCGGCAAAATCCTTGGCCTTGCGGCGGTTGGCGACGGAAAAGCGGGGATTGTCCTTGCGCTGGTCGTCGCCGGAAAACACGCGCTCGGGCCCGATGGCGCCGGAAAGCAGGCCGAGCGCCAGTGAGGAATAGCTGAGCGTCGACACGCCGTTGGCGATGGTGAGCGGCAGCAGGTCCGCCTCGATCTGGCGATCGATCATGCTGAACCGCTCCTGGATCGCATCGAGCGAACCGGTCGCGATATATTGTTCCAGCTCCGGCCGGTCGACGTTGCTGGCGCCGATTGCGCGGATCTTTCCGGCCTGTTTCAGCTCTTCCAGCGCCGCGACGGTCTCCTCGATCGACGTCGTCGGGTCCTGCCAGTGGGTGATGTAGAGGTCGATATGATCCGTGCCGAGGCGGCGCAGACTTTCCTCTACCTCGTGAACGATCGAGTCCCGCCCGAGATGGCGGTGCACCGGCTTGCCGTCCTGGTCGAAAAAATGGTTGCCCTTCTGCGTATGCCACACCAGCCCGCATTTGGTGGCGATCACCGCCTTGTCGCGGCGTCCGGCGAGCGCCTTGCCGACGATTTCTTCGGATCGGCCCAGGCCGTAGGCCGGCGCCGTGTCGATGAGGGTGACGCCGGCATCGAGCGAGGCCTGGATCGCGGCGATGGATTGCGCCTCGTCCGTGCCGCCCCACATCCAGCCGCCGATGGCCCAGGTGCCGAGGCCGACGGCCGAGGCCTTGACGCCGGAGCGGCCGATTTCGCGGGTCAACTGTTCGCCGCTCATGCGGAAAATCCTTCCTCGGATGCGAGTTCAAGAATGCGCGCGCCCGTCGCCTCGTCGGTGACGAGCGTATCGAGGTGGTTGCCGCGCAGGATGCTGAGGATCGGTCCGGCCTTGTTCGGGCCGCTTGCGACGCCGATCTTCGTCGGGATCGAGGCGAATTCCGGCAGCGTCAGCGAAACCAGCGACCGGTTGAGACTGTAGTCGCAGACGCGGCCGTGATCGTCGAGCAAATGGGCGAGCAGTTCGCAGCTGGCGCCCGAACGCTCGATTGCCGCGCGATCGGTGCTGGAGGAAGGGTGCAGGTCGTAATAGCTCGAATCATCGGTCAGGATCGAGCCGATGCCGACCACTGCGACCTTGGCTTCGCGCGCCCGCCGGAAGACGTCGGCGACGGAGCGCATATTGATCAGCATCGACCGCTGCTCGGCGTCATCGGCAAAAAGCGGCGCGTGGATCTGGTAGGAGCGCCCGCCGAGCCGGTCGGCCATCAGCGTCGAGACGTGGTTGACGTCGGTATAGTGTTTGCCCTGCACGCAGCCGGTGGCCGGGATGACCTCGACATCGAAGCGGCGCGGCGCCTGCAGGCCGGCGACGACGGCGCTGACGCCCTTGCCGCCGGTGATGCAGATGGTATCGCCATCGGCGATTTCTTCGAGCAGCAGGCGGGCTGCCGCCTCGCCGACCGCCTGCAGCGCGGTCTGCGGATTGTCGGAGACGGTCGGGACCACGACCGCGCGGCTGATGCCGCCGAGCGCCAGAAGCCGCTCCTCCATATCGACCAGCGGTTCGATCGGCGACTTGATCTTGATTTCGACCAGGCCGAGCTGACGGCCCCGCTTGATGAGACGGTTGACCGTGGCGTGCGAGATTCCGAGCTGATCGGCGATCTGCGCCTGCGTCAGACCTTCCAGAAAATGCAGGACGAGGGCCTGGTGCATCTGGCGGGCGATGACGATTTCTTCGCGCGGGGCTGTCGTCCTGGGTTTCAGTTTGGCGATCGGCATGTCAGGCGGCCTTCCGCTTGTGCAGGAAATGGTCGATGGATACGGCGGCAAGCAAGATGCATCCTTTGATCATGTCCTGCCAATAGACGGAAACATTTAGCAGGATCAGCGACGAGGTGACGAGGGAAAGAAGCGCGATGCCGAGGATGGCCCCGAGGATGGTTCCCGAGCCGCCGTTCAGCGAGGCTCCGCCGATCACCGCGGCGGCGATGATGTTCAGCTCCATGCCGACGCCGAATGTGGGTGTCGCCGCGCCGAAGCGGGACATGTAGATGACGCCGGCGACACCTGCGAGCGTCGAGCAGAGCACCGTCACCCAGAACTTCACCTGGTTCGTCTTGATGCCGGAATAGAGCGCCGCCTTTTCATTGCTGCCGGTGTAGAACACCTTGCGGAAGGCGGTCGCCCGGCGCAGCAGGAAATCGAACAGCATGACGACGGCGACGAAGATCAGGATGACATAGGGAATGCCGTAGAACGTGCCCTGCCCCACCGCCTTGAAGCCGGGAGGCAGCGTGAAGAGCGAGAGCGGCGTGCCCTTGGTGATGATGAGGCAGAGGCCACGCACGATCACCATGCCCGCCAGCGACGTGATGAAGTGGTTGAGCCCGACGACGGTCACGAAGAAACCCATGATGGCGCCGATGGCGCTGCTGGCAAGAATGCCGGCAAGCGAGGCCGTCCACGGATCGAGTCCGGCGAGAAAGAGCGAGCCCGAAAGCACCATCGCGAAGCAGACGACGGAGCCGACCGCAAGGTCGATGCCGCCGACGATGAGCAGGATCGTCATGCCGACGACGACGATGCCTTCCACGGAAAAGCTCATCAGCATCGCGCGGAAATTGCCGAGCGTCAGGAAGTGCGGCGAGGCGAAACTCATGATGATGCCGAGCGCCAGGATGATCGCGATCAGCCCGGCCTCGCGCATCGTGCCGATGCGCTTGAAGGACGACGTCCTGGGCAAGCCTGCCGCCATCGTGTCGATTGCCATTTCCCTCTCTCCCATGTTCTCTTCACGCGGCATGGTCTGCCGCCCTTGCGCTGCCCATGCCGGAAGCAAGGCGGATCACGGCCTCTTCCGACATCTCGTCGGCACCGAGTTCGCCGGCGATGCGTCCCTCGCGGACGACCAGCAGACGGTCGGAAAGGCCGAGCAGCTCCGGCATTTCCGACGAGATGACGATGATGCCGATGCCCGAGCTTGCCAGCTCGCGCAGCAGGCGGTGGATCTCCGCTTTCGCGCCGACATCGATGCCGCGCGTGGGCTCGTCCATCAGAATGACCTTCGGCTTCACCGCGAGCTGCTTGGCGATCGCCACTTTCTGCTGGTTGCCGCCGGAAAGCGATTTCACCGGCGCCTCGATGCCGCTCATGCGCACGGCAAGCCTTCGGGCAAAATCATCTGCTAGCGCGGCCTCCGCGCGGCCATTCAGCAGGCCGACCGAATTGGTGAGCGCCTTCAGATCCAGCACTGATATGTTCTGCGCGATGGACATTTCGAGAAAGACGCCTGACCCCTTGCGGTCCTCGGACAGGTAGACGATGCCGGCTTTCACGGCATCGGAATAGGCGCGGATCGGTCTCACGTCGCCCTGCAGGCGGACGGTTCCCGCCGTGCGCGGCCGCAATCCGCAGATGCCTTCGGCGATTTCCGTGCGGCCGGAGCCGATAAGGCCGCCGATGCCGAGGATCTCGCCCTTGCGCAGGCCGAAGCTGACGTCGTGAAAACGCACCCCGTCACTGATGCCGTCGACCTCGAGAATGATCTCGCCTGACGTTTCGCCGGCACCGAGCTTGTCGGGATAGAGCTGCGTGATTTCGCGGCCGACCATGCGGCGCACCACGTCGTCAGGCGTCACGTCGGCAATGCGGTCGGTGCAGACGTAGCGGCCGTCACGGAACACGGTGACCCGGTCACAGAGGCTGAAGATTTCCGCCATGCGGTGGCTGATATAGATGATCGAAATGCCGTTCGACTTGAGGTCGCGGATGATCGAGAAGAGCTGTTGCGCCTCGGTCTCGGTCAGGGCAGCCGTCGGTTCGTCGAGGATCAGCACGCGGCAGTCGAGCGTCAACGCCTTGGCGATCTCGACGAGCTGCTGACTTGATATCGGTAGGTCGGCAACCTTACGGCGGACATTGATCGCGGCAAGCCGGTTCATCACCGCCTGCGCATCGCGCTCCAGCCCGCGGTAGTTCATGAGCGGCGCCCGGCGACGGTTGGTCGCCGCCATGAACATGTTTTCAGCGACCGTCGCATCCGGGCAGAGCGCGATTTCCTGATGCACCAGGCCGATGCCGAGAGACTGGGCGGCGGCCGGAGAGGAAATGCGCACAGCCTTGCCGTCGACGCGGATTTCGCCTTCGGTCGGCTGCAGCACGCCGGCGATGATGTTCATCAGCGTCGACTTGCCGGCGCCGTTCTCGCCGCAAAGCGCATGGACTTCACCTCGCTCGAGCGTGAAGTCGACATCCGTCAACGCCTTCACCGCCCCGAAATGCTTGGTGACGCCATGAATGGTGAGCATGGGCTCCGCCATCATCTTCCTCCTCTCCGTCTCGGCCATCCGCGCCAGGCGACGCGGATGGCCTGTCGGGGTCTTATTCCTCGATGCCCTTCGTGCCGCGATGCTTCAGGTACTTGTCCCAATAGAAGTCGTCGGCATTTGCCGCGGTCACGATCGAGAGGCCGTTGTCGACGACCGGGATGCTCATCGGGTTGAAGCCCGAGCGCTTGGCGTCGTTCATCGGATCGATCAGTTCCGGGTGCTTGGCGAGCCACAGCAGCATGAAGCCCATGTAACCCTGCATGCCCTGGTTCGGGTTGATCGAGCCGAAGACTTCGCCCGCCTTGATCATGTCGAGGATATTGGCATTGACGTCGGCGCACATGACGAGGACCTTGCCGCCGGTTTCCTTGTTGGCCTGCGCGGCGCCGATCGCCGAATTCGCCTCCGGCATGAAAACCGCCCCGAGGTTCGGGTTGGCCTGGATGAGGCTGGAAAGCCCCTGGTAAGCCTTGGTCGGATCCTGGTTGGATGCGGCGCGGCCGACGAGCTTCATATCCGGCCACTTCTCTTCCATGCGGGCGATGAAGGCGGCGATGCGCTTGTCGTGGTTGTCCTGGCCGGGGTTTTCGAGAACGGCATATTCGCCCTTGCCGCCCATCTTCTCGGCGATCGCATCGGCGGCATAGGTGCCTTCGCGGGTATTGTCCGAGGTGATGAAGGAGACGCGCTTGGAGAGCGGCGAGTCTGCCGCAAAGGTGACGACCGCCGTGCCCTGGCCGATGGCGCGATTGATCGGCTCGATGAACGGGTCGGAGTTCATCGGATGAACGAGAATGCCGGCCGGATTTTGCGCCAGCGCCTGGTCGAAGGTGGCGATCTGCTTGTTGACGTCATATTCCGGTGTGCCGGTATATTCCGTTTCGCAGCCGAGCTGCTGCCCCGCCTGCTTGAACATCTCGTAAACCGGGAACCAGTATTCGACGCCCGAAACCATGACGTTCATGACGTATTTTTCGCCCGGCTTGCAGCGGAACGGGTTCTCCGTAGCAGCGGCGGCGGAGCCGGCGATAAACGTTGCAGCAAAAACCGCCATTGCGGTCGTGGTGAGTAAAGTGCGCAAGAGTCCTCCTTGAGGCCGAAGCCTCTCCCAAAAGCCCGAGGGCGCCGAAAAGCGCCGCTGATCGTGTTGAAGTCCGGACTTCCTCCTCGACGTCCGGTATGGGCAGCTAAGCGTAAAGCTCGAGGACTGTCAATATAATTCACGACATGAAATATATTTCATCGGGATCAGGTGCGGCGTCTCAACCGACAGATCGCCAAGGTGCGGTCGCGGCCAGCCACTGTCGTGTGCGGGCCTCGGGATCCGGATTGCGGGTGATATCGGTGACCACGGCAGCGCTATCGGCGCCGTTTTCCAATACCAGCGGCGCGCGTTCGGCGGTGATCCCGCCAATGGCCACGAGCGGCATTGGTCCGACGCGCCGCCGCCAGGCCGCAAGGCGTTCGACGCCTTGCGGCGCCCATTTCATTTCTTTGAGGATCGTCGGCCAGACCGGCCCAAGGGCAACATAGTCCGGCGCGGCGGCCAGCGCGGTTTCTAGTTCTGATGGATCGTGCGTGGAAAGGCCGAGCTTCAGGCCGGCGCGGCGAATGGCAGCCAGATCGGCCGCCATCAGGTCTTCCTGCCCGAGATGAATGAAATCGCATCCCTCGTCGATCGCCATCCTCCAGTAATCGTTGATGATCAATTGGCAGCCCGCTGCCACGCAGGCGGCTTTCGCACGCCGGATCTGCTCGCGAAGCACCGGCTCCGGCCGGTCCTTGATGCGCAGCTGGACGAGTTTGACGCCGAGCGGCACGAGACGCTCGATCCATTCGGCGCTGTCGACGATGAGATAGAAGGGGTCGAGCGTCATGAGAAGACGGCCTTTCCGATGACGGGAGTGGAAGGAACGGCCATGTCGCGCGGCTCCAGCGGCACGGCGCCATGCGCGAGGCGGCCGGCATCGATGGCAAGTGCGAAGGCCTCGGCCATGGCGGCAGGGTCGCTTGCGCCGGCAACGGCGGTGTTGAGAAGAACGGCGTCGTAACCGTACTCCATGACGGCGGCGGCATGCGACGGGCGGCCGATGCCGGCATCGACGATGAGCGGCACGTCAGGAAAATGTGCTCGGAATGACCGCAGCGCCATCGGGTTCACCGGTCCCATGGCGGAGCCAATCGGCGCGCACCAGGGCATCAGGATGCGGCAGCCGGCCTCGAGCAGCTTTTCGGCGACGACAAGGTCGTCGGTCGTATAGGGGAAGACCTGAAAGCCCTCCCCGGTCAGGATGCGTGCCGCTTCGACAAGGCCGAAGACATCGGGCTGCAGCGTATCGTGATGGCCGATCACTTCGAGCTTGATCCAGTCGGTGCGGAAAACGTCGCGCGCCATCTTCGCCGTCAGCACAGCCTCCTGCACGCTGTGGCACCCGGCCGTATTCGGCAGCACCCGCACGCCGAGCTCGCGGATCAGCTCGAAGAAGGCGCCGCCCGCCTTGCCGCCGGCGGCCTCGCGCCGCAGCGAGACGGTGACAATTTCGGCCTTCGAGCGTCTCACGGCTTCTGCCAGGACGGCGGGCGATGGGTAGCGGGCGGTGCCGAGCAGCAGCCGGGAATGGACCTCGACGTCGTAGAGTTTCAGCATGTCAGCCTCCCTGCATCGGTGAGAGAATTTCAATGCGGTCGCGCTCGCCGAGCACGAAATCGGCGCGATCCTCGCGGTGCACCAGTTCGCCGTTCACCGCGGTTGCGAGCCACCCGCCTTCGTAGTCCAGAGCGAGAAGCAGATCTGCGAGCGTCGCGGCCGCGACCTCCTGTTCCTCGCCATTGATGATGAAGGTCATGACGCCCTCCTTTCCTGAGGTCCTTGTTCTGTGAGAAGACGCCGCGCGACCTCTGCGGCCATGGCCGGCGCCAGCAGAAAGCCGTGGCGGTAGAGGCCGTTGACATGGAGGGTGCGTCCCTCCTGCGTCACGCGCGGCAGATTGTCGGGATAAGCGGGCCGCACGCCTGCGCCGGTTTCCGTAACCCGTGCCTCGCCGAAGGCGGGATGCAAGGCGTAGGCGGCGTTCAGCAATTCCATCAGCGAACGCGCGGTAATCGGGCCGGCATCGTCGCTTTCGATCATCGTCGCCCCGACCATGAAGCGGTTTTTTTCGCGCGGCACGATATAGATCGGGTGGCGCGGATGCAGCAGGCGGACGGGGCGGGAGAGACTGACCTCGCCTGTTTCGATGCAGAGCATCTCGCCTCGAACACCGCGCAATCCAGGCAGCCGGCCGATCTGGGCGGCACCGGTGCAGTCGATTACCCGGTCATAATGGGCAAGATCAGCTTCGCCCGTGACGCCGAGCATGAGACGCATGCGGGCGTCCTCCAACCCTGCGGCCAGGGCGGCGAGCGCCTGCCGTGGATCGAGATGCGCTTCCTGCCGGAAGAACAGCGCCCTGCGGAAGCGGCCGGCGAGATCAGGCTCCAGAGCGGCGATCGCCGCCTCGTCCAGCCATTCCCATCCGCTTGTCCGGCGGGAAAAGCGGTCGAGCTCGCCGGCATCGCGCCCGCCCGCCACGACAAGCGTTCCCCGGCGATTGACATGGCCGGGCAATGCCGCCTCCCACCAATCGGCGGCAAGGCGACCGAGCGTCAGCACCGGCTCCTCCGCACTTTCCCGTTCGCACCACGGCGCCAGCATGCCGCCGGCAAAGCCGGATGCGCCGGCGCCGGCCTTGTCGGCCTGCTCCGCAAGGGTGACGCGGAAGCCGTGGCGATAGAGCTGCCAGGCAACGGTGAGGCCGGCAACGCCGGCCCCTTTGACGAGAACGCGCATGATCATTCTCCGGCGGGAGTTTTCGCGACCTCTGCGACCGGCATGTAGAGATCGCCGCCATCGCGGTACTTGGCCGCCATCGCTTCCAATCCCTCTTTCTGAGCTTCGGCGCGAATGTCGTGGGAAATTCGCATGGAGCAGAATTTCGGGCCGCACATCGAACAGAAATGCGCCACCTTGTGCGCCTCCTTCGGCAGGGTCTCGTCGTGGAAGGAGCGGGCCGTATCCGGGTCGAGGGAGAGGTTGAACTGATCCTCCCAGCGGAATTCGAAGCGCGCGCGCGACAGCGCGTCGTCGCGGATGCGGGCGGCCGGATGTCCCTTGGCGAGATCGGCGGCATGGGCGGCGATCTTGTAGGTGATGACGCCGGTTTTGACGTCGCTGCGGTCGGGCAGCCCCAGATGCTCCTTCGGCGTGACGTAGCAGAGCATGGCCGTGCCGAACCAGCCGATCATGGCGGCGCCGATACCGGAGGTGATGTGATCATAGCCCGGCGCGATGTCGGTCGTCAGCGGTCCGAGCGTATAGAAGGGGGCTTCGCCGCAGACCTTGAGCTGCTTGTCCATATTCTCTTTGATCTTGTGCATCGGCACATGGCCGGGGCCCTCGATCATCACCTGGCAGTCCTTCGCCCAGGCAATCTTGGTCAATTCGCCGAGGGTTTCGAGTTCGGCAAATTGCGCTGCGTCATTGGCGTCCGCGATCGACCCCGGACGCAAACCGTCGCCGAGCGAGAAGGATACGTCATAGGCACGGCAGATGTCGCAGATTTCCTCGAAATGCTCGTAGAGGAAACTCTCCTTGTGGTGATGCAGACACCACTTGGCCATGATCGAGCCGCCGCGTGAGACGATGCCGGTGACGCGATTGACGGTGAGCGGGATATAGGCAAGCCGCACGCCGGCATGGATGGTGAAATAATCGACGCCCTGCTCGGCCTGTTCGATCAGCGTATCCCGATAGGCTTCCCAGGTCAGATCTTCGGCAATGCCGTTCACCTTCTCGAGCGCCTGGTAAAGCGGCACCGTGCCGATCGGAACCGGCGAATTGCGAATGATCCATTCCCGGATGTTGTGAATGTTGCGGCCGGTGGAAAGGTCCATGACCGTGTCGGCGCCCCAGCGGATCGCCCAGACCATCTTCTCCACCTCTTCCGCCATCGACGAGGTGACCGCCGAATTGCCGATATTGGCGTTGATCTTCACCAGGAAATTGCGGCCGATGATCATCGGTTCGGTTTCGGGGTGGTTGATATTGGCGGGGATGATCGCCCTGCCCTCGGCGACTTCCCGCCGCACGAATTCGGGCGTCACGAAATCCGGAACATGCGCGCCGAAGCTCTCGCCGTCGCGCGCGAGCGCCTCCTTCGCGGCCTGCCGGCCGAGGTTTTCGCGGATCGCGATAAACTCCATTTCCGGGGTGATAATGCCGGCACGCGCATAGGCGAGCTGGGTGACGGCGCGTCCGGCCGTTGCCTTTAGCGGCGTGTTGCGAATGGGAAATTCCGGCGTCAGCCGCTCGCCCGTGGCAAAACCATTGTCTTCAGGCTTCACCACCCGGCCTTCATAGGCTTCGACGTCGCCACGCGCCCTGACCCAGGCTTCGCGCAAACGCGGCAGCCCGGCGTCAATGGAAACCATATGGGCCGGATCGGTATAGGGGCCGGAGGAATCATAGACCGTAACCGGCGGCTCGCCGGAGGTCGGGTGAAGGCTGATTTCGCGCATCGGTACGCGCAGATCCGGATAGAGCGTTCCGGGTTTGACGATCTTGGTCGAGGCCGGAAGCGAGCCGGTAGTGACGACGGGAGTAAGCTGGGGTGCAACAATATTCATGGATGAGGCTCCAAGGTTTGACGTTTGGAGACCCAGTTCCAGTGTTGGAATGATGGAAAGACGCCTTGCGCGACAAAGCGAAAATCCGCCCAACAGCCGCAGCGTCCGCACCGTCCCTACGCCAGTATGAACTGGATCAGGTTCAACGGGTCACTGCGCCACAATCGGCAAAGCCGAATCGTCTAGCAGAATCTCAGCCCCTTGCCGGGACACCCCTGGTGAATGGTCGCCATCAAAGACCGCAGCGGCCTTTGTGTCAAGAAGCCCTTTTGCGTTTCAAGGCAGTGGCTGTCGATGCTGGTCGCCGATCGGCTGGTATCGTAGAGTGTGCCGGCGGCCGGACCGGCCCCGGTCGAGCAACATTGATTGTGGATGGGCCGGTTTGCCGGGCCATTTCGCTCGCGCCCCTTGGACGCGTGCTCCATATTCTCATCCTCACGGCCACGTGACAGCGACCGCGCGTTCATCTGTCCGACGGCACCGGCTCATCATTCTGTCGCAACGCGATTTCTGCATTCATGGCTTATCGTTTCGTTCACACTGCCGATCTCCACCTCGACTCTCCGCTGCGGTCGCTGGCGCTTCGCAACGCCGAGCTGGCCGATCTCGTGAGTGACGCCAGCCGGCAGGCGCTGATCGCGATCGTCGACCTTTGCCTCGAGGAGCAGGTCGATGCGCTGGTCATCGCCGGCGATCTCTATGACGGCGAGCAGACGTCGATGAAGACGGCGCGCTTCCTGGCAAGCCAGCTGGAACGGCTGCACCGGGCGGGGATTTGCGTCTTCAAGATCCGCGGCAATCACGATGCGATGTCGAAGATCGCCAGGGAGCTGGTGATGCCCGATACGGTGAGGGTCTTCGGCGGCCACGCCGAGACCGTGGAGGCGACGAAGGGCAGTCTGTCGATCGCGATCCACGGTCTGAGCTTCGCCAAGCCGCAGGCGCCGGACCCGCTTCTGCCGAAGTTCAAGCCGCCGGTCGCAGGTGCGGTCAATATCGGCATCATGCATACGAGCCTTGCCGGATCGGCCGGCCATGACGTTTATGCGCCCTGTAACGTGCTCGACCTTCACGCCTCGGGATTCGACTACTGGGCGCTCGGCCATCTTCATCAGCGCAGCCACTATCCCGGCACGGCGACGGTCATCATGCCCGGCATGCCGCAAGGCCGCGACATCAACGAGTCGGGCGTCAAGACGGTGTCGCTGGTGACCGTGGCGGACGACCGGACGGTGACGGTCGAGGAGCGGCGCACCAGCATCGCGCAGTTCGAGCGCGTCGATGTCGACCTCACGGGTGTCGATGATTGGCGTGATGCGGCCATGGTGATCGAAGCGGCACTGACGGCGCAGCGCGATCATACGGCCTCGCCGCATCTCGTCGCGCGCCTCAGGCTTTCCGGTCGCACGCCGCTCTCCTGGCAGCTTCGCCGCGATGTCGACCTCATGCAGGCGGAAGCCGAGCAGCGCGGTGACCGCATCGGCCGGACCTGGATCGAGAAGCTGGAGCTCGCCTTCGAAGCGCCGGTGCCCCTCGCCGACGAAGCCGTTGCCGATCCCGTCATCGAGCTCGGCGCGCTGATGCGGGACGAGGTCATCGCCCGCAGCGGGTTTCGCGACGATGTCAGGGAGATGGTCCGCGACCTGCTCGCCGACCTGCCGCCCGAGAGCCGGGCATTTGCCGGGCATGACGAGGCGGGTTTCGAACGCTTCATCGACAGCCTTCTCGCCGACGGCGCCGAGGACATCGCCGCCCGGATGAAGGCTGCGGAGCGGGGAGACAGCTGATGCGCCTGCGCCGTCTCGACCTCATCCGTTATGGCAAGTTCACCGACCACTCGATCGATTTCGGCGCGGTCCGACCGGGTTCGCCCGATCTGCACATCGTCTATGGCCTCAACGAAGCGGGCAAGTCGACCACCTTCGCCGCCTATCTCGACCTGCTCTACGGCATAGGCGAGCGCAGCACCTACAATTTCCTGCATCCCTACAACACGATGAAGGTCGGTGCGCGGCTGGAATTCGGAGGCGCGGACCACGAGTTGGCCCGGCTCAAATTGCGGACCGGCAGCCTCGTCGATGATCGGGGACAGGCTGTGAACGAGGCGCTTTTGGCCGGCGCGCTCGGCGGCGTCGGCCGCGACGCCTATCGCACCATGTTCTCGCTCGACGACCAGTCGCTCAAGGAAGGCGGCAACGCCATCATACAAAGCAAGGGCGAGCTCGGCGAGTTGCTGTTCTCGGCAAGCTCGGGCCTCGCCGGCCTCAGCCGTTCGCTGGTAACGGCAGCCGACGAAGCCAATGGGATCTACAAGAAGCGGTCGTCGAGCACGAAGCTTGCGGAACTCAAACGCGCGCTCGAAGCGCTGAAGGCCGAGCGCAATGCCATCGACACGCTTGCCTCCACCTATTCGGGCCTGAAATCGACCCACGAGCAGGCCGACGCCGCCTATGCCGCGACGACGCGGGAACTGGCCGGGGCCAAGGCTCGGCACCAGGAGCTGACGCGTCTTCTCGGCGCCCTGCCCGCGGCGCTGGAACTTCGGCGGCTGGACACCGATGCAGCCGGCATGGGCGATCTGCCGCGGCCGCCCTCCGAATGGTTCACCCTGCTGCCGCAGCTTTTCCACGACGAGACGCGGCTGCAGGCGCTTGTCGAAACCGCCGATCGCACGCTGCGCCAGCTTGCCGACGAGATCGAGGCGATCACGATCGACGACAAGGCGCTGGCGGTCGCCACGCATATGGACCTGCTGGATCAGGGCCGCGCGCGCTATCTCGCGGCCGAGAGCGACCTGCCGAAACGCCGGCTGGCGCTGGCCGAACAGGAAGGCGTGCTGGTGCGGCTGCTGGCCGATCTCGAACAGCCTGGCCATGCGACGCCCGAGGCGCTGCTGCTGCCCGCCTCGCTGATCGGCATCGTCCGCGATCTCATTGAGCGACGTTCCGGCGTCGAGGCCAACCTGGCTGCCGCGGGCCGCGAACTGGTGCGGGCGCGCGACAATCTCGAAAGGCTGAACAAGGAAGGCGGCTCGCAAAACGGAGCTGCGGTCGTCGATCCCGCGCGTCTCGGTCGCATCGAAGCCGCCCTGAGCCGGCTGGCCGGGTCCGATCTCGCAATGCGGCTCACCCTGGAAGAACGCGCGCTCTCGCAGGCGAAGCGAATTCAGGAGAAGCAGTTCGCACAGCTTGCGCCCTGGACAGGGGATGCCGTCGCCCTGCAGCGGACGACCGCTGCCGAGCCTCGGCAGACCGAGGCCTGGCGTGGCCAGGCGATCTCCATCGACAAGCGGATTGCCGATCACGAGGCACGGCTGCGCGATCTCGGCACCGAACAGGCGCTGACCAAAGCCCGGATCGCCGCTTTCGTCGCCGGCGGTTCGATCGACGATGCCGAGGCCGCGAGGCTGCGCGATGAACGCGATGCCGCTTGGCAGGTGCATCTTGCCAGCTTGAATGCCGCCACCGCCCGGACATTCGAGGAGCGGATGCGCCAGGACGATGTGGTGTCCGCCGGCCGGCTGTCACGCGCGCAGGAACTGGCCGAGCTGCGCCAGCTCCGCCAGACCGAAGCGGCAACGGCGGCAGCGATCGAACGGCAAAGGGAATTGCTTGCCGAGGCGCGCGCCGAACATGATGGGCTTGCCGACCGCATCGGTGGTCTGCTGCCCGAGGCAATCGAATATGACGCCGAAGCTGCGGCGCGCATTGCAGCACTCGAGGCATGGAGCAGCAAGCGAGCCGCGGCGTTGGCTGCCTGGGACGAACTGCAGCGGGCCGAAGAGGCGGTAGACGCGCTTCGCGGCGAACTGGACAGCCATGCCGCGACGCTTGCCGCGAGCCTTGCGGATGCCGGCCATGGTGGCGCCGACGATCTGCCGGTCGCCGCGCTGATGCAGGCGGCGAGCGATATGCTTGCCGCCGGCAAAGCCGAACAGGCGGCGCGGCAGGCGCACGAAAAGGCAATCGGCGATCTCGACCGCGATGTCAGGGAACGTGAGCGCGACCAGCAGGAGGCGGAGGCCGCGGTCGAGGCCTGGAACCGGGAATGGGCGGAAGCGCTGTCGCGAACCTGGTTTGCCGACAAGGCCGGCTCGATGGCCGCCGTCCGCGCCATGCTGGATGCGCTCGCCACACTGCCCGCCATCCTGAAGGAGCGGGATGATCTCGCAAGCCGCGTTGCCGCGATGGAGCGCGACCAGGAGCAATTCCGTGGGGATATTGCCGGGCTCCTCGCGGACGGCGGCCTCAGCCGGTTGGCACCCGATACGCTCGCTTCGGCCAATGCACTGGTGGAACGCCATGAGGCGGCGCGGCATGCCGCACAGCTTCGGGCAGACCGGCAGGCGGATCTCGAAAAACAGTTGGAGAAACGCCGGGCGCTAGAGGAGGAACTGGCCGTTCACAATGCCCGCAGGAACGAACTGACGGGCTATTTCGGCACGGACTCGCTTGCCTCGGTCGAGGTATTCCTGAACCAGGTCCGGGAGCGGGACCGGCTGGAGGCGCGCGCCGCTACCTTGCGCGGCCAGATCACCGAGGCATTGCGCGCGGCAAGTTTTTCCGAAGCCGAATGCCGCCTTGCCGATATCGACGCCGATGCGGCCGAGCGCGATGCGATCGAGCTTGGTGCCCGGATCGAGGATCTCACCGAGCGGGCGAAACTTCTCTATTCCGACGTGTCGCTGGCGCGGCAGAAGCTCGAGGCCGTCGGCGGGGACGACGCGGTGGCGCGGATCGAGGCCAAACGCCGAACCATCTTCCTCGAGATCGAGGAACTGGCCGTGCGGCATCTGACGCTGCGCGCCGGCACGCTCGCGGCCGAACAGGCGCTGCACATCTATCGCGAAAAACATCGCAGCTCGATGATGAACCGCGCATCGCAAGCTTTTCACCTGATCACCGGCGGCAACTATTCCGGCCTGACGACCCAGCCCGACCGGGACAAGGAAATACTGATCGGCGTCTCGCGCGACGGCGGCTCGAAGCTGGCGGACGCGATGTCGACCGGCACGCAGTTCCAGCTTTATCTCGCGCTTCGGCTGGCGGGCTACGAGGAATTTGCAGCGCTTCGCCCGCCCGTGCCGTTCGTCGCCGACGACATCATGGAGAGCTTCGACAATCCCCGCTCCGAAGAGGTTTTCCGCCTGCTCGGCGCAATGGCGAAGGTCGGACAGGTCATCTACCTCACGCATCACTGGCATCTCTGCGAGATCGCGCGACACGTCGTTCCTGATGTGACCATACACCAGCTGCCATGACCGGACGCAAAGACATCAACCCTGCCACGGATCCAACACGACAACGCCCGCGCCTTCGAAATCCCGGATATTGCGCGTAACCACGGTCAGGCCGAGAACCAGGGCGGTTGCGGCAATCAGAGCATCGGCTTCATTGCGCCGATCCGGAATATGCAGATGCGCGCAGCGTGTCGCGATCGCGTCATCGATCGACAGGATACGGCCGGCGAATGCCGGCCGTACCTGATTTTCCAGCCACGTACGCAGACGAGCCCCCTGCGCCGCATCGCGGCGCTGTACGCCGAGTATTCCACGCTCCAGCTCCAGGATCGTGATGGCGGAGATGCATAAGCTCGCGGTATCTTGCGCCCCGGCCCATGCGACCACATTGGCATCTGCCTTGCCGTCTCCGACCTTACGCAATTCGGAAACAACGTTGGTATCCAGCAAATATTTCAAGACAGATCGACCCCGCGCGGTGCGATCTCAACACGAGGCGGGTCGAAGTCAATATCTGACAAACCCGGCATGAAGAGAGCATCGACCAGGCTGCGGCGCTTGCCGGTGAGACGCTCGAATTCGTCATAGGTCATCAACACGTGGGATGGTTTGCCGCGATCCGTAATGATGACAGGACCATTTTGCGCCGCCTTCTTTGCCCTGCTCACGTCGTGATTGAGTTCGCGGCTGGAAAGACTTGTCACGTTCATTACTCTTCTCCATGTAGGTACATACCTACATATAGTATCCAGGGGATGCAAGGCAAGATCAGATCGCATGCCTCGGGCGTGTTGGCTTCCCAGGTAATCTCTGCTCTAGTCTGGACTCCGCCGGGCAGACCAGCCGCGGCCCCTGGCATTCGAAACGAGCGAGAGCTGTATTCCCATGACCACTCACCGCTTCATTCCGACGCTTTTTCACAATGTTCTCGGTTCACTTGCGCCGGCGCTGCATATCGCCGACGGCGATACAGTCGTCACTGAGACGCTCGACGCCATCGGCTATGACAAGGACGGCATCCGGCGGACATCTGGTCCGAACCCGATGAACGGCCCGATCTTCGTGGATGGCGCCGAACCCGGAGATGCGCTGAAGGTCGAAATCATCAGCATGGTTCCGACCAGGGGCACCGGCTTTACCCGGAGCATCGTCGCGGCCAATGTCATCGATCCCGAAACGGTTCGCAACCTGCCGTCGCGCAACATGGCGATCTGGGCCATCGATCGCGAAGCGCTGACCGTCCGGCTGTCCGAGCCGGTCGCCGGCCTCGAAAATCTCGTTCTGCCGCTCGCCCCGATGATCGGCTGTTTCGGGGTGGCGCCCAGCCTCGGCCAGGCGATCTCGACGGCGACTAGCGGCGAATATGGCGGCAACATGGATTATCGCCTGTTCGGCCCCGGCACGACCGTTCGTTTTCCGGTATCGGCTCCCGGCGCGCTGTTCTTTCTCGGCGATTGCCATGCCGTGCAGGGCGATGGTGAGATCGTTGGCACCGGCGTCGAAACCACTTTCGAAGTGACAGTTCGGCTGACGGTGGAAAAGAAGGCCGGACTGGTCTGGCCACGCGGAGAAACCGCCGAAGACATCTTCACCATCGGCAATGCCAGGCCCCTCGATCAGGCGCTTCAGCATGCCACCAGCGAAATGCTGAATTGGCTGGCCTCGGATTACGGCCTCGACAGAACGGCAGCAAGCCATCTCTTGGGACAGGTGGTGCGTTATGATGTCGGCAATGTCTTCAATCCGGCCTATACGATGGCCTGCCGTGTCGCGAAGAAATGGCTGGTCCGCCGATCGTGACCAGCCGGCATCTGCTTCAGTCGTAGCGCGACAGAAAGCCGGAAACGGTCGCCAGGCAAAGCTGCTTTTCCTCGACATGCGGCATGTGGCTGGAATTTTCGAAGAGCACCCATTCGCAGCCGGGAACGCGTTCGAGATAGGGCCTCACTACCAGGGGCGTGGCCTCGTCATATTTCCCCGAGATCAGCAGCGTCGGCGCCTCGATGCGGTCGAGCCGGTCTTCGATCGTCCAGTCCTTCATCGTCCCGATGACGTGAAACTCGGTCGGGCCGTTCATGTTGCGGTAGACGGTGTTGTCCTCGTCCATGATGGCAAAGGTCCGCGCCACTTCCGGCGGCCACGGCACCACGCGGCAGACATGGCGATCATAGAAGACGCGGGAGGCGGAGATATAGTCCGGATCGGTGAGGCTTCCCGCCTGCTCATGTTTCAGCAGCGTGTCCTGTACCTCTTTCGGCAGTTCCTGCCTCAGCCGGTTCGCTTCCGAAACCCAGGTGTGCATATTGGCTGGCGAGTTGGCGATGACAAGCGCCTTCAGGCCTGGTGGCCGACGGACCGCATGTTCGGCGCCGAGCATGCCGCCCCAGGACTGGCCGAGAAGGGCATAACGATCCTGTATGCCGAGATGGGCAAGCAGCGCATCCAGCTCTTCAAGGAAGAGGCCGACCGTCCAGAAATCCGCGCCTTTCTCGGGTAGACGGGTGGAATTGCCGTTGCCAAGCTGGTCGTAATGAATGACAGGGCGGCCGTCGAGCTCAGCAATGTCCTTGAAGGAATCGACGTAATCATGTGTGCAGCCGGGCCCTCCATGGGCGACGACGAGCGGCAGTTTGCCGCTTTCCACCGAACCGGTCACGCGATACCAGGTGCGATAGTCGCGAAAGGGCAGATAGGCTTCACTCGTTGCGATTTCGGCCACCGGCGTCTCCATCTCTTGGGCGTTTGGAGACCATAAAGCGGCGGCAGCGCCGAAGGCAGCTATCACAACTTATAGGGTGGCTAGGAGCCGCTTTAGTTTCGGTCGCGTTCTTCGAGCAGGCGGTAGTGGGTGGCGCGCACGACGGCCTGGGTGCGGTTGCGGGCGCCGAGTTTCTTGGCCGCGGCATTGAGATGCATCACCACG
This sequence comes from Rhizobium sp. M10, assembly GCF_002531955.1. NCBI lineage: Bacteria > Pseudomonadati > Pseudomonadota > Alphaproteobacteria > Hyphomicrobiales > Rhizobiaceae > Rhizobium > Rhizobium sp. M10. The sequence continues at coordinate 173,644 of NZ_NWTA01000013.1, read as the reverse complement.
GTCGGCACGGAGCGGCCGATGATGCGCGAGATTTCCTTGGCAGAATAGCCCTCCGCCGAATGGCGCAGGCATTCGCGTTCCCGCTCGGTCAGATGGATGGTGCCGACGCTGCGCGCCTTCCTGTCGAAAAGCGAATAGGCCGTCTCGTGGAAGACATGGGCGAGCAGGTTGAAGTCGGCGATATAGCGCAGCGCATGCCGCTCGAAGTCGCTGTCTTCGCCGAAGCGAATGCCGGTGACGGTCGCATAGTCGCCGCCCGGCATATGGACCGGCACGGTGACGCCGGTCGACATGTCGCGTTCGCGGAGATAGCGCGTCACCGGCGCGGTGTCGTCGCTCATGAAGCGGTTGATCAGCGTGTCGGCATTCGTATCGTAGTTCCAGAAGAAGGGCGCGCTGCTGCGCAGCGCCACCTGCTGGACCGGGTCGATGCGGAAATAACCGCGACCGAACCAATAATCGTGCATGTCGTCGGCGATGTTCCTGAGTTTCAGCAGCGAGGGTATCATGATCGCGCCGTCGAGATCGTAGGGCACCGGCGTATAGTCATAGATCAGGGCCTCGAAGCCCAACCGCTTCATCGCCTCGAAGGCCTGGTCGATCCGGCCGTCCAGCGTTTCATGCGCTGTAAACTGCCGTCTGATCGTTCCGATATCATCAAGCATGGGCAGTTCCCTGGTTCGCATGCGCCCTACCCTATCACTTCTTATAGCTGGCACGGGACGCGATTTCCGGTAAAAATTTAACCATGCCCAAATATTGAGCAAGCGAAATCTTCTGCCGGAGCAATCAATGTGGCGTGAAATACAGCCGGACGCCCGTTTCGAAATCGATGTCGATGGCTACCGCGTCATCGCCTATAGCTTCGGGACCGGCGACGAGACGGTTTTCTGCTTGAACGGCGGTCCCGGCTTGCCCTGCGATTACCTGCGCGAGGCGCATTCCTGCCTGATCGACAAGGGCTACCGTGTGGTCGCCTTCGACCAGCTCGGCACGGGCGCCTCCGATCGGCCGGACGATCTCTCACTCTGGACGATCGGCCGTTATGTCGAGGAGACCGAGACAGTGCGCAAGGCACTTGGGCTCGGCGAGGTTCACCTGCTCGGCCATTCCTGGGGCGGGTGGCTGGCGATCGATTATGCGCTGACCTATCCCGAGAACCTCAAGACACTGATCCTCGAAGATACCGTCGCCGACATGCCGCATCTGATCTCGGAGCTGGAACGGCTGCGGTCGGCACTCGGTCCCGAAACCGTCTCGATGATGCAGAAGCACGAGGCGCAGGGCACCTATAATCATCCCGAATATCTCGCCGCCGTCACCATCCTCAATTACCGCCATGTCTGCCGCCTGGCCGAATGGCCGGCGCCGGTTCGCCGCTCGCTCGACGACTGGAACATGGCGCCTTACGCGACCATGCAGGGCCCGAACGAGTTTCTCTACATCGGCAACCTCAAGGACTGGAATCGTATCCCGGATCTGCCGCGGCTGACGCTGCCGGTGCTGATCACCACGGGCGAGCATGACGAGCTGACGCCGGCCTGCGCGCTGAGGATGAAACTTGAATTGCCGAATGCCGAACTCAAGGTAATTGCGAACGCCAGCCACATGCCGTTTTATGAAAACCCGCAGGACTATTATCCGGCGCTTCTCGGTTTCCTCGCCCGGCACAAGGCAGCCTGATGCAAATGAAAGCGGCTCAAACCCGACGAAGACAGAGGGGCGATCGCCGTCATGCATCGCTATAAATTCGTTCTGACGCGGCCGCTCCAGTTCCTGCCGGTCATTTTCGGCATCAGCGTCATCACGTTCATTCTGGTTCGGTTGATCCCCGGCGATCCGGCGCGCAACATCCTCGGCACGCGCGCGACGCCGGCAGCCCTTGCCAGCATCCGCGCCCAATACGGCCTCGATCAGCCGATGTGGCTGCAATATCTCTACTTCCTCAAGAATCTCGCCAATGGCGAGATGGGCAAATCGATCCTCTACAAGATCGACGTGCTGAAGCTGATCGTCACCCGCATCGAGCCGACGCTGGCGCTCGTCGTCTCCAGCGTCGTGCTGTCGGTCGTGATCGCGGTGCCGATGGCGGCGATCGCCGCGCGCAATGCCGGCCGGGCGCCGGACCATGCGGTGCGCATCGTCTCGACCTTCGGCATCGGCTTCCCGCCCTTCTGGCTGGGGTTGATGCTGATCATCCTCTTCAGCGTCGAACTCGGCATGCTGCCGGTTTCCGGGTACGGCGCAACGATCGGCGACAAGCTTTCGCATCTGGTGCTGCCGAGCCTGACGGTGGCGCTGTCGCTCTCGACCGTTCTGACGCGAAGCCTGCGGGCGGCAATGATCGAAGCGCTGAAGTCGGACGTCGCGACGGCGGCGCGCGCCCGCGGCATGCCGGAAAGCATCGTCTTTTGGCGGCATGTATTGCCGAATTCGCTGGTGCCGACGATCAACCTGCTTGCCGTCAACATCGGCTGGCTGATCGGCGGCACGGTGGTGGTCGAGAGCGTCTTTGCGCTGCCAGGCATGGGGCAACTGCTCGTCAGGGCGATCTTTTCGCGCGATTACATGGTGGTCCAGGGCGTCGCCATGGTCTTTGCCTGCGCCACCGTGCTCATCAACTTCATCGCCGACGTCGTCACGGTCGCCGTCGATCCGAGGGTGACGCTATGAGCATCCAGGCGACCGCCCCCGCATCCCACGGCTGGCGCCGGTTCTTCGGCCGACGGCCAATGTTTGCCGTCGGCGCCGGCCTGCTGCTGTTTTTCTTCCTGCTGGCGATCGGCGCGCCCATCATCGCGCCCTACGATCCGATCACTCAGAATGCCGAGGTGCGCCTGCAGGCGCCGTCGCTGCTGCATCCGTTCGGCACCGACAACTTCGGCCGCGATATTCTCTCCCGCGTCATCTGGGGCGCGCGCCTCGATCTGCAGATGTCTCTCATCGGCGTCACCTTCCCCTTCCTGATCGGTACGACGGTGGGTTCGATAGCCGGCTTTTACGGCGGTATCGTCGATGCGCTGTTCATGCGCCTCGTCGATATCATTCTCGCCTTCCCCTTCCTGGTGCTGATGCTGTCGATCATCGCGATCCTCGGTCCCGGCCTCGGCAGCTTCTATATCGCCATGGCGCTGGTCGGCTGGGTCTCCTATGCGCGGCTGATCCGGGCGCAGATGCTGGTGCTAAAAAGCAGCGATTACGCGGTCGCCGCCGTCAGCCTCGGCTTCAGCCGTCCGCGCATCATGTTCCGGCACCTGCTGCCGAACGCGGTCGCCGGCTCGATCGTCTTTTCGATGTCGGATGCGACGCTGGTGCTGCTGAGCGGCGCCGCCGTCAGCTATCTCGGTCTCGGCGTCCAGCCGCCGATCGCCGAATGGGGCGTGATGGTCGCGGAAGGACAAAGCTTCATTACCACCGCCTGGTGGATCACGCTGTTTCCCGGCCTCTCCATCGTCTGCCTCGCCTTCGGCTTCAGCATGCTGGGCGATGCTCTCGGCGAATTGCTGGGGGTACATGAATGAGCGGCTCCGTGCTCTCCGTCCGCGATCTGACCGTGAGGGCGCATCTCGATTCCGGCACGCGCACGCTGCTCGACGCGGTCTCCCTCGATCTTGGCAGGGGAGAAATTCTCGGTCTCGTCGGTGAGAGCGGTTCGGGAAAGAGCCTGTTCTGCCGCTCGCTGGTGCGGCTGCTGCCCTCCTCACTGCTGAAGATCGAGAGCGGTTCCGTACTGCTCGAAGGAAGCGACCTGACGCGGATCGACGATAGGGAGATGCTGCAAGTGCGCGGCGGCGAGATCGGCATGATCTTCCAGAACCCGACGAGCCACCTCGATCCGGTCATGCGGATCGGCGACCAGGTCGCCGAGGGCATTCGCCACCACCAGGGCCTCGGCGCCCGCGAGGCCCGCGCCGCGGCGGTCGAAATTCTGTCGCAGGTCGGTTTCCCCGATCCCGCCCGCCAGTACGACAGCTATCCGCATGAATTTTCCGGCGGCATGCGCCAGCGGGCGATGATCGGCGTTGCGTTGTCCTGCAATCCGAAGATCCTGATCGCCGACGAGCCGACCACGGCGCTCGACGTGACCATCCAGGCGCAGATCCTGCGGCTGTTGATCGACATTCGCGACCGGCGCGGCCTGTCGATCATTCTCATTACCCATGACCTCGGCATCGTCGCCCAGACCTGCGACCGCATTGCCGTGATGCGCAGCGGCAAGCTTATTGAAGTGGGGCCGAAGCGTGCGATCCTGGCGCGGCCGCAGCATCCCTATACGGTCAGCCTGGTCGACAGCCACCCTTCCATATCGGGCGAGCAGCCCGCGCCGCCGTCCGTTCATGGGGACACAGGCGGATCGGCCAGGCCGCTGCTGGAGGTCGACGATCTGCATGTGCGCTTCAGGGGCGGCGGCCTGTTCAAGGGCGGCGCCAAGACGATCAGTGCCGTCGCCGGCGTCAGCTTGAGGATCATGCCGGGCGAAACCGTCGGCATCGTCGGCGAATCCGGCAGCGGCAAGAGTACGCTTGCCCGCGCCGTGCTCGGGCTGACGCCGCTTTCCGCCGGCCACGTTACCTTCGACGGTGTCGATCTGGCGCAGCAGAGGAAGGCGGGCTTGGCCAAGCTCAGGCGCGAAACGGCGATGGTGTTCCAGGATCCCTACAATGCGCTGAACCCGCGGCTGACGATCGGGCAGATGCTGGCCGAGGTGTTGAAGGTCCAGGGCAAGGTCGCCAGGGCCGAGATCCCGGCGCGCATCGGCGAACTGCTCGATCTCGTCGGCCTCGAGCGCGAATTCGCCGACCGCAAGCCGCGCAGCATGAGCGGCGGCCAGTGCCAGCGTGCGGGCATTGCTCGCGCGCTCGCCGTCGATCCGAAGTTGATCATCGCCGACGAATGCGTGGCGGCACTCGACGTCACCATCCAGGCGCAGATCATCGAGCTTTTCCGGCAGCTCACCGCGAAGATGAACCTGACGCTGATGTTCATCGCCCATGATCTCGCCATCGTGCGCGATCTCTGTGAACGTGTCGTCGTGATGTATCGCGGCGAGATCGTAGAGGAAGGCGGCTCGGAAGAGGTCTTCGCCCGGCCGAAGCACGCCTATACCGCGGCGCTGATCGCAGCCATCCCCGATATCGATCCCGACAAGCCGCTGCTGCAGGGCGCCGGCCGCAGCCACGATCCGCAATCCACATCAAGCAAGCGCATGCCATAACAACGAAGGGAACGACTCATGACGAATAACTGGAAATCGATCGGGCTTGCCGCCCTGCTCGCCGGGCTGACGCTCGGCGCAAGCTATGCCGAGGCCGCCGGCGTGCTCACCATCGGCCGCCGCGAGGATTCGACGACATTCGATCCGATCAAGACCGCACAGAACATCGACAACTGGGTGTTTTCCAACGTCTACGACGTGCTGATCCGCGTCGACAAGACGGGCACCAAGCTGGAACCGGGGCTTGCCGAAAGCTGGACGATCTCGGATGACGGACTGACCTACACCCTCAAGATCCGTGAAGCGAAATTCTCCGACGGCTCGCCGCTGACGGCGGAGGATGCGGCCTTCAGTCTGTTGCGCATCCGCGACGATGCCGCCTCCCTCTGGAGCGATTCCTATAAGGTGATCGACACGGCAGTGGCGACCGATCCGCACACGCTGACGATCAAGCTCAAGAACCCGTCCGCGCCATTCCTGTCGACGCTGGCGCTGCCGAACGCGTCAGTCATCTCGAAGAAAGGCATGGAATCTCTGGGCGCAGATGCCTATGCGGAAAAGCCGATCGCATCCGGCGCCTTCGTGATCGACGAATGGCGGCGCGGTGACCGCGTCATCCTCAAAAAGAACCCGAATTTCTGGGAAGCCGACCGCGTCAAACTCGACGGCGTCGAATGGATCTCGGTGCCCGACGACAACACGCGAATGCTGAACGTTCAGGCCGGCGAACTGGATGCGGCGATTTTCGTTCCCTTCTCCCGCGTCGAGGAACTGAAGAAGGATCCAAATCTCAAAGTCGGCATCGACGCTTCGACCCGCGAGGACCATCTGCTGATCAATCACGCGCATGGCGCGCTCGGCAAGAAGGAAGTCCGCCAGGCGCTGGATCTTGCCATCGACAAGAAGGCGATCGTCGACACCGTCACCTTCGGCCAGGGCACTGTGGCCAATTCCTACATTCCAAAGGGCGCGCTCTATTATTACGCCGACAATCTGCAGCGACCCTATGATCCCGCGAAGGCCAAGGAAATGCTGGCGGCCGCCGGCGCATCCGACCTGACGCTGAATTACGTGGTTCGCGCCGGCGACGAGGTGGACGAGCAGACGGCCGTCTTGGTCCAACAGCAGCTGCAGAAGGCCGGCATCACCGCCAATTTGCAGAAGGTCGATCCGAGCCAGGAATGGGATATGCTGGTTGCCGGCGACTATGACATCTCGGTCAACTACTGGACGAACGACATCCTCGATCCGGACCAGAAGACCACCTTCGTGCTCGGCCACGATTCCAACAACAACTATTTGACCAACTACAAGAACGAGGCGGTGAAGGAGTTGGTGGCGAAAGCCCGTCTCGAGCTCGACCCCAAGAAGCGTGAAGCCATGTATGTCGATCTGCAGAAGATGGCCAAGGACGACGTCAACTGGATCGATCTTTATTACAGCCCCTACATCAACGTCTCGCGCAAGAATATCGACAATTTCTACCAGAACCCGCTCGGCCGGTTCTTCCTGGAGGATACGGTCAAGAACTGAGTTCGGGCAGCATGCAAATGCTCCGTCGCCGTAAAGGCGGCGGAGTTCCACTTCTTGCTGCGACACGTCGCTGGGGCCGCCTGCCTACTCGGCGGCCGCGAGCTTGTCCTGCGTCTTCGTGTCGAAGTCGCTGGCGTCGTGACGCTCGTGCAATTGGCTCGAAGGGTCGCCGGAGAGGCGGTTGACCATCCGGCCGCGCTGTACGGCCGGCCGGCTGTGGATGGTATCGGCCCAGCGCTGGACGTTCTTATAGTCCTCGACCTGCAGGAATTCGGCCGCGCCGTAGGTCCAGCCCTTGACCAGCCCGCCATACCACGGCCAGACGGCAATATCGGCGATCGTATATTCGCCACCTGCCAGATACTCGCTTTCGGCGAGGCGGCGATCGAGCACGTCGAGCTGGCGTTTCACCTCCATGGCGAAGCGGTCGATCGCATATTCGATCTTCGTCGGCGCATAGGCGTAGAAATGGCCGAAGCCGCCGCCGAGATAGGGTGCGCTTCCCATCTGCCAGAACAGCCATGACAGGCATTCGGCGCGGGCGGCCGGCTCTGTCGGCAGGAAAGCGCCGAATTTCTCAGCGAGATAGGTAAGGATGGCACCGGACTCGAAGACGCGGATCGGCTTTTCGCCGCTGCGGTCCATCAGCGCCGGGATCTTCGAGTTGGGGTTGATCTTGACGAAATCGCTGCCGAACTGGTCGCCATCGCCGATCCGGATCAGCCAGGCGTCATATTCGGCACCGCTATGGCCAAGGGCCAGCAACTCCTCGAGCATGATGGTGACCTTCTGGCCGTTCGGCGTTCCGAGCGAATAAAGCTGCAGCGGATGACGGCCGATCGGAAGCTCCTTCTCATGTGTCGGCCCTGCTATCGGGCGATTGATGCTGGCGAACTGGCCGCCATTCGCCTTGTTCCAGGCCCAGACTTTCGGGGGTGCGTAATCGGAAGAACCGCTCATCTTTCAAACTCCTGGCATTGATCGGACAGAGCGCGGCGGCAATCGGCTGGCCACCGCATTTTTCCTGACATAGCAGAGGCGATGCGGTTTGTCAGAGGTGTCGGGGCGGCTTCACACAATCGTCAGAATATTAGCAAATGCAGGAGAAAGGCCGCATCAGAGCTCCGCGTCGACAAGACGCCTGCCCGTCGCGGCCTGAACGCCGTAGATGAGCTTCTCGCCGGGATCGGCCGTGCCGGGGCGCAGCGTTACGTTCAGGCCGCCCCCTCGCCTTCATGATTGACCGCCGTCCTGGTGCCGGAGGAGAACATGATCAGCGCGAAGAGCGGTTCGGTGCCGAGGGCGCGCGCCCAGTGGCGGACATTGCGGGGAATGCGGATGGCGTCGCCGGCTTCGAGCCGGTAAAGTGCATCGCCGAGCTTGTGCTCGCAATGGCCGGAAATGACGTAGAGGATCTCCTCGCAATCGGGATGGGAATGCAGCTGGTTGCGCTCGCCGGGATTGATGCGGCAGGTGCCGAAGGTCATCTCGGCGCCCGGTGTGCCGTCGCCGGTGATCTTCCAGTTGAGTTCGCCCCAGGTGGTCGGCATGAATTCGCCGCCGGATTTCCTGAAAATCACATCTGTCTCGGTCAAGGCTGTCTTTCCCCCATTCAGAGATTGGTGGTGACGCCGGCATCCGCGCGTCTAAAAAAGTCGAAGAGCTTCATGATCTCGCGGGCGATTTCCAGCGTGCCCCGGCTGATTGATGTGCCGGCGAGGATCGCATCCGTCAAATGCAGGATCTCGGGCACATAGCCGAGATAGAAGAGATTGCTGTTGTAGAGCTGGCCGAGCGAATGCTCCGGCTCGTAGATGAGCGCGGCATTCTCGTCCGGCTGGATGAAGCTTGCGGCGCGGCCATAGGACGGCAGATCCGCCCTGCGGAAATAGGTCAGCCGGCTGCCGTTTTCGACGATCGCATTGGCGCCTTCGCCGATGATCTCGACCCGCTCGAAGCTGCTGCCGCCGGATTGGCCGGCGGCAAGGTGCAGTGTGCCGATCGCGCCGGAGCGGAAGCGCAGGCTGGTGACGGTCGCCCCCGACAGCGCCTCCCATTCATAGCTCGCGCGTTCGATCTCGCCGCCGAGGAAATTAAGGATCGCGCCGGGATGATAGATGTGATCGAGGAAGCTCTGCATCTTGACGAGATCGGTGCGGTCCTCGGGTCTCGGCAGGCTCTGGGGATAACGGACATTGATCGAGGTCAGCCGGCCGAAGCCGGGCGAGCCGATCAAATCCTTCAGCTTCTCGATCGTCGGGAAGAAGGTCTTCTTGAGACCGGTCATCACCATGCGGCCGGCTGCAGCACTTGCCGCCTGCAGCCTTTCGATGTCTTCCATAGTCGCGGCGGTCGGTTTTTCCATCCAGACATGCGCGCCCGCGGCGAGCGCGTCGAGCGCCAGATCCGTTGCCTGCACCCGGCCGTCGGGATGGTAGGCGGTGACGAGAAAGACCAGCTCCGGCTTTTCCTGCTCCAGCATGTCGCGGTGATCGGTATAGGCCTTGCCGGCGCCGAAAAGCTTGGCGAATTTTTCGGCGCGACCGAGATCGAGATCGCAGATGCCGGCGATCTCGACCGGCGCATACCGCAGCGCCGGGTAGATATTGCGGTAGGCATGGCCGCCGGCGCCGATAAAGCAGGCTTTGATGCGGTGGTCGAATTCGAAATTGTAGCGGATTTCCCGCTGGACGTGATGCGACATGGTCAGCCCTTGATTGCCCCCTGGGTCAGCCCCTCGGTGAAACGGCGCTGCATCAGGATGTAGAGAAGAATGATCGGCAGGAATGAAATGACCGTCCCGGAGAAGACCAGACGGTAGTCGGAGGCATAGGTGCTGGCGAAACGCACCAGCCCGAGCGGCAGGGTCTGCACTTCGGGGCTGATCAGCACGATCAGCGGCAGAAAGAAATCGTTCCAGGTGGAGAGCGCGCTGATGATGACGAGCGCCTGCACCGCCGGCGTCGAGATCGGCAGGAAAACCTTGGTGAGGATCTGGAGATGCGAGGCGCCGTCGATCTTGGCGGCCTCGATCAGATCATCCGGCACGCCGATGAAGAAGCTCCGCATCAGGAATATGCCGAAGGGGATGCCGTTGCTGACCTGCACCAGGACGATGCCAGTCAGCGTGTTGACGAGGTCGAGCCCGAAGAGCACCTGGTAAAGCGGAATGACGATCGCCTGGACCGGCACGGTGAGGCCGAGAATGAAGGCGTAGAACAGCCATTCGCGGCCGGGAAAGCGGATCTTGGCCAGCGCATAGCCGGCAGGGGCGCAGGTGATCAGCGACAGGGTGACGACGCCGACGAGGTTGATGAGGCTGTTGCCGACGAGATCGCCAAATCCGCCGATCTGCCAGGCATCCAGATAGTTCCGCCACATCAGGTCGGCGGGCCAGGTGAAGGGATCGGCCTGGCCGATCTCGGCTTCGGTCTTGAAGCTGGAGATCAGCAGCCAGACGAAGGGGGCGAGGATCAGGATCAAGACAGGCGTCAGCGCCAGCGCCACCGGCCATTCGCGATTGCGCCTACTCATTGCGCAAGCCTCGCACGCCAGCGGTTGAAGACGATGGTGATGACGATTGCCAGCAGGCTGAGCAGGATGCAGAGCACCGCCGCCAGCCCGTGATCCTGGGACTGGAAGGCGAGCCGGTAGATATAGGTCGTGATCAGTTCGCTCTGGTAGAAGGGGCCGCCATTGGTCATGACGAAGACCGTCGCAAAGCCCTTCAGGCCATTGATCATCGCCAGCGAGACGACGAAGGTCATGACCTCGCGAAGCCCCGGTAGCGTCACATAAATCAGCTTCTGCAAGGCGTTGGCACCGTCCACCTCCGCCGCGTCGTAAAGCGAGCGGTCGATATTCTGCAGCCCGGCGATGAAGAGCAGCATATAGAGGCCGAAGCCCTGCCACGAGCTCGCGACATTGACGGAAAACAGCACCAGAGCGGGATCGGAAAGCCAGCCTTGCGTGAAGGCGCCGAGCCCGATCCGCGTCAGGGCCGTGTTCAGGAGGCCGAAAAACGGATCGTAGATATTGGCCCAGATGACGCCGACGACGGCCAGCGACACCAGATGCGGCAGGAAGAAGGCGGTGCGGAAGAAGACCTGGGTGAAACGCAGCCTGCTGACGGCGAGGGCCAGCAGAAGGCCGAGCCCGCCTGCCATCACCACATGGTAGGCGAGCCAGACGAAGGTATGGACGAGGCTCTTCCAGACGATCGGATCATGCGCCGCCTTTGCGTAATTGCCGAAGCCGACGAAGATCGCGGAGGTGTTGAAACCGGCCGAACTGTTGAAACTCAGCCAGAAAGTCGCGGCGATCGGCAGCAGGGTGAAGACGGCATAAAGGCCGAGCGCCGGCGCCATCAGCCAGAATGCGGTGCCGGCATCCCGATCGGCTGAGCCGGACCCGGCCGCCCGGGGTTTGGACATATGGGCGAATGTTCCGCCCGTATGTCCTGCCGCGGCAGGGGGAGTGCTGAGAGAAGCCACGACCTTGCTGCCTGATGTTTCGGGGATGGCCACTATTTCGCCTCTGCCATCTTCGCCTGGATCTGCTTCATGCCGTCCTCGCCGCCGATCTGGCCGGAGATCAGGCCCTGGATGACCTGGAAATAGGTGTCGAGCACCGGCCCGGGCAGATAGACGCTCGGATTGTAGCCGACGCCGCCGGCCGCGGCCGCGAAGATCTCCTTGAGCACCGGCGTCGGCGGTTCGAGGCCGGGGATTTCGCGCGGATAGATCATCGTGCTGGCAGGGTCCTGGGCGCGTTTCTTCATCACCGCGTCCGACAGCATGAAGTCGATCCATTTCATCGCGAGTTCAGGCTGCCTCGAATTGACGGGGATCAGCCAGCTCCAGCCGACGCCGCCGGTCGGAATCGCCGCGCCCTTGATGTCGGAGGGCATCGGTGCATAACCGGCGTTAGTGAGGTCGTAGCCGGCCTTGCGGGCATTGGCGGTGAACCAGGGGCCGGCAACGAACATGGCGGCGCGCTTGTTGAACCAGAGCCGCGAGGCGCCGTCGAGATCGAGACCGGCCATTTCCTTCTTGATGTCGCCTGCCTCGACCAGCTTCTGCAGCCGGATGGCACCGGCGGCGACGGACGGGTCGTCCCACGCAATTTCGCGACGCAGCGCCTTGCCGATCACCTCCTTACCGCTCGCCGACTGCAGCAGGTTGCCGAAGAGATGACCGGCGCTGCCCGTCGTGCGCGGACCGATGGCGATCGGCTGCAGGCCGGTCTCCTCGATCGATTTCATCAGCGCTTCGAATTCGCTCCAGGTGGCTGGGATCTTCCAGCCGGCCTGCGCGAAAATGTCCTTGTGGTACCAGATGCCCAGCGCATCGAGCCCATCGGGAACCTCATAGATCTCGCCGGCGAACTGGCCCTTCAGCTCGGTGTAGAGCCAGGGATAGATCTTGTCCTTCCAGCCGCGCTTTTCATATTGCTCGGTGAGCGGCATCACCTGCTTGGCGTTCTTGACGACGCTGATGCGGCCGATGCCGGAGTTGGTGAGGATCACGTCCGGTCCGGCATCCGACTGGATCGCCGCCTGCACGGCGCCGTTGCTGATCGTGCCGGTCGGCGGCATGAATTCGACGGTCACACCGGGATTGGCTTTTTCGAAATCGGCCTTGATGCCGTTCCAGAGCTGCGCGACCAGCGGCTCGGTGATCTGCTCGGGCCCCCACATCTTCAGGGTTTCAGCATGTGCCGCCAGCGAGCTTGCGGCGATCATCGCCGCCAGTGCGGTGCTGCGGGCAAGTAATTTCAGCATTGTTCCCTCCTCCGGGCCGCTCCGCGGCCCATGTTTTTCGGTTGCTGAAGGAGACCTCCCTCTCCTTCATGTCCTTCGGCTAACCCTTCTGAAAGCGCGCCATGACGGCCTGCTGGACATCGCTGATATGCGCGTGCATCAGCGCTTTGGCGCGGGCAATGTCGCGCGCCCTGAAAGCCTGCAGGATCTGATCGCGCTCCTCGGCCGCCCTTTCGGCCAGATCGCGGCTCTCATTGGCGATCGAGCGGCAGATCTGGATCTGCAGTGCGAGTCGCGCCAGCGTTTCGATCAGCGGCGCGCTCCCCGAAAGCTCGGCAATGGTCTCGTGGAATTCCTTGTCGCGAATGCCGTAGGTTTCCATGTCGCCGCGGCGCAATGCGGCCACTGCTTCATCCAGGATACGCTCGAAGTTTGCGATATGCCGGTCGCTCATCTCCGGAACGGCGAGCTCGACGGCGAAGCATTCGAGCGTCTTGCGCAAATTATAGAGGTCGTCGATCTCTTTCGGCGTGAAGCTGCGCACGAAGAAGCCGCGATAGGGCTTGATCTCGATCAGCCCTTCCTTGGCGAGCGTGCCGATCGCCTCCCGGAATGGCGTGCGGCTGACCTGCAGCCGTTCCGTCAGTTCTTTTTCGTCGATCGAGACGCCGCTCGGCAGCTCACCCGAGACGATCAGGCGAACGATTTCCTCGTAGATCCGCTCGCGAAGGGTGAGGTGGCGCGGTGCGTTCATGGTTTCCATTTCCGTCTGGCGTTGATGAATTAAGTATGCAATATGCGAAAGAATATACAATATGAAAAATACATAAAAAGGAATTTTATCGAAAGCTCACAGAGAAAGTTTGAAAAAGGAGGAAAAACAATGGGAAAGGTCTATATCGTCGGCACCTGCGACACCAAGAGCGCGGAACTGAATTACGCCAGGGAGGTGGTTCGTGCGGCCGGCGCCGATGCCATCCTGGTCGATGTCGGAACGCTCGGGGATAACGCCGGCGCCGATATCCGGGCGCGGGAAGTGGCCGAATTTCATCCCGAGGGCGCGGCGGCCGTGCTGGGGCAGACCGATCGGGGAACGGCGGTTTCGGCCATGGCCAAGGCGCTGACGGCATTCCTGACATCACGCAGCGACATCGGCGCCGTTCTCGGTCTCGGCGGTACCGGCAATACCGCGCTCGTCACGGAAGCGATGCGCGCACTTCCCATCGGCCTGCCGAAACTGATGGTCTCGACGGTCGCCTCCGGCAATGTCGCGCCCTATGTCGGGCCGAACGATCTGACCATGATGTATTCGGTCGTCGACGTCGCCGGCCTGAATGCGATCTCGCGCAAGGTGATCGGCAATGCGGCGAATGCGGCGGCCGGCATGGCCGGCAATCCCATTCCCGCTTCGAGCGATGATCGGCCGGGCATCGGCATGACCATGTTCGGCGTCACCACGCCTTGCGTCACGCAGATCCGTGAGATGCTCGGCAAGACGCATGAAATCTACGTCTTTCACGCGACCGGCGTCGGCGGGGAGTCGATGGAGAAGCTTGCCGATTCCCGCCTGCTGCAGGGCGTGATCGACGTGACGACGACGGAGGTTCCCGATCTCCTCGTCGGCGGCGTCTTTCCGGCGACCATGGATCGCTTCGGCGCCATCATCCGCACCGGCCTGCCCTATGTCGGCTCGGTCGGCGCCGTCGACATGGTGAATTTCGGCGCGCGGGAAACCGTGCCGGCGCCTTTCCGCGACCGCAGGCTTCATGTCCACAATGCCCAGGTGACGCTGATGCGCACCACGCCGGCGGAAAACGGCCGGATCGGCGCCTTCATCGTCGAGCGGCTGAACCGGATGCAGGGGCCGGTCCGTTTCCTGCTGCCGCTGCAGGGCGTTTCGGCCATCGACGCCGCCGGTCAGCCGTTCCACGATCCGCAAGCCGACGCGGCGCTGTTTGCCACCATCCGCGCCGGCTGGCGCAATGCGGAAAACAGGCGCCTTGTCGAGATAGACGCCCATATCAACAGCCCGGAATTCGCCGCGGCACTCGTTGCCAACTTTCATGACATCCATGCCTCAAGGAGGGAATTTTGACCCGCATCGATAGAAGCGACATTCTGAACAGGCTTCGCCGCAAGATCGCCGAGGGCCGGCCGATCGTCGGCGGCGGCGCCGGCACCGGCCTTTCCGCCAAGAGCGAGGAAGCCGGCGGCATCGACCTGATCGTGATCTACAATTCCGGCCGTTACCGCATGGCCGGACGCGGCTCGCTGGCCGGCCTGCTCGCCTATGGCAATGCCAATGAGATCGTCAGGGAGATGGGCCGCGAGGTTCTGCCGGTCGTGCGCCACACGCCGGTGCTTGCCGGCGTCAACGGCACCGATCCCTTCATGCTGCCCGATCTCTTCCTCGACGAACTGAAGGCGATGGGCTTTGCCGGCATCCAGAACTTTCCCACCGTCGGGCTGATCGACGGCACCTTCCGCGCCAATCTCGAAGAAACCGGCATGGGCTTCGATCTCGAGATCGATATCATCGCCCGCGCGCACGCCAAGGACATGCTGACGACGCCCTATGTCTTCAGCGCTGAGGACGCCATGGCCATGACCCGGGCCGGCGCCGATATCGTCGTCTGCCATCTCGGCCTGACCACAGGCGGCGCGATCGGCGCCGAAACGGCGCTGACGCTCGACGGATGCGTGGAGAAGATCAACGCCTGGACGGATGCCGCCAGATCCGTGCGCGACGATGTCATCGTGCTCTGCCACGGCGGTCCGATCGCCATGCCGGCGGATGCCGCATACGTGCTCGCCCGCTGCAAGGGATGCAACGGCTTTTACGGCGCAAGTTCGATGGAGCGATTGCCGACCGAAGTCGCGATCAGGGCACAGGTCGAGGATTTCGTAAAGATTTAGGCGCGGCTTGGACCGGCCGTACGCCAGCTGCCGGCGCCCCGGTGTGGGGCGCCGGCAGCGGGTAAGTGCTACGGCATGACCATCGCACCGGCGGTTTCCGGGGAGCCAAGGATCTCGTCCAGCCGTCTGACCAGCACGCGGCTGCCCTTGACGTCGTCGGCCAGCCTGGAGAAAACATCAGCCATGCCGCGAAAAATCTCCGCTGCCGGATCGTCCTTTCCCAGGAAGTCGGCGATCTCCTGCATTTCGGCGACCCAGCGGTAGGCTTTCGGATACATGTCGGGAATGGATTTCGACAGTTTGATGTCGATATCGGGGAGGCTTTCAGAGAGTTCGGCCTTCAGGCTTTCGGCAGCGCCAGAGCGGGATGCGGCCAGCAGCATTGCGGCGCCGAGGCCGATAAAACCCTTGTTGATGCCGGCATAACACATCTTCAGCGCCGAAGCCGCGCCGAGCGGGCCGTCGAGCTTGCGGACCCGCAAGCCGTAATCTTCGAGCAGCCTGCTTCGCTCCGCGCTATCGCCGCTGATATAGATGGCCGGCCCTGATTTGCCGGGAACCGGCGGCCCGCCGATGATAGCGCCGTCGAGAACCTCTACCCGGCTGCCGTCGAACCGCGCCGCCAGCGCCTGCATGGTTTTCGGCGCGATCGCGTTGAGGTCGATAAAGGGCGGCGGTGCCGGCATGCTCGACGATATCTCCGCGACCAATTCGGCGACGCCGATCGCTTCCGCCGGCGGAACGATCGACAGGATCAGCTCGGCCTCCGCCAGCGCCCGGCGTCCGACCGGCACCATGCCGGCTGTCTTGGCGCGCGCAATCGTCTGATCGCTTCTACCGTCGAGATGGGTCAGCACCGTGGCGCCATGGTCGATCAGCCGTCTGGCGACAGCGCTTCCCATTGCGCCCGCTCCGATGATTGCGAAATTCGGCATGTGAAACCTCTATGGTGTGACGACATCGCATGAGAGCTACCGCCGATCGGGCCGCCGTCAACTGCGACAAGGCGGCAGGATGCTCGTGTCGAAAGCGGGCGGCGGCTTTCCCGTGCACGCCGCCGCTTCACTGACGGACTTGATTTTGGTCAAAGCAGGCGTCGTCGATCTAGGTAAGATCACGGCAATGGCTGGCATTCGAGGATATTGATTTCAATGTATCGCACGATCATCTGCGGCATCGGCATGGGTTCGAGGCGGACGGCAAACCGCTTGCTGCGCCGGGCTGCGGCGCTTGTGGACGAAGGCGGAACCATCCTCGTCATGCATGTCATCGAGAATGTCCCGCAGCGTCGCCTGACCGGCATTCCCGAGGAAACGGAAACGGCCGCCATCGTCGACGCCGAAAAGAAGCTCGTGTCGCTCTGCAAGGAGTTGGGAATCCCTGTGATGATCGAGGTTCGCATCGGCGTTGCCGCTTCCCTGCTGGTGTCGGCCGCAAGGGAGAGAGCGGCCGATCTCATTCTGCTGTCATCCCACGTGCCCGATATCACCGACTACGTCTTCTCCTCGATCGTCGAGAAGGTCGTGCGTCATGCGGGATGCTCGGTTCTCGTCGATCGGCGTTCAGACGACGCGCATGAGGGCTCCGCGCCCCAAACCGAAGACGCCGTTCCGCTCTGAGCTCTGGCAAGTTCCCGCCGATCACGGGATCACCGGCTTGAGGTGCCCCGTGGGTTGCCCCTCCCCGGCGGCGGCCCGACAACCTATATCAGTGCCAAGCCAACCAGCAGCATGGACTGCCCGACCGGAGATATGCATGAGCCAGGATCCCTATGAGCTTCTGGGCGTGAAGCGGGATGCGACGCAGAAGGATATTCAGAGTGCGTTCCGCAAGCTCGCCAAGAAACTTCACCCCGACCTTAACCCCGGCGACAAAAAGGCAGAGGACCGGTTCAAAGATATTTCGACCGCTTACGAGATTTTGAGCGACGAACAGAAGCGGAGACGTTTCGACCGCGGCGAGATCGATATGACGGGCGCCGAGCGGGCGCAGCGCAGCTATTACCGCGACTATGCCTCGACGAGCGGTGCCAATGATCCCTACCGCAACAATTCCGGCTTTGCCGATTTCGCCGACATCGACAATACCTTTGCCAATTTCTTTTCGCGCCGCGCAGGCGGCGGCAGGACGCGCAGCCACGGCCAGGATCGGCGTTTCTCCATGGAGGTCGATTTTCTCGAGGCCGTCAACGGCACCAGGACCGAGATCAAGCTGCCGGATGGGCCGCAGCTCGATGTGCAGATCCCGCCCGGAACCCGCGACGGCCAGACTTTGCGGCTGCGTGGCAAAGGTGAACCGGGCCTTGGCGGCGGGCCGGCGGGCGATGCCCTGATCGAAATCCGTGTGGCCCCCCACCGCTTTTTCACGCGCGACGGCGACGACATCCGCCTGGAACTGCCAATCTCGCTTGGCGAGGCGGTGCTCGGCGGCAAGGTTCGCGTGCCGACACCTTCGGGACCTGTCAACGTGACGCTGCCTGCGCACTCGAATACGGGCAAGGTCCTGCGCCTCAGGGGCAAGGGCGTTCCAAAACGCGGCGGCGGACACGGCGACGTCTATGTCTCCTTGAAGATCGTGCTGCCCGATAATCCAGACGAACGGCTGGCCTCCCTGGTGAAGGAATGGGCGGCGGCAAATCCATACGATCCGAGGAAGAATATGGAGGCCTGATCATGGATGATCATGAGTTCCGTCTTTGCCTGAAAATCGATGTCGTCCAGCTCGACTTCTGGGTCGAACGGGGCTGGTTGATTCCGGAGATGTCAGGCGAAGGGCGGCAGTTTCACGAGGCCGATGTCGCCCGCGGCCGGCTCATCCTCGATCTCATGGGCAATATGGGTGTCAACGAAGCCGGCGTCGATGTCGTCATGGATCTGGTCGACCAGCTTCACGGAATCAGGGGAACGATGGGCAAGCTGGTGACGGCCATCGGCCGGCAGGACCGGCAGGTTCAGCAGCGGCTCATCGAGAGCCTCGAGGATATCGACCGCTTTTGAGGAACCGGCCGCATGCGGCGGCTCTCCTCACGTGGTGAACCAGTAGCGGACGATGTGGAAGAACAGCGGTGCGGCGAAGGTGATGGAATCCAGCCGGTCGAGCACGCCGCCATGGCCTTCGATCACATAGCCCCAGTCCTTGGCGTTGAGATCGCGCTTGATCGCCGAGAGCACGAAGCCGCCGAAGAAGCCGGCAACGACGATGACCGCGCTGACGGCTGCCGCCTGCAGGAGTGAGAACGGCGTCAGCCGGTAGAGCAGCGTTCCGACAAGGATCGCCGAGGCGCCGCCACCGATGAGGCCCTCGAGCGTCTTCGACGGGCTGATGTTCGGGGAGAAACGATGTTTTCCCAGAAGCTTGCCCCAGACATACTGGAAGACGTCGCTGAGCTGCACGACGATAACGAGATAGACAAGAAGAAGCGCCGGCGGCGTGCCGGTCTCAAGCATCAGGAGCGCGGGCGCATGGCTGATCGAATAGACCGTCAGCATCAAGCCCCATTGCACCCTGGCGGTTCGCGCCAGGAATTCCTTGACGTCACCCGTGAGCGTCGCCACTGCCGGCAGGATCAGGAAGGCATAGACCGGAATGAAGATCGCAAAGAGGCCGTACCATAACGTTCCGAGCAGCACATAGTGCAGCGGCAGGACGACGAAGAAGGACAGGAACAGCGCCAGGTGATCGCCGCGCCGTGACGGCGTCAGCGTCCAGAATTCGCGCAGCGCCATGAAGGACAGGAATGCGAACAGGATGACCACCGCCGTATCGCCGAGCAGGATCGCGCCGCCGAACACCGCGACCATGATCCACCAGGAGCGAATGCGGGCATTGAGGTTCTGGACGGTGGCGACGGAGCCGGGCTCGGTCGCCCGCCGCTGCAGGATGAAGCCGATGGCGGAGGCGACGGCGAGCAGGCCGAGGATCGCGGCAAGGACGATGGAGAAAAGGCTGGTCATGCGGTGCGCCCTCCGTCTGCCAGCTCGATGACCGCGGCGCGGGCCCGCGCCAGGAATGCGTCCTTGCCTTCGCCGGGTTCGACACGCAGCGGCTTGCCGAAGCGCGCCGTGCAGGTGATCGGCACGATCAGTATGCTTCCCTTCGGCAGGATGCGCTGCAGATTGTCGAGATGGATCGGCACGAGATCGACATCGGGGAAGCGGCAGGCAAGGCGATAGATGCCGCTGCGGAATGGAGCGATCTCCTCGGTGGCGCTTCTCGTGCCTTCTGGAAAAATCAGGATCGAACGCCCTTCCTCGAGCAGGCGCTCGAGCGGCTCCAGCGGGTTGCTGTCCGGCAGAGGTTTGCGGTCTATCAGAACGGCGCGCAGGCCTTTCTCCGCGATGAAACGGCGGAGGGCGCTGGTTCCCCAATAGTCGCGCGCCGCTACCGGATGGGTCAGCCGCCGCACCTGATACGGCAGGGCGGCCATGACGGCGACCGTATCGACATGGCTGTTGTGATTGGCGAAATAGATGCGGCGGCGCGTATCGGGCGTGCAGCCCCGCCACTCGCTTCGGGCGCCGACCATGATACGGACGAACAACACAAGGAGGCGACGGACAAGCGCGGTCATAGTCTCTCCAGCGAATGGGAAAGCGTTATCGCACGGGTGGTGCAGGTGACAAGGCTGCCGGCCGCGATGATGATGGAGGGGGTGATCGGATGTGAGGTGAACAGGATGAGCGCCGCGCCGATGCCGGCAAACAGGATCGAGAGAAGCGAAATGCTGTTCAGCGTGACGCCGGCGCGCGCCAGCCACGCACTCAGGCCGATCGCCCAGGACGACGACCGGCTCGCGATCGGCCGCCGCGAGACGTCCTGTTCTTCACCCATTTTCTTGTTTCCCCAACCCGACAGTTCTCTGCATATCCTGCAAATATCGTCGCGCCAAGCCCTGCAGGTCCGGTCCGAGCTCCCTTGCGCCGAAGCGAAGGACGCGTTTGTTGGGATGGAAATTCACAACCAGGAGGCGCGGCGGGATCGAGGTGCAGCCTGCCACGCCACGTTTCTTTCCGCCATGTCGCGACGCCCTGCAGGCACGTAAAAATTCGGCGGGTGAGGAAGGAGCCTAAAGGGGTCGATCAGCCTGATTTTTAAGCCTGTTCTCTCCTTGACACCTTTTTAGGCGCTACTATGATTTTTGAACCAGATGGTAAAAAAAAGGGGAGCAATCGATGACCAAAGACATCCTGATTTCACGCCGGGCAGTGATCGCATCGGGCATTGCGCTCGGCGTGAGCAGCTTCGTCCCGCTCGCAAGGGCTGCCGCCCCGCTGAAAGTTGCCGGCATTCATGCCTCGCCGGTCGAAAACGCCTGGAATTCCTGTCTTCACAAGGCCCTTCAGGACGCTGCCAAGGAAGGCGTCATCGAATATGTCTTTTCCGAAGGTGTCTCCGGCACCGATTATCCGCGCGCCATGCGCGAATATGCCGAACAGGGCAACAAGCTGATCATCGGCGAGGCCTATGCGGTGGAGAAGGAGGCCCGGCAGGTCGCGGCCGACTATCCTGATACGGCTTTCGTGCTGGGTTCCAGCGGCGAGCAGGCCGGCCCCAATTTCGGCGTCTTCGGCACGTGGAATCATGACGGCGCCTATCTGGCCGGCATGCTTGCGGGCAAGATGACCAAGTCGAACGTCGTCGGTTCGGTCGGCGCCATTCCGATCCCCGAGGTCAACATGCTGATCAACGCCTTTGCCGCGGGCGTCAAGGCCGTCAATCCCGATGCAAAGCACCTGGTCTCGTTCATCGGCACCTTCTTCGATCCGCCGAAGGCCCGCGAGGCCGGTCTCGCCCAGATCGACGCCGGCGCCGATATCCTGTTCGGCGAGCGCATCGGCACGGCCGATGCCGCCAAGGAACGCGGCATCAAATCGGTCGGCTCGCTGGTCGACTACACGCCGCGTTATCCCGATACGGTCTTCGCCAACGCCATGTGGTATTTCCGCCCGATCCTGAATGCCGCGATCGCCGATGTCGCTGCCGGCAAACCGGTCGGCCGGAACTACACGTCCTACGGCCTGATGAAGGAAGGCGGCAGCGATATCGTCTTCGTCAAGGGCGTTGCGCCTGCCGAGGCTGAGGCCGCTATGGAAACCAAGCGAGCGGAGATCAAGGCCGGCACCTTCGAAGTGCCCAAGATGATGGACGAGCCGAAGTAGTTCGGTTGATGCGGGGCGACGCGACGGAACTGGCGGCAGCGATCAGGCATGGCAGCCTGAGCGCTGCAGAAGCGATGCAGATCTCCCTCGAGGCCGCCGCGCGGCATGCGCCGCTCGGCGCGATCGCCTATCTCGACGGCGCTTTGGGTCTCGCGGCCGCAAAGGCCTGCGACGAGGAACGGCAGCGCGCGCCCGATCGTTTCGCGGCGCGGCCCTTTGCCGGCGTGCCGACCCTGGCGAAGGATCTCGGCGGTCCCTTCCGCGGACTGCCGGTAACGGCCGGTTCCCGCCTCTTCGAGAGAAAGGGCGGGGAAGCCGATTCCGATCTCGCTTCGCGGTTCCGCGAAGCAGGCTTTTGTCTGTTCGGCCTGACGACGAGCCCGGAATTCGGCCTTTCGCTCGCCAGCGAACCGGCGATCGGGCCTGTCTGTCGCAACCCGCTCGATCCCACGCGCACTGCCGGCGGCTCGTCCGGCGGTGCGGCGGCAGCGGTTGCCGCCGGCATCGTCGCGATTGCCCATGCCACCGATGCCGGCGGCTCGATCCGCGTGCCTGCCGCCTGTTGCGGCCTGGTCGGAATGAAGCCGACCCGTGGCGCCATCCCCGGCGGACCTTCTTTCGGCAACCACCTTGCCGGCATTGCGAGTGAACTGGCGGTCTGCCGCTCGGTGCGGGATACGGCGCTGACTTTTGATCGGCTGAGTGGCAATGCACGCGGACCCGTTCCGGATCCCTCTCCCGCCGATGTCGACACCGGCCGTTTGCGGATCGGCCTGCTGACCGACACCGGACAGGCCTATCCGACCGAGGATCGCCGCCTTGCAGCCGTTGCGGACGCAGCACGTGTGCTCGAAAAGGACGGTCACATCATCGTTCCCTTAGCCTGGGCCGATTTGGAATGGAGCGTCGCTGCCAGCAGCCGTGCCTTCGCCGATATCGTTTCCGTCAACCTCGCCGCGCTCATCGAGGCGGCAGCCCTTGAGGAAAGCAGGGCCGAGCCTCTCACGCAGGCTTTTGCGATGCGCGGGCGGGCGCTTTCAGCCGCCAGGCTCTGGCATACGTTGAACGATGCAGTGCTGGTAAGCCATGCGGTCTGGGGGCTGTTCGATACGGTCGATTGCATCCTGATGCCGATGCTTGCCTCTGCGCCCCTTGCGATCGGCTCGTTTCCGACCGATCATGCCGACACCGATCTGCATCTGGAGCGAATGACTGCGTTTGCGCCGCTTGCCTGCCTTGCCAATGTTTCGGGTTTTCCTGCTTTGACGCTGCCTTTCGGACAGGATGAGCACGCCATGCCGCTGTCGGTGCAGCTCGTGATGCCGATGGGTCGCGAGCGGGGGCTTCTGTCGCTGGCGGCGCGCCTGGAGGCCGAGGGGCGATGGCAGCACCGTTTTCCGGTGGCGGGGTTGCCGTCATGACCGGGCCTGTTCTGGAAATTGTCGGCGTCAGCAAACGCTTCGGCGCCAACCTTGCCAATGACGATATTTCCATGACGCTGGCCAGGGGCGAGGTCGTCGCCCTGCTCGGCGAGAACGGCGCGGGCAAGACCACGCTGATGAGCATCCTTTTTGGCCACTACATGCCGGATGCCGGCCGAATTTTGATCGACGGCGCCGAGCTGCCGCAGGGCAAGCCGCGCGCGGCAATCCGCGCCGGCGTCGGCATGGTGCATCAGCATTTCTCGCTCGCGCCCAATCTGACCGTCCTGGAAAATGTCATGACCGGCACGGAAGGCCTCTGGTCCTGGCGATCGGCAACATCGGCGGCGCGCAAGAAGCTCCTGGCGATTTCGGAGCGCTTCGGTCTCCAGGTCGATCCGGATGCCCGCCTTGGCGACCTTTCGGTCGGCGAGCAGCAAAGAGTGGAAATCCTCAAGGCTCTCTACAACGATGCCCGCATCTTGATCCTCGATGAGCCGACGGCGGTGCTGACCAACATCGAAGCCGAGCGGCTGTTCACGACCCTGAAGGAAATGGCCCGCCAGGGCCTGTCGCTGATCTTCATCTCGCATAAGCTCGACGAGGTGATGGCGGCGGCAGACCGCATCGTCGTGCTGCGCGCTGGCAGGATGGTCGCCGAGCGCAGGGCGTCGGAAACGAACAAGGCGGAACTCGCCGAGCTGATGGTCGGGCACCGCGTAACGCGGCCCGTTCGCGAACCGTCGACACCCGGTCACGTTGCACTCGAGGCTTCGGGCGTGACCGTGCGAAGCGGCGGCATCGATCGTCTGAAATCGATCAGCTTCCGGCTGCATCAGGGAGAGATCCTCGGCATTATCGGCGTCTCGGGCAACGGCCAGGCGGCGTTGGCGCATCTTCTCTCCGGCACGCTGGCGCGCAGCAGCGGCGACCTCAGGCTGTTCGGCGAAGTGGTCGGCAATCTTGGCGTCGCCGACGTCGTCGACGCCGGCATCGGCCGCATTCCCGAGGACCGCAACCATGAGGGCGTGATCGGGGAAATGGCGATCTGGGAAAACGCCGTGCTGGAGCGCATCGCCTCGCCGGCATTCTCGCGCCATGGTCTCGTCAACCGCAAGGCCAGCATAACCTTCGCGCGCGCGATCATCGACGGCTTCGACGTTCGCGGCGGCGGCCCGGCGATCCGTACGCGGCTGCTGTCCGGCGGCAATATGCAAAAGCTCATTCTCGGGCGCAGCCTCTATCGGCGGCCGCGCATCCTGATTGCCGCCCAGCCTGCCCGCGGCCTCGACGAAGGCGCCGTTGCCGCCGTGCATGCGCGCCTGCTGGAAGCCCGTCGGCAGGGGACTGCGGTGCTGCTGATCTCGGAGGATCTTGACGAGGTGATCGCGCTCGCAGACCGCATACAGGCGATCGTCGGCGGCCGGCTGTCGCCGCCCGTCGATGCCGATGGCGCCGACGCCCGCAGGCTGGGGCTGATGATGGCCGGCGAATGGCAAGAGACCCGCGAGGCCGATCATGCGATTTGAGCGCCGCGAGCACCGCCCGCTTTACCTGCTGATCGCCACACCCGTCATCGCCATCATCGCGGCTCTGGCGCTGGCCGGCATCTTGATCTCGATCGCCGGCGCACCTGTTCTGGACGCCTATTGGCGCATCCTGACCGGCGCCTTCGGCTCGCGGCTTTCGGCGACCGAAACGCTGACGCGGGCAACGCCACTGATGCTGACCGGACTTGCCGCCGCCGTCGCTTTCCGCGCGCGGCTCTGGAATATCGGCGCCGAGGGCCAGTTCTATCTCGGCGCCATCGCCGTTGCGGCGGCAAGCTCGAAACTGCTGGGCAATCTTCCCGCACCCCTTCTCATTCCGCTGCTGCTGCTTATCGGCGCCATCGCCGGCATGGTGCTGATTTTGATCCCGCTGTGGCTGAGGTTGCGCTTTTCCGTCGATGAGGTCGTCACCAGCCTGCTGATGAATTTCATTGCCGTGCTTTTCGTCTCGATGCTCATAGACGGCGTTCTCAAGGATCCGCTCGCCTTCGGCTGGCCGCAGTCGCAATCCGTCAGCGATCACGCCATGCTGCCGAAGCTGATCGCCCGCTCGCGCCTGCATATCGGTTTGGCGATTGCGATCGCCCTGGCGGTCGCCGTCCACTTCGTCCAGTCCCGCACGGTGTTCGGCATGCAGTCCCGCGCAGCAGGCCTCAGTCCCGCCGGCGCGGTCTTCGCAGGCGTGCCGCTCGGCAGGACGCTGGTAAAGGTCGCCTGTGTTTCGGGCGGGCTTGCGGGCCTCGCCGGCGCGATCGAGGTGATGGGCGTCAAGGGTTATGTGACGACGGACCTGTCACCCGGTTTCGGCTATGCCGGTATCGTCGTCGCCATGCTCGCCAACCTCAATCCGCTCGGCGTCGTCTTCGCTGCCATATTTACGGCCACGATGTTCGTCGGCGCGGACGGCATGAGCCGGGGTCTCGGCATCCCGACCTATATTGCCGACGTTACGGTGGCGCTGTCGCTGCTGACGATGCTGATCGCATTGTTCTTCACCCAATACAGGATAAGGCGATGACGCAATTGTTCGATATCATCGCTTCCGCCGGGCTCTGGGCGGCAATCCTGCGGATCGCCACGCCGCTGATTTTCGGCACGCTCGGCGCCCTGCTCTGCGAACGGGCCGGCGTGCTCAATCTCGGTATCGAAGGCATCATGACCTTCGGCGCGATGATCGGCTGGCTTTCCGTCTATCACGGCGCCGATCTGTGGACCGGCCTGCTGATCGCCGCGGTCGCCGGCGGCATCTTCGGCCTGCTGCATGCGTCGCTGACGGTGACGCTCGGCCTGTCCCAGCACGTCTCCGGCCTCGGCGTCACCCTCTTTGCCTCCAGTTTCAGCTATTATGTCTTCCGGCTGATCGTGCCGCTTGCCAATACGCCGCCGACCATCGTGCCGTTCCAGCCGATCGCCATTCCCGGCCTCTCGACGCTGCCATTCATCGGCCCGGCCTTCTTCACGCAGACGGCGCCGACCTATCTTGCGATCCTTATCGCCCTCTTGATGGCCTACATCATCTTCCGAACTCCCGTGGGGCTCGCAATCCGGATGACCGGTGAAAATCCGCATGCAGCGGAAGCCCAGGGCGTCAATCCGATGAAGGTGCGATACGGTGCAGTCATCATCGGCAGCGCGCTGATGGGAATGGGCGGCGCTTTCCTGACATTGTCGGCGTTCAACAGCTTCTTCCCGACCATGGTGCAGGGGCGCGGCTGGATTTGCATCGCGCTTGTCGTGTTCGCCTCCTGGCGGCCGGGCCGCGCGCTGTTCGGGGCCCTGCTCTTCGCCTTCTTCGATGCCTTTCAGCTTCGGCTGCAAACGACGTTAAGCGGACTCGTACCCTATCAGCTCTTCCTGATGACGCCCTATATCCTTTCCATTGCGGCTCTCGCCATCATGGCCCGCCGCGCCCGCGTCCCGCAGGCGCTGATGCAGCCCTATCGTCGCGGTGAACGGTGAAGCCGCCTTTTCCAACGAGGTTCCGATGTTCGATCTAATCGTCAGAAACGCAAATCTCCCTGATGGCCGAACCGGCATCGACATCGGCATTGAGGGCGACAGGATCATTGCCGTCGAGCGCAATCTGCAGGCGCACGCGCCGGAGGAAATCGATGCAACCGGCAGGCTGGTCAGCCCGCCTTTCGTCGATCCGCATTTTCACATGGACGCCACGCTATCGCTCGGCCTGCCGCGGATGAACGTGTCGGGTACGCTGCTCGAAGGTATCGCGCTCTGGGGAGAGCTGCGCCCGATCGTGACGAAGGAGGAATTGGTCGACCGCGCGCTGCGCTATTGCGATCTCGCGGTCACGCAAGGCCTGCTTTTCATCCGCAGCCATGTCGATACGAGTGATCCCAGACTGGTGACCGTCGAGGCGATGATCGAAGTCCGCGAAAGGGTCGCGCCCTATATCGATCTGCAACTGGTCGCCTTTCCCCAGGACGGCTATTACCGCTCGCCGGGCGCGATCGACGCGCTCAACCGGGCGCTCGATATGGGCGTCGATATCGTCGGTGGCATTCCTCACTTCGAACGGACGATGGGCGACGGCACGGCGTCGGTCGAGGCGCTCTGCCGCATCGCCGCCGATCGCGGCCTGCCGGTCGACATGCATTGCGACGAAACCGACGATCCACTCTCGCGCCATATCGAGACGCTGGCTGCGCAAACCATCCGCTTCGGCCTGCAAGGACGTGTCGCCGGCTCGCATCTGACCTCGATGCATTCGATGGACAATTATTATGTTTCCAAGCTCATCCCGCTGATGGCAGAGGCGGAGATCAACGTGATCCCCAATCCGCTGATCAACATCATGCTGCAGGGCCGGCACGACACCTATCCGAAACGCCGCGGCATGACCCGCGTCCGCGAGCTGATGGATGCCGGGCTGAATGTCTCCTTCGGGCACGATTGCGTCATGGATCCGTGGTATTCGATGGGGTCCGGCGACATGCTGGAGGTCGGCCACATGGCGATCCATGTCGCGCAGATGGCCGGCATCGACGACAAGAAAAGGATCTTCGACGCGCTGACCGTCAATTCGGCGAGGACGATGGAGATTGCGGCCTATGGCCTGGAGAAGGGATGCAATGCCGACCTCGTCATCCTTCAGGCAAGCGACACGCTGGAAGCGTTGCGGCTGAAGCCGAACCGGCTGGCGGTGATCCGCCGCGGCAAGGTCATCGCCCGCTCGGCGCCGCGCATCGGCGAGCTTTTCCTGGAGGGGCGCCCGACGCGGATCGACGGCGGTCGGGATTACACGCCGCGTCATTGAGATGCGACGGGTTTCCGGCTTCCCGGAGCAGTTTCAATTTGAGCCAAAATAATAGGGGTCGCGACGCAGCGACCCTTTCAATTCGCTCCGGCCTGAAAATTATTTCTTCGAAGCCTCATAGAGCGCCCTGGTGTCGGCGTTCATCGGATAGAGGCCGGGCAGCGGCACGCCTTCATCGATCCTGCTCATGATCCAGGCTTCCATGCGCTCCTGTTCCGGCGCTTCATCGAGCACGGTGTCGAGCAGATCGGCCGGGATCAACACCGCGCCGTCCTGGTCGACGACGATGATGTCATCGGGGAAGACCGCGACGCCGCCGCAACCGATCGGCTGCTGCCAGGCGACGAATGTGAGGCCGGCGACCGAAGGGGGAGCTGCGACGCCGCGGCACCAGACCGGCAGGTGGCTGTCGAGTACACCGGCGAGGTCGCGCACGACGCCGTCGGTGACGAGGGCCGCGACACCGCGCTTCTGCATGCGGGCGCAGAGGATATCGCCGAAAATGCCGGCGTCGGTGACACCCATCGCATCGACGACCGCAACGCAACCTTCAGGCATCGCCTCGATTGCGGCACGTGTCGAGATCGGCGAGGCCCAGGAGGCGGGTGTTGCCAGATCTTCACGGGCTGGAACGAAACGCAGGGTGAAGGCCGGGCCGACGATGCGCGGCTGGCCGGGCTTCAACGGAACGGCGCCGCGAATCCAGACGTTCCGCAGTCCCTTCTTCAGAAGAACGGTCGTCAGGGTCGCCGTCGAGACGGTCTTGAGGGTTGCTATCGCTTGAGCGTCGAGGGTCATGGTATCGTTTCCAATCGGGGTTCGTTCAGATGCTCTGGATCATGCCGCCGTCGACGCGGATCACCGATCCGGTGAGATAGGAAGCAGGTTCGCTCGCCAGGAAGGCGACGACATTGCCGTATTCTTCCGGCCGACCATAACGGCCGAGCGGAATGCCGCCGGTGCTCTCAGTGATGACGTCATCAATGGATCGGTTTTCGCGCTTGGCCTTCTGCTCATCGAGGAAGGTGATGCGGCCGGTGGCAATGCGGCCCGGCAGGACGATGTTGACGGTGATGCCGTCGCGGCCGACCTCGCGCGCCAAGGTTTTCGACCATCCCACCAGCGACAGGCGCAGCGCGTTCGAGATGCCGAGATTGGGGATCGGCGCGACCACGCCCGACGAAGTCGAGGTGACGATGCGCCCCCATTTGCGCGCCCGCATCCCGGGCAGGACACGATCGGCTATCGAGATGACGGAGAGCACCATGCTCTGGAAATACCGGTTCCAGATATCAGCGCCCTGGCCGGAGACCGTGGTCGGCGGCGGGCCGCCGGTATTGTTGATGAGGATATCGACCGGTCCGAAGTCACGTTCGATTGCGGCGACCTGCGCGTCGATCGAGGCGAGATCGGCAAGGTCCCATTGCAACGCCAACGCCTTGCCGCCTTCGGATACGATTGCGGCTGCGGTCTTTTGCGCGGCGGCGAGATCGATATCCGCAGCGGTAATTCTGGCGCCTTCGCGCGCAAGCCTGGCGGCGATCGCGCTGCCCAGTCCGCCGCCGGCGCCAAGCACAAGAGCCGTCTTGTCCGTGAGGCCCAAATCCATATCGCTCGTCTCCTCATATGGTCGAGCCATCTTTCGGAGCATCGGACTGTAAATAAAATATCGCTTTTGCTTTATTCAGGAGATAGAAAAACTATCGATGGACACGCGTTTTCTCGAAACATTCATTGTCGTTGCCGAACGGCACTCGCTGGCGCAGGCGGCCCAGCGGCTGAACCTGACGCCGGCCGCCGTCGCCCAGCGCATCCGTGCGTTGGAGACCGAATTGGGGGTGCGGCTGCTGGTGCGTTCCGGCCGCGTCATGCGGCCGACCGAGGCGGGTTTTGCCATTCTCGAACGCTGCAGGGACCTGGTGCGCGATACACGCGACCTGAAAGCGATGGCCGGTACCGCGACGATCTCGGGCGAGATGCGGCTCGGCGCGATCAACACGGCTCTGACGGGTCTTGTCCCCGGCATTCTCCACCGCCTTGCCCAGGATTTTCCGCTGATCGAGATCTTCATCCGGCCGGGGGCTTCGATGGATCTCTATATCGAGGTTCTGAACGGCGCGCTGGATGCGGCCTTCATCATCGAACCGCGATTTCCGATGCAGAAGACGCTGACCTTCAATACGCTGCGCCAGGAACCGCTCGTGCTGATCGGGCCGCGAGGCTTCGAGCGGGCCGATCCGCTCGAGCTGCTGAGGACCCAACCCTTCATCCGCTACGATCGCAACCAATGGGGCGGCCATATCGCCGACGAATATCTGCGCGAGATCGGCATTCGCCCCATCGAGCGTTATGAACTCGACGCGCTCGAGGCGATCGCGGTGATGGTCAATCGCGGTCTCGGGATCTCGGTCGTGCCGGATTGGGCGCCGCCGTGGCCGGCCGGGCTCGATATCGTCAAGCTGCCCCTGCCGCGTGCGTCGGCAATGCGCACGGTCGGCATTGTCGCGCCGCGTTCGTCGCCGCGGGCAAACCTCATCGCCGCACTTCTGCAAACCAGCCGCGCGGCGATGGAGGCCTGATGGCTCAGGCGATCTTCTGACGGACCGGTAGCTTCCAGCCGGGCCGGACGAAGTGGCAGGTATAGCCGTTCGGGATGCGCTCCAGATAATCCTGGTGCTCGGGCTCGGCCTCCCAGAAATCGCTCACCGGCACGACTTCGGTGACGACCTTGCCGGGCCACAGGCCGGATGCGTCGACATCGGCGATCGTATCCTTGGCGACACGCTCCTGCTCGGGGCTGGTATAGAAGATCGCCGAGCGATAGCTCGTGCCGACGTCGTTGCCTTGGCGGTTGCGCGTGCTCGGGTCATGGATCTGGAAGAAGAATTCGAGGATGTCGCGATAGCTGGTCTTGGCCGGATCGAAGATGATCTCGATGGCTTCGGCATGGGTCCCGTGGTTGCGGTAGGTCGCATTCGGCACCTCGCCGCCGGTATAGCCGACGCGGGTCGAAATCACACCGTTCAATCGGCGGACCAGGTCCTGCATGCCCCAGAAGCAGCCGCCGGCGAGCACTGCACGTTCTTCGGTCATTGGATGTCTCCTTGTTTGCCCAGAAATAGTGTCTCGCGTCGCCGATTTCCATACGGCGCAATGAGACGCGGCCTCGCTATCGTCCCCAAGGGAAGATGATGCTGAGGTCAATCAGGCTTTGATACGGAAGCCTTCCTTGAGCCAGGGATGCAGCGCCTTGCTGGCGGCGAGGATATCGCCCCGCCCGCTGACTTCGGCGCCGGAAAAACGGGTGACGATGCCGCCCGCCTCTTCGACCATCAGCGCCGAGGCACCGAAGTCATGGATCGAAAGCCCGTCCTCGAAAAAACCGTCCAGCCGGCCGCAGGCGACATAGGCGATCGACAAAGCCGCCGAGCCGAGGCGGCGCACGCCGGCCGTATTGGCCATCAGACGCTTGATGGCGTCGAAATAGGTTTCCTCGGCGACCGCCTTGACCTGGCCGGGGATCGGCAGGCCGGCGCCGATAAGCACGTTCTCGATGTCGGCGACATCGGCGCAGTGGATAGGCTCACCGTTGAGATAGGCGCCGCCGCCGGCCTCGGCGCTGAACAATTCGTCCTGCATGGCGTCATAAACGACGCCGGCGACCAGCCTGCCGCCTTCGGCGATGGCGATCGTCATGCCGAAATGCGGGACGCCCCAGGCGTAATTGGTGGTGCCGTCGATCGGGTCGATGTAGATGATCGGCGTGTCCGGCCCGCCCGTGCGGTTGCCGACGGCCTCTTCGCCCTGGATGGCATAATCCGGAAAGGCCTTCGTCATTTCCTCGACGATGATACGCTCGACGGCGACATCGATTTCGGTCTGGTAATCGCGTGGCGCCTTGGCCAGGATTTCTGCCGATGTCCGCCGCCGCAGCGAGGCTCGGGCCGTTTCTCCCGCCTTCAGGACCGTTTCGGCAAGCACGACGAGGCGGGGCGACGCGGCCGGCGAAAGACGCGCTGATATCGGGGAGGATGCCATGAGAAGATCCGGATGCTGCAGGTGAAACGCAAGTGACTCGTCCGAAAGCACTCCCTTCGCAGAGGCCGATGATGGTTTTATGAAGCTGACTGCCGCCCCTGTCCACCGGTTGTTATATCAGGCGGTCCGTCGATGCATCGAAGAGATGGATCTGAGCCGGGTCGACCGAAAGGCCGATCATGTCTCCTGTTTTGACCCTGTCACGGCGCGTCTCGACGATCGTCAGTTCCGGCTCGGTCGCCGCGACGATGAAGGTCGAGGAGCCGGTCGATTCGACGAAGGCAATCGGCACGTCGAAACTGCCCTGCCCGGGAGCGACAACCTCGATATGTTCAGGCCGGACACCTGCGATGAGCTTGCGTCCGGGCTCGATGGTGCGGTTCATGGCAAGTCTCTGCTTCACGGCGCCGAAATCCAGGATCAGGCTCTTGCCGTCTTCCGCGACGATCGCCGGAATGAAATTCATCGCAGGAGAACCGATGAAGCCGGCAACGAACCGGTTTGCCGGCCGGTCGTAGAGATCGAGCGGTGCGCCCTGCTGTTCGATGATGCCGTCGCGCATCACCACCACATGGTCGGCCATCGTCATCGCTTCGACCTGGTCGTGGGTGACATAGACGAAGGTTGCGTTCAGCCGGTCGTGCAGCGATCGGATTTCCTTGCGCATATGGACACGCAGCGCCGCATCGAGGTTGGACAGCGGCTCGTCGAACAGGAAGGCCTTGGGATGGCGGATGATGGCGCGGCTCATGGCGACGCGCTGGCGCTGGCCGCCGGACAGTTCGCGCGGATAACGCTTGAGGAGATGCGAAAGACCGGTTGTCGCCGCCACCTCCTCTGCCGCCTTCTTGGCTTCCGCCTTGGCGATGCCGCGAATGCGCAGGCTGTAGGTCAGGTTTTCCTCGACCGTCATGTGCGGATAGAGCGCATAAGACTGGAACACCATGGCGACGTCGCGCTTGCGCGGCGGCACGCCGTTCATCAGCTCGCCGGCGATCCGGAGGTCGCCGGTCGAAATGCTTTCAAGACCGGCAAGCGAGCGCAGCAATGTGGACTTGCCGCAGCCCGAAGGGCCGACGAGCGCGACGAAAGTACCCTTGGCGATCGACAGGTCGATGTTCTTCAGGGCGTGGAAGGCGCCGTAATATTTGTTGACGCCTCTGAGCTCGATCTGTGTGGTCATTTGAGGGCTCCAGAGGTGAGGCCGGATACGATGCGGCGCTGCAAGAGAACGAAGATGGCAAGGATCGGCGTCACATACATCGTCGCGTAGGCCATGATGTTGTTCCACTCGTTGGTGTTCGGCCCCATGAAGGAGTTGAGACCGACGCTTGCCGGCTGAAGGTCGACCGCCTGGATCATCGACTTCGAATAGACGAATTCGCCGAAGGCCTGCATGAAGATCAGGATGGCGCTGACGAGGATGCCGTTGCGGGCGAGCGGCAGCACGATGTTGAAGAAGGCGCCGACGCGCGAATTGCCGTCGACGAGGGCCGCCTCTTCCAGTTCCTGGGGAACGCTCATGAAGGTGGCGCGCACCAGGATGACGAAGAAGGGCATGCTCTTGGCCGCGACCGCGATGATGACGGCAAGCCTGGGATAAGAGAGCATGCCGATCTGCGAGAATCCGACGAAGATCGGCGTGATCATCAGCGAGGCTGGCAGGACCTGCAGCATCAGGATCAGGAACAGGCCGATATCCACCCAGACGTTGCGGTATCTGGCGAGCACATAGGCGCAGCCGACGCCGAGCAGCGTGATCAGCGCTACCGAGCCCAGCGCGATGACCAGCGAATTCCAGAGATAGCGGCCCATGCCGCGGCTTTCCCAGACATAGGTGTAGGTGCTCCATTGGGGTGCTGCCGGCCAGAAACTCGGCGGCGTGGCGAACATCTCCGAGCCGCTTTTCAGCGCGGTGATGTACATCCAGTAGAGCGGGAAGAGATAGATCGCCGCCATGACGATCGATATTGCCAGCATCAGCCGGTCGCGGTTCGTGGTCGTGCTCATCCGCGCACCTCATGACGTGTGGAGCGGACATAGACGACGGAGGCGAACATGACGAAGACGATCATGATGACGGAGATCGTCGCCCCCTTGGCGAAGTCATATTGGCGGAAGGAGAGGTCCCAGGCCCAGTACTGCGTGACATTGGACGAATTGTTCGGCCCGCCCGAGGTGATCGCGGCGAAAAGGTCGAACTGCTGCAGGGTGAAGATCAGCCCGAGCGCGATGATCGCGCCGATCGTCGAGCGCATCATCGGCAGCGTGATCGTCCAGAAGCGCTGCCAGACATTGGCGCCGTCGAGTTCGGCCGCTTCGTAGAGATCGGCGGGAATGCCGGCGAGGCCGACGGACAGCAGGATCATGTTGAAGGAGGTGCCGAGCCAGATATTGGCGATGATGACGGCATAGAGCGAATAATGCGGATCGGAGCGCCAGAAGATGTTGCCGGAGATGATGCCGCTTTCCCTGAGGATGAAGTTCAGCACGCCGAAATCGCCGGACAGAATCCAGTTCCAGATGGCGCCGACGACGAGGCCGGGCATCACCCAGGAGACGAGGAACAGACCGCGCATCCATGAGGCGCCGGGGAAATTGACCCAGAAGAACAGCGCCAGACCGAAGCCGATCAGAAACTGGCCGGCAATCGAGCCGGTGACGAAGATGACGGTGTTATAGAGGATCGGCAGGGTTTCCGGCTGCGCGAAGAGGTCGGTATAATTCTTGAAGCCGACGAAAGGACGCGAGAAGGTTCCGAGGCTGAACATGTCGACCTCCTGGAAACTCATCACCACATTGTAGATGAGCGGCAGCCCCGCCATCAGGAACAGAAAGCCGAGCGGGAAAGCGACGAGCACGATATCGAAACCGCGGCCATCCCTGACGCTCATCAGGATCCTTTTCATGCGTCCTCCGATGCTCCGATCGGGGCCGCCTGGCGCATGATGCGGAAGACGGCCCCTGCCGGGAGGAAATGGTTGAGTTTCCCCTTCTCCCCCGCGGGGAGAAGGTGCCCGATAGGGCGGATGAGGGGGCGGCGAACTCGGCGTTTGCTGTTCTTCACTTGCGTTCAGAACGTTCGTCGCTTGTGCTCCTCACCCCCCTCATCTGCCCTTCGGGCATCCGTACCTGGGTCGAGCCGCGTGTCTCGACCCGTCCTTCGGACCCCCGCCGGGGAGAAGAGGGAGCAAGCTTCACCCAAGTACAGCCTTGATCTTGTCCGCGGCCTGGTCGAGCGCGTCCTTCGGTCTCATCTGGCCGGTCAGTGCCGCCTGGATGGCGTCCTGGATCGCCTTGGAGATCTTCGGCCATTGCGGATGGGGGCCGCGCGGCTTGGCGTATTTCAGCTGTTCGAGGAAGACCTTGAGGGCGGCGTCCTTCAGCGGCTGGCCGCTTTCGGGGATGGAGATGTCGGAGCGGGCCGGAAGCTGGCCGAAATTCTTGAACATCTTGTCGTCCTGCGAGGCGAAATATTCGAGCGCCTTGAAGGCTTCGGCCGGATGTTTGCTGCTGGCGAAGATCGCCCAGTTGAAGTCGCCCATGGCCGACGACCGTTCAGCCCCTTCCTTGGGAACCGGAAGCAGGGTGACGCCCCAGTCGAATTTCGCTTCCTGCGTCATGCGGTCGAGTTCCCAGGGACCGGAGATCGCCATGGCCGCGTTGCCGGAGTTGAACGTGCCGGTCGAATCCCACTGGCCGCGCGTCAGCGTGTCGGGCGAAGCAAGCTTCTCGTCCATGATCGTCTTCCAGATCCCGAGCGCCTTCACCGCGCCGTCGGCATTGATATGCTCGTAGCTGCCGCCGCCCATCTGGGCCCAGGGGAGGAACTGGAAGGTGCCCTCCTCATTGGCCTTGGCCGAGAAAGCGAGACCGTAGATGTTCTTGGCGGGGTCGGTCAGCTTGCGCGCATCCTCGACCAGCTCGTCCCAGGTCTGCGGCGGCTTCGCCGGATCGAGGCCCTTCGCCTTGAACATGTCCTTGTTGTAGTAGAGCGCGATCGTGTTCGTCGCCTTCGGCACGCCGTAATATTTGCCGTCCCATTCGACCGATTTCAGTGGGCCGGGGAAATAATTGTCCGGCTTGATGACGGTCGACTTGGCGATCATGTCGGTAAGATCGAGGAAGGCGCCGCGCGACGAGAACATCGCATGCTCCGGATTGTCGACGGCGATGATGTCGGGCGCCTGGCCGGTGGCATAGGCGCGCATCGCCTCGGTGACGACGTCGTCGAACTGGATCAGCCGGTATTCGATCTTGATGCCGTTGTTCTGGGCGTTGAACTCCTTGACGAGGTTCGGCGCCGGCTGGGTGTCCTTATCAAGCGACCAGAGTGTCAGCGTGACGTCCTCGGCCTTGGCCGAAAGGCCGAACAGCGAAACGCCTGCAAGCGCCAGAGCGCCGAGAATTGCATATTTGCGGATAGCCATGGTTCTCCTCCTTTGTGGTTATCCCCGTTGCCGGCAATTCCTCCTTGCCGGCAACGATGTCATCAGGCCGGATCGACGACGAATTCGCCGCCCCGGGCATGCTTGAGGTGGTTCAGTGCATAGACCTGGCCGGTCATTTCCAGTTCGTCGCGGTAGACCGGGTCGTGCCAGCCTTCGATGTCGATCGAGCCGGACCAGCCGGCAAGCCGCAACTCGGAAATGATGTCGGTCCAGTTGCTGTCGCCGAAGCCCGGCGTGCGCATGAAGACGAATTTCTCCTTGCCGAAGATGCCGTGTTCCTTGATGACCTCCCAGCGGATGGTCGCGTCCTTGCCGTGGACGTGGAAGATTTTGTGCGCCCATTTGCGGATCTGCGGCATGGGGTCGATCAGATAGACCATCTGATGGCATGGTTCCCATTCCAGCCCGATATGGTCGTCCGGCGTCTCGTTGAAGATCAGCTCCCAGGCATCCGGATTATGGGCGATGTTCCAGTCGCCGCTTTCCCAGTTGCCGTCCATCGCGCAATTCTCGAAGGCGATCCTGATGCCCTTGTCGGCGGCACGCTTGGCGAGTTCGCTCCAGATCTGCTTGTAGCGCGGCAGGCTGTCGGTCAGCGGCTTGCCGCGGATGCGGCCGGTGAAACCGGCAACGCAGGTCGCACCGAAATGATGGGCATTGTCGATGCAGTCTTTCCAGCCCTGCAGGGTCTCGAGGTCGATTGCGCTCTCTTCCAGCGGATTGCCGAACATGCCGAGCGTCGAGATGGTGATGTCGCGGTCGCCGATCGCGTCGAGGCAGCGCTTGCCGAGTTCGGCGAGGTCCTGGCCCTTGGTCGTCTGCCAGAAGAAGGGCTCGAAGCTCTCGAAGCCGAGGTCGGCAATCTGGCCGATGCGCTGGGCGGCATCGCCCTTGTTGCCGCTGACCATGGTGCCGATGCGAATGGATTTTGCAGGGTTGCTCACGTCACGTCTTCCTATGCTGAAATT
This sequence comes from Rhizobium sp. M10, assembly GCF_002531955.1. Taxonomy (NCBI): domain Bacteria; kingdom Pseudomonadati; phylum Pseudomonadota; class Alphaproteobacteria; order Hyphomicrobiales; family Rhizobiaceae; genus Rhizobium; species Rhizobium sp. M10. Next base: position 136,359 of record NZ_NWTA01000013.1, on the reverse strand, counting down.
TCGATGCGTCGGCCGGTCTTGGCGCTTTCGATCGCGCCGAAGACCATCGCGAGGCTTCTGATATTGTCGGAATTGACCGTTTCGGGCTGTTTGCCGCTGCGGATCGCCGCGATGAAGTCGGCGATGACGCTGGCGTGGCCGTGGGTTTCGGCATCGTGTTCAGGACCGGGAACGTTTACGGCAGCAGAGCCGCGCAGAAGGCCGGGCTCCTCGCCGGCCACGGTCGCCTTGAAACTCTCCTCGCCATCCCAGGTCAGCATCCCCTTCGAGCCGACGAGACGCCACTGGCTTTCCCAGCTGGTACGTTCGCCCTCGGCGCACCAGGAGCCGCGATAGGTGAAGACGATGTCGTCGGAGAATTCGAAGATGGCATTGGCGGAGGCGCCGTGCCGGTACCACGAGCCCGCAGGATTACGCTCGACGCAATAGACGGCCAGCGGCTTCCTGTCGGCGACGTAACGCGCGGCATCGAAGGTGTGGATCGCCATGTCGAGAAGCAGCACATTGTCCATCTCCTCGCGGAAACCGCCGAAATGCGGCGCGAGGAAGAAGTCGCAATGAATGGCGGTGAGATCGCCGATCGCGCCGCTGTCGACGAAACGGCGCAGGCGCCGAATGCCGGAGATGAAGCGGCGGTTCTGGATGACGGCGTGGATTCGGCCGGTCTCGGCGGCGAGATCGATCAGCGCTGCCCCCTCGGCAAGCGAGGCGGCCATCGGCTTTTCGCTGAGCACATGGCAGCCGGCCTTGAGTGCGGTCGACACGACATCGTAACGGGCGGACGGAATGACGATGTCGAAGACCAGATCGGCCTTCGTCGCCGCGATGACCTCGGAGAGATCCGAACCGATGACCGCGCTGTCGAGGCCGAACTCGGCGGCGAGCTGTTGCGCCGTCTCGCGGTTGAGGTCGACGAGGCCGACAAAGGTGATGGAATCGGCGAGATCTGAGTTGGACGCGATGGCGCGCAACCAACCTTTGGACATAGCTCCGCACCCGCACAGAATGGCACTGAATTTCACGATTTCCTCCAGGGAATGGCGCCAACTCTCCTCGTGACACGCACTCCGTAAACGTTTACGACTGTAGGCGAAAACATTTTCCGGTGTCAATAGAGGCCAACTGCGAAATTACGGCCCAGGAGGGAATCGCAGCCGATGAAGGGAATCCGCCAGCTTGCCGAACACCTGGCTATTTCGATCGGCACGGTGTCCCGCGCCCTGAACGGCAGGCCGGATGTCAACGAGGAAACGCGCCGTCGTGTGCTGGCGGCGGCCGAGGCGCTCGGCTATGTCGCCAATCAGTCGGGGCGCAGCCTAAGACAAGGAGAGACGAAGGTTATCGGCCTGATGATCGAATCCAGCGCGGAGGCGGTCGAAAACGCTGACAACTTCTTCCTCGGCGTCACCAGCGGCCTGCAGCATGTCTTTACCCGCCACAAGCTTGATCTTCTTATGCTGCCCTGCCCGAGCGATGAAGACCCGTGCGAATATCTGAAGCGCATGGTAGCGAGACGTGTCGTCGATGCGATGATCATATCCAATATGCAGCGCGTCGATCGCCGTGTCGATTTTCTCTCGCGGGCAAGGATCCCGTTCATCGCCGTCGGGCGCAGTCTTTCGGCCGGCAACTTCCCCTGGATCGACCTCGACTTCGAAGGCGTCGCCGAGCGCGCCGTCGAACGGCTGGCCGCGCGCGGCCACCGCCGGATCGCGATCACGGCGCCGTCGAGTGAGGTCAACCTCGGCTACGTCTTTGTCGAGAGCTATCGCCGTGCGCTCGAGCAGCACGGTCTTCCCTTCGACCCGTCGCTCGTCATCCGCGTCAAATCGAGTGAACAAGGCGGCTACCGGGCGGCCCATGAACTGCTGCAGCTCGAAGACCGGCCGACGGCGGTGATCCTGATCTACGAGCTGATGGCGATCGGCCTCTACCGCCGCCTGATGGAATCGGGCGTCCAGCCCGGCCGCGATCTTGCGGTGATCGGCTTCCGCGATGCCCCGCGCGCACGATTTCTGCAGCCCTCGCTCAGCTGCTTCCGCATGTCGCTCTACGATCTCGGCGTTGCACTCGGCGAAATGCTGGTCGCCCGCATGCCGGCCTATCGAGACTTCTATTCCGATGCCGGTGGCAACATGATCTGGCCACTCGAACTGGTGGCAGGGGAAAGCGACGCGTTTCAGCTGACGGAGGCCTGAAGGTCGCCGGCTTCGGCCTCCCGCGCGAGCGCGGCAGAGGATATAATGGCTGGGTGACAAAAAATGTCTCGCGGAGCCCGATCATTCGAATTTAATCTCTATGCCAACCGGTATTTCGGGCCGAATATGGTTGCCGGTTTCGATCGATCAGGAGGGGTCATGACGGTGTCATTTATCTCGCGGCGCACGCTGATGAAGGGCGCTGCTCTGCTGCTTGCCTCGACGGCGCTCGCCCGCCAGGCGCTGGCGCAGACCGCGCCGAGCGGCGGGAGACTGGTCGTCGCAGCCGATTCCGAACCCAAGAACCTCAACCCTGCCATCGTCGCTTCGAACGGCGTCTTTTTCATCGCCAGCAAGGTGATTGAGCCGCTGGCCGAAGCCTCGTTCGACGGCAAGGACGGGCTTGCGCCACGGCTTGCCACCTCCTGGGAAGGCTCGGCCGACGGGCTTTCCGTCACCTTCAAGCTGCGCGACGGCGTCACCTGGCATGACGGCAAGCCGTTCACTTCGGTCGATGTTGCCTTCTCGGCCCTGAACATCTGGAAGCCGCTGCAGAATCTCGGCCGCCTGGTCTTCGCCAATCTCGAAGCCGTCGATACGCCCGATGACTACACCGCCATCTTCCGCTTCTCCAAGCCGACGCCGTTCCAGCTCATCCGCAATGCCCTGCCCGTCGTCACCAGCGTCGTCGCCAAACATATCTTCGACGGCAGCGATATCGCCGCCAATCCTGGTAATAACAAGCTTGTCGGCACCGGGCCGTTCAAGTTCGCCGAACACAAACCCGGCGAATACTACCGGCTGACGCGCAATGAGACTTATTGGGACAAGGACCAGCCGAAACTCGACGAAATCGTCTTCCGCGTGCTGCCCGACCGGGCATCGGCGGGTGCGGCGCTCGAGGCCGACGAAATCCAGCTGGCCGCCTTCTCGGCCGTGCCGCTGGCCGATCTCGACCGTATCTCCAAGGTCGACGGCATCAAGGTGATCTCGAAGGGTTACGAGGCCTTGACCTACCAGCTCGTCGTCGAGATCAATCACCGCCGCAAGGAGCTCGCCGACCTCAGGGTCCGCCAGGCGATCGCGCACGCCATCGACAAGAAATTCGTGGTCAACACGATCTTCCTCGGTTATGCCGCCGCCGCCACGGGCCCGGTGCCGCAGAATGCGCCGGAATTCTATACATCCGATGTCGCGGCCTATGATTTCAATCCGGCGGCCGCCAACGATATTCTCGACAAGGCGGGTTATGCCCAGGGGGCGGACGGCAACCGCTTCAAACTGAAGCTCCGCCCCGCGCCCTATTTCAACGAGACCCGCCAGTTCGGCGATTACCTTCGCCAGGCGCTTGCCGCGATCGGCATCGATGCCGAGATCGTCAATGCCGATGCGGCCGCGCACCAGAAGGCTGTTTACACCGACCACGATTTCGACCTCGCCGTCGCCCCGCCGGTGTTCCGCGGCGATCCGGCGATCTCCACCACCATTCTCGTTCAGTCCGGTACGCCTGATGGCGTTCCCTTCTCCAACCAGGGCGGCTATGCCAATCCCGAGCTCGACAAGATCATCAAGCAGGCCTCCGAAACCGTCGACACAGCGGCGCGCACCGATCTCTACCGCAAGTTCCAGCAGCTCGTCGTCGCCGATCTGCCGCTGATCAACGTTGCGGAATGGGGCTTTATCACCGTCGCCCGCGACACCGTCCTCAACGTTGCGGACAATCCGCGCTGGGCCGTCTCGAACTGGGGCGATACCGCTTTGCAATCGTGATAGAGCAATTTCAGTAAAAGTGTGCCGCGGTTTTGCGTTCGGAATTGCGTAAAAACAAAGAGATAAATCGGCGGCAATTTTCTTCCGGAGGCCTTATCCGGCGTGAAACGCGCAATCCTCCTCCTGCGGCGTAGGGCGATCAGCAGCCTTCCAGTGCTGCTGATCGTGGTGATCTTCACCTTTTTCCTGCTCGAATCTGCCTCGGGCGATGCCGTCGATGCCTATCTGGGCGCGATCGGCGGCGGCGATGCGGCACTCAGGCAGGCGCTGCGCGAAAGCTACGGCCTCGACCGGTCCGTGCTGGCACGGCTCTGGCTCTATCTTTCCTCGCTGGCGCGGCTTGATCTCGGCTGGTCGGTCGCCTTCGACCGGCCGGTCGGCGCGCTCATCGCTGAACGCCTGCCCAATACGCTGCTGTTGATGGGCAGCGCGACGGCGCTTTCTTTCGGCCTTGGTTCCGCGCTCGGCATCCTCGCCGGGGCGCGGCCGGGAAGCTTGCGCGACCGGCTGCTGTCGATCGGCTCGCTGATCGTCTATGCCATTCCGAGCTTCTGGCTCGGCCTGGTTCTGAGCATTGCCTTTTCGGTGAAGCTGCGCTGGTTTCCGATCGCCGGCATCGAGACGATCGCTTCGGGCAAGACCGGGTTTTCCCGCGCCGTCGACATATCAGATCATCTGGTCCTGCCGGTCGGCGCCCTTGCCCTGATCTATCTCGCCTTGTTCCTGCGGGTGATGCGGGCCGGCATGGCTGAGGCCTGGAAATTGGATTTCGTCCTTTTCGCCCGCGCCAAGGGCCTGTCGCGCAGCCGCATCGTGCTGCGCCATGTGGCGCGCAATGCGGCGCTGCCGCTCGTCACCATGCTTGGGCTGCAATCGGCGGCCATGCTCGGCGGCAGCGTGGTCATCGAGAGCGTCTTTGCGATCCCCGGTTTCGGGCGCCTGGCACAGGAGGCGGTCAACGGCCGCGACGCGCCGCTGTTGATGGGCATCGTCGTCACCAGTGCCGTTCTCGTCATTTCGGTCAATTTCTTCGTCGATCTTATCTATGCCGCGCTCGACCCGCGCATCGGCGCTTCGGAGGGCGGCGCATGAGCCGTCTCCAGCGTCTGCTCGGCACGTGGGAAGGCATGGCCGGATTTGCAATCCTGGCCATCCTGCTGTCGGTCGGGCTGCTTGCCCCGATCATTTCGCCCGGCGATCCGCTCAGGATCGCCGGGCGGGCGCTGCTTGCGCCCTTCACCGACCCGGCCTTTCCACTTGGCACGGATCGCCTCGGACGTGATGTGCTCGCCGGCCTGCTCTACGGCGCGCGAACCTCGCTTGCCGTCGGCCTCGCGGCAGCCTTTTCGGCCATGGTCCTCGGTGTCTGCGTCGGCATGGCGGCCGGATTTTCCGGCGGGTTCGTCGACGAGGCGTTGATGCGCGTGGTCGATGCCTTCCAGATCGTGCCGGGCTTCCTGCTTGCCCTCGCCTTCGTCAGCACCATCGGGGTGTCGACCCCGATCGTCGTGCTTGCCATCGCGCTTGGCGCCTGGGCCGATCCGGCGCGGCTGACGCGAGCCCAGGTGCTGGCGATCCGCGAGCAGGATTACGTCGCCTCGGCAAGGGTGATCGGCATGCATCCGGCGGAAATCGCCTTTCGCGAGATCCTGCCGAACGCCCTGCCGCCGGTGCTGGCGCTTTCCGCGACCATCGTCGCCGGCGCGATCCTCACCGAGGCGGCGCTTTCCTTTCTTGGCCTCGGCAATCCGAATATCGCCACCTGGGGTTCGATGATCGCCGAGGGCCGCAGCGTGCTGCGCTCGGCCGCCTATCTCTCCGTCCTGCCGGGCGCGGCACTTGCCGTGACCGTGCTCGGCGTTCATCTTTTCAGCGAGGGTCTCGGCAAGGCGCTTGGCGATGACGGCGGGAGGGCGGCGTGAGCGACATCTTCTGCAGCCTCCGGCAGCTTTCGGTCACCTATCGGCGCGGCAGGAACAATGCTGCGGCGCTCGACCGTGTCGATCTCGATATCGCCGCCGGCGAAAGGCTGGCGATCATCGGTGAAAGCGGCTCCGGCAAGAGCACGCTCGCCCGGGCGCTCGCCGGTCTTTTGCCCGAGGGAACGAAAGTCACCGGCGAGATGCTCTGGCCCGCCCTCGGCCACCCGCCCCGCCCGGGCCGCGATTTCGGCTTCGTCTTCCAGGATCCGGGCACGAGCCTCAATCCCGTCCTGACGGTCGGCGAGCAGATCGCCGAGGGCGCCAGGCGCCATCTCGGGCTCGGCTGGAAACAGGCCTCTATCCGAGCCGAGGAACTCCTTGGACGAGTGCGAATACCGCAGCCGGACAAGGCGCTGCGGGCCTTTCCGCATCAGCTTTCCGGCGGCCAGCGCCAGCGCGTGGCGATCGCGGCAGCGATCGCTGGCAAGCCCGCGCTGCTGATCGCCGACGAGGCGACGAGCGCCCTCGACGTCGTGGTCCAGGCCGAGATCGTCCGCCTGCTCGACGGGCTGGTGCGCGAGGACGGCATGACGCTGCTTTTCATCACCCATGACATCGCACTCGCCTCCGGCTTCGTCGATCGGATCGCCGTCTTCCGCGATGCGCGCCTCGTCGAGGCAGGTCCCGTGCGTTCGGTGCTTTCGGCGCCCGTGAGCAACTATACCGCCGCTCTCATCGCCAGCCATCGCGACCTCGCGACGCCACCCCTGATCGAAGAGCTGGCGCCATGAATCCTCTGCTGTCCATAGAAAACATCTCGAAGGGCTTTTCTTCCGCGGGCCGCCGGGTTGCCGCGCTCGACAATGTTTCGCTGACGATCGCAGCCGGGGAAACGCTCGGTCTGGTCGGCGCCTCCGGCAGCGGAAAATCGACGCTGTCGCGTATCCTGCTGCGGCTTCTCTCCTGCGATGCCGGTGCGATCCGTTTCGAGGGAGAGGATTGGCTGACGCTGAGAGGTGCTGCGCTGCGCCGCAGGCGGGCGCGCATGCAGATGGTGTTCCAGGATCCGCTGGCCGCCTTCAACCCGCTGGCGACGGTCGGTTGGGTGCTCGACGACCCCTTGCGCATCCACGGCGTCGTGTCGAAAAACCGGCGTGCCGGCGAGATCGCCATGCTCCTCGCACGTGTCGGCCTGCCTGCCGATTATGCCCGCCGGCCGGTCCGCGCGCTCTCCGGCGGTCAGCGCCAGCGTGTGGCGATTGCCCGGGCGATCGCCACACGGCCGTCGCTGCTGGTGCTCGACGAGGCGGTCTCGGCGCTTGACGTCACCGTGCGCGGCAGGATCCTCGAACTTTTAGTCGAGCTGCAGAAGGAGCACGGCATTGCCTGTCTGTTCATTTCGCACGATCTTGCCGTGGTGCGCGCCGTTTCCCACCGCATCGCCGTCATGGACGGCGGCCGGATCGTCGAGACCGGTCCGGCTGCGGCGGTTGTCGCCGCACCGCAATCGGCTGCCGGCCGCGCGCTCGTGGCAGCCGTTCCTCGTCTGGTGACCGAACCGTTGTGAAGGAGGCGCCCATGTTCGATCTCGGTTGGAATCCCCTGCTCGGCACGCCTTCGTACCCCGCGGAGCGCTACGCCATGCTCGCTGACAGGATCGGCCGCATTCTGCGCTGCCGGGGTGACGTCGTGCTGGTGCAGGCAGAGGCGGTGGTGGCGCTGGAAGCCGTGGCGGTCAGTCTCGCGCGTCCCGGCCTTTCGGCCCTCAACCTCGTCACCAGTCCCTATGGCGGCTGGTTCGGGCAATGGCTGCGGCGAGGCGGCGCAACCGTTCGGAATCTCGTCGCCGAGCCGGGCTTGCCGATCGAGATCGACGCCGTCGCCAAAGCGCTCGAGGCCGGCCCTCATATCGATGTGCTCGCCGTGGTTCACGCGGAATCTGCGAGCGGCATTCTCAATCCGTTGCCAGAGATACTCGCGCTTGCGCGCGCCCGCGGCATCGTCACCGTCGTCGATGCGGTCGCCTCGGTCGGCGGGCATCGGCTCGAGGTCGACGATCTCGGCATCGACATCGCGGTGATCGGCCCGCAAAAGGCGCTCGGCGGTCCGGCGGGTGTCTCTGCGCTCTCCGTCAGTCAGCGTGCCTGGGATCTCGTTCTCAAGGGCGGCGCGCCGCGCGACTCGATCCTGTCGCTGGCCGATCTGAAGCGCTGGATCGACGACGGTCGGCGCATCCTGCCCGGAACCCCGGCGCCGCTGGAATTCTTTGCGCTGGAGGCGGCCCTCGACCGCATCGAAACCGAGGGCTTAGAGAATGTCATTGCCCGCCATGCGCTGGCGGCATCGGCGACGTGGGCCGGGCTCGCCGCACTCGGCGCCCCGGCCTGGGTGCCGGCGGCAAAAGCGTCGAACCTGGTGACGGCGGTGCCGTTGCCGGAGGCACTGGAACCGGCTTCGGTGATCGCGGCCGCGGGGCGGCTGGGGGGCGACCTGACGGAAGCCGTGGGAACCGCGCCCGCCCGCCTCGTGCGGCTGAACCACACAGGCCCGCGCGCCGCATTCCAGACAGTGCTCTCGAATGTCGTGGGCTACGGCGCAGCCCTTAGGCAGACCGGCCGTCCCGCCGATATCGCCGCCGCTGCAGAGGCGATAGCCGCAGCCTACAGTCGCTGAATGTTATGTTCGGGTCTTGATAATCGCGGCTCGGCAAGGCAGGAGAGTGGCATCGCGGAGACCGGATGCAGATGTCGAAATTGCTGGATGCGCAGGGCCTGGAGATTTTGCACGAGGGGCATCGCACCCGTCTGAAATGGCACCGGCTGCGCAAACGTTTTGCCGATCCGCTGTTCTCCGCCGAAGTGATGGCGGAGGGATTTGCCGCAGGCGCATCGATGGAACTTGATCTGCGCGTGCGCGCCGACGGCGGTTTCGTCGTGCTGCACGACGAGGACCTCGAAGGGGAAACGACCGGTCATGGACCGATCGCCGAAAAGAGCCTCAGCGACCTCCGCGATATCAGGATGCAGGGGGGCGACCGGCCGCTGATCCTCAGCGAAGACCTCGCCGCCATGTTGCAAGCGGCCCACCCGGCCGCACTGCTGCAATTCGACATGAAGGACGACTACGAGGCGATCGGCGCGCAGGGCATCGCGCATCTCTCCGCGCATTTCCAGGAGATCGCCGCCTCGGTGATCGTCAGCGCCGGCAGTCTCGACCTCATCGTCGCGGTCAAGGAGAAGCTTCCCCATCTCCTGCGCGGCATCGATCCCACGGACAAGCTCTACGGGATCAGGAAGGCCGGCGGCTGGAAGGCTGTCGAGATCGAATTGCGCGCCGATTTGCGCGGTCCGACCGAACCGGACACGGTCTATCTTCACTGGCCGCTGATCCTCGATGCCGCCAATGAGGGTCTCGACATGATCGCGCTCTGCCAGGATGAAGGCAAACGCGTCGACGCCTGGACCTTTACCTTGAAGCATCCAGAGGCCGGTTTCAGCGAAGCGGAATGGCGGAACTTCCAGGCGCTGATGGCCCTGAAGCCGGATCAGATCACCACCGACGAGGCGCCGGCGACCGAACGCGCCTGGAGGCTCCGCATGGCGGGTTGACCGCGGGCGTCGACGCATGGCGCCGAAGGTGTAAGCGGCTTGCGGCCCCCTATTTCCCGGTTTGCCGGATGTTTTGTACAATTTGCATCATTTTAAACTTCTGAGTTTATTCATACCCGACAGTCAAATGTTGGTGTTCGATATGCAGGTTGTTGATACTGTAACAATTCCGCAACAAGCAGATTCCGGCTTACAGGAAGCATGGCGCCTCGGGTGTACAGGCCGTTCGGTTGAGGCACTCATGCTGGCCGGCGAAATTCTTGCCGAAGCCACGGCGCGGGGCGACAGCCGGCTCGCCGCACAATGCGACACGGATATTGCCTGGTATTGTTTTCAAACCGGCAAGGCCGAACTTGGCCTGACGCATGTCCGGCGGGCGGTCGACTTCTGGAAATTGACCGGAGAGCCCAGAGAAGAAGCCTATGCCCGGGCCTATTTCGGATGGTTGCTTCTGGAATTGGGCTTGCCGGAGGAAGCGATCGAAGAAGCGACCCGCGCGCTGGATCTCGCCGACAAGGCCGCGGACCTCAAAGCCCAAAGCCTCGCCACCAACGTCATCGGCATTATCTTCTGGTACAACAAGCAGCCTGACCGGGCCATCCTGATGAGCGAACGGTCTGTCGAACTTGCCAGGATGATCGGCAACAAGACCTATGAATGCTGGTGGCTCATCAATCTCGGCGGCGCCCATTCGGAAGGCGGCTATATCGCGCAGGCGCTCGGCAAGCCGGAGGAAGGCCGCCGGATGCTGGTGCAAGCGCTGGAACTGACCGATCAGGCGCTCGATATAGCCACCGAGATCGGCGACAGCTGGGCGGCTCGTATCTGTCTCGGCAACAAAGCCGATTACCACAGCCATCTCGGCGAGCACGAGAAGGCGCTCCAGTGCATGCTCCGCTATCAGCTGTTTCAGGAAAACAGCTATGTCAGGGACAGGCAGCAATATCTCTACACCTTGGGCCAGATCTACAACAATTACGGAAAATTCGAGGAGGCCCGATCGCTTCTCCTCGAGGCAGTCGACCTGATCGGCGACGGCGGCAGTTTCGATTCCTATATCCAGATCTATTTTTACCTGTCGCAGGCGCATGAAGGGCTGGGGCAGTTCGATCTGGCGCTGGAGGCACACAAGAAATACCATCAGGCCTATTTGCAGAATAGCGCCGAGAGAACCCAGCAGCGCGCGCGTCTGGCGGAAATCTACTACGAAACCAAGCGGCTCAAGGAAGTCGCCGACACCCAGTCGAAGCGTGCCGAAACGCTGGAAGCCTCCTATCAGAAACTGCAGGAGGAGACCGATATTCTCGCCAGCGCCGTTTATCTGGATGCGCTCACCGGGCTCTATAACCGCAAATATCTCGACAGCCGTTTCAAGGAACTGACCGCCGAGAAGCGTCCATATTCGATCGCGATGCTGGATGTCGATCACTTCAAGGCGATCAACGACAACTTCTCTCACATGATCGGCGACCAGGTTCTCAGCGCCATTGGAACCATATTGCGCAGCCAGCTGCGGGTTACCGATCAGGCAATTCGCTTTGGCGGCGAGGAATTCGTCGTCCTGCTCTCAGGCGCTCCCCGAGGGGCCGCCGATGTCTGCGAAAGGCTGCGTTCGGCCGTTGAAAACTGGGATTGGTCGGAGATCTGCAACGGGTTGCACGTGACGATCAGCATAGGCGTCGCCGGTACCCTCTCCGCCAAATCTCCGAACACCATTCTGGAGATCGCCGATCAAAATCTCTATGCGGCCAAAAAGAGCGGTCGCAATCGTGTTGTTTCGTAACGGGTGTTCCGCAGCCATCGGGCAAAGCCGCAATCAGGCGGTCAGTCCCTCGATGTCGAGGATGAAGGCGAATTCGCCGGCAAGCCCCGGCGCGTGAGCGATGACCGGCCCGCCATCCGCAAGCAGCTTGTCGATCGGCGGCATCGCCACCACAGCGCCGGCCTCTTCGGCGATCAGCGCGCCGGCAAGCATGTCCCAGGCATTGAGATGGCGTTCGTAATAGAGGTCGGCGGCACCCTCGGCGACGCGAACCAGGTCGATGGCAGCCGCGCCCATGCGGCGATAGTCGATGCCGCGTTCGTGCAGCCGCCGGGAGAGTGCGAGATAGTCGTCGAAACTCGTTTTGCGGGAATGGCCGAGGATGACCAGCGCATTGGCCGGATCGTCGGTTGCGGCGGCATGAATGGCAAGCCCATCCTTGAAGGCGCCGCCGCCGCGCACAGCATGGACGACCTTGTCCTCGGCAGCGTCGTAAACCACGCCGATCTCGATCCTGCCGCCGGCGACGAAAGCGATCGAGACGCCCCAATGACGGAAGCCCCTGATATAATTGGTCGTGCCGTCGATCGGATCGACGACCCAGGCGCCGACCCCGTCCGACAGTCCGCCGCTTTCCTCTCCCATGAACGTATCGTCCGGAAAGCGCGAGAGGAGCCCGTCGCGGATCGCCTGTTCGGCCCTCTTGTCGGCGACAGTGACGAAATCCTGCAATCCCTTGTTTTCGACGGCGAGGATGCCGGGGTCAGAGTCGCGCCGAAACCGGGCCGCTTCCCGTCCGGTCTCGAGGGCAACGGCGATCGCGACCTCCGCCCGGGCCCGGATGGCAGCGGCATCGAATGCGGAATTCATCAAGCGGTCCTTCTTCTTATCAGTGTCACCGGTGTAAATTCGACGCGCGCCGTCAGGTCCGGCTCGGCTATCCGGCTCATCAGCAGATCGACGGTCTGTTCGGCCTGGATATCGCAAGGCTGGCGGATCGTCGTTAGCTCATAGGCGGTCCAGCTCGCCTGCGGAATATCGTCATGGCCGATGATGGAGAGTGGCGGCGCGTCGTCGCGGCCGCGGCCCCGCATGATGCGGTCGAGGACGCCGCAGGCCATGTAGTCGTTGGCGCAGAACAAGCCGTCAATGCCGGATGCGGCAAGTTCGCCGGCCGCGTCATAGCCGCTGCGATAATCGTTGATCCTGATCTGCAGAAACTGCGGCTCGGCGCCGAGCTGCTTGCAGCGGGCAATGAAGGCCTCGCTGCGTCGCCGCGCCGTATAGGATATCGCGGGTGCGGCCATCACGGCGGGCTTTCGCACGCCGCTTTCGATCAAGTGGGTGGCGGCGAGATGGCCGGCCATGCGGTCGTCCGAGATGATGCGATCGACAAAAGGAATGTCGTTGCCCTTGTTGATCAGCACGATCGGCACGCCTTCGGCCGCACATTGCTCGCAGATCGTGGTCGGCGGTGCGTCCGAGGTGACGATGACGCCGGAGACGGCGTAATGCAGCAGCTGGCCGATGACCGTCGACGTATCCGCCTCCTGCGAGGTCGGCAGCAGGATCGGACGGAAATTGCGGGCAAGCAGCACTCTCGACAGATGCTCGATCTGCAATGTGCGGAACGGATTGTCGAGGCCGGCGGCGACGACGCCGACGAGATCGGAGCGTTTGTTGGTGAGGCTTCGGGCAAGGTAGTTCACCCGGTAGCCGAGCTCCTTGGCGGCCTGATAGACCTTTTCCCGGGTCTTCGGTGAGACGCTGGCGTCTGGTGTGAAGGCACGTGAGACGGCCGCGCGCGAGACGCCGGCCACCCGCGCCACGTCGAAGGAGGTTACCTTGCGCGGTCCCTTATCCCTGTCTGGCAACTGCTTTTTCCCTCTCTGCCGACGGCCGCATCAGATCGGGCAGATCCGTGCAGATGCCGAGAACCGGAAGCTTCATGATATCGTCGAGAATGGCCGGCCGCTCCTCGTGCCAGAGCACGATCTCGCGGCCCGCCTCAAAGGCACGCTGCATCAGCGCGTCGCTTACCAGGTCCTGCGGCCGCGCGCCTGCCCTCTCCCAGCAGAGATGCAGAATATCGGCGCCGGCCTCGTCGCCCAGCGCATGCGGATCATGGCCGACGCGGATCAGCACCGAAAGCGGGAAATCGCAGCCCGCGTCCCTGAGTTCGCGCACCTGCGCCGTATCGAAGGAGCCGAGGCAGGCAAAACGCTGGTTCATCTCGGCAAGGTGGCGCCAGCAGCGCAGGCCGATCCCGGACGCCTTCAGCTCGACATAGAGACCGGTTCCGGTCTCCCGGGCGAGAGCGGCGACTTCCGAAAAACGCGGCACGTCGACGCCGTCAAGGGCGGCGAGCTCGGCAGCCGTCATTTCGGAAATGCGTCGGTCGATGCCGAAGACGCGCTCGAGATGGTCGTCATGCGAGACGACGACCACGCCGTCGCCGGTCAGCTGCGTGTCGAGCTCCCACATCTCGGCGCCGAGTTCGGCGGCGCGGCGGAAGGCGGCGAGCGTGTTCTCGCGTTCATGGCCGCTGGCGCCGCGATGGCCGATGCAGAAGGGAAGCCGGCCCTTGGCCGCTGGCCAGCCATAGCGCTCGAAAAAAGCCGAAAAATCGCGAGTCATCAAATCCTCCTGCCATTTTCGTCGAAGACGAACACGCCACGGCTGTCGATCGCCCAGGTGACATGGTCGCCGACATGGATATCGTTGCGCACCGGCTGAATCGAACGCAACAGCGGGCCACCTGCAAGAGCCACGTCGTAGAGGTTTTCGCGGCCCTGTGTCTCGGCGAAGGTGATCTTGCCGGTGACGGGGGTATCACCCGCCGGTGTGAAATGCTCGGGCCTGACGCCAAGCATCAGCTTGCTGCCCTCGGCGGCGCCGACAGTGCCTGGCAGCGGCACGCGGATCTCGCTCTCGGGGATGATGAAGGCACCTTTGTCCATGACGCCGCGCAGGAAGGTGATCGGCGGATTGCCGAGGAAGCCGGCGACGAAAGCGGTTTTCGGGTCATTGTACATTTCGGCCGGCGTGGCGATCTGGACGATCTCGCCCTCCTTCATGATGGCGATGCGGTCGCACATGCTCATCGCCTCCACCTGGTCATGGGTGACGAGAATGGCGGTGATGCCGGTCTCGCGCTGCAGCCGGCGGATTTCCGAGCGCATTTCGAGGCGCAGCTTGGCGTCGAGATTGGCGAGCGGTTCGTCGAGCAGCAGCACATCAGGCTTGCGGATCAGGGCGCGGGCCAGCGCCACGCGCTGCTGCTGGCCGCCGGAAAGCTGCGCCGGTCGGCGTTCCATGAGATTGTCGATGTGGACAAGCCCGGAAATGCGATCGACCTCCTTGCGAATGTCTGAGACAGGCACGCCCTTCACCTTCAGGGGAAAAGCGATGTTTTCGGCGACCGTCATATGCGGGTAGAGCGCATAGGACTGGAAGACGACGCCGACATTGCGGGCCTGGCTCGGCAGGTCGGTGACGTCGCGGTCGCCGAAGAGGATGCGTCCGCTGGTCGGCCGGTGGATGCCGCAGACCGCGAAAAGCGTCGTCGATTTGCCGCAGCCGGAAGGCCCGAGCAGCGCCAGCATCTCGCCGTCGCGGACTTCGAGCTGCATGTTCTCGATGACCTTGGTGGAGCCGAAGCTCTTCGAAAAATTGTCGAGGAGGATGCGCATCAGCCTTTGCTCCCGCCGCCGTAGATGTTCATCAGATATTTGTTGAAGAGCGCGTAAGCGATCAGCACCGGAATGAGGTAGAAGAGGCCGACCGCCTTGAACATATTGAAATCGTAATTGTTGTCGTCGGCGAGGAAGCCGGCGAGATAGACCGACAGCACCTGCACGTCATTGCCCGGCGCCAGCACCTGCGGCAGGATGAATTCGCCCCAGCCGGCGAGGAAGGAAAACAGGCCGAGCGCCATGATGCCGGGCTTGACCTGCGGCAGCACGAGGCTGCGCCAGACCCGGAAGCGCGAGGCGCCGTCGACGACGCCGGCCATTTCGATTTCCCAGGGCACGGTGTCGTAGAAGCCCTTCATCAGCCAGATGCCGAGCGGCAGGTCGATCGCCGCCTTCACCAGGATGACGCCGATCAGCGAATTGTAGAGGCCGATCATCTGCAGCACGATGAAGATAGCGATGATCAGCGTCACCGACGGGAAGGCATGCAGCACCATGACGCCGGCAAGGAAGAAGCCGCGCGCCGGCACGTTCAGCCGCGACAGCACGTAGCCGGCCATCGACGAGACGATGAGCACGAGGCTGGTGGTGCAGGCCGAAAACAGCAGCGTATTCACCGTCACCTGCCAGATATTCGCCTTGCCCGCCGTCGTCTGCCACAGGAAACGCCAGTGATTGAGCGTCAGGCCGGAGGGCAGCAGCGCATCCGGCTGCTTCACCGTCACGGTGTCGAGGAAGAGATAGACATACATCAGCAGCAGCGGCAGGCTGACGATGGTGAGCGCCGTTATGACGGGCCAGCTGCGATAATTTGCCGAGGGCTGCGATTGTTCGGCCATGGTCAGTCCTCGATCAGGGGCTTGGCGACAAGCGTGCCGTAGTTGAAGACGCGCAGATAAAGGAGCGACAGCATCACGCCGATGACGACGAGCACCAGCGCCATGGCCGCGCCCAGCCCGTATTCGAGATTGCCGGCATAATTCCTGAGCGCGGTGTGATAGGCGGAGAGCGCCCAGACCTCGGTCGCGTTGCCCGGTCCGCCATTGGTGGCGAGCAGGATTTCATTGAAAGAGGCGAGCAGCGACAGCGTCTGGTAGCAGGTGACGAAGAGGATCGGCCAGCGCATCTGCGGCAGGATGATGTAGCGGATCTGCTGCCAGCGCGAGGCGCCGTCGACCTCGCTGGCATAGAACTGGCTCTTCGGAATGGCCTTCATTGCCGAGGAGAACACCAGCATGCCCATCGAGGCGCCGATGAAGCCGTTGATCAGCACGACGAAGAACCAGGCATTATAAGCGTTGTCGAGCAGGTAGTTCTTCGGCGGATAGCCGAACTTGCCCATCAGGATCGAAATGAAACCGGTATCCCAGGCGAGCCATTTCCACAGCATGACGTAGATGACGACGGGGGTGATGCGCGGCAGAAGCCAGATACCGCGAAAGATCGAGGCCGGCGTCGGCGGCATATAATGCGTCCAGATGGCGAGCAGCAGGGCATAGCCGACATTGAAGAGCGTCAGCACCAGCGCGACGTAGAGCGCAGTGTTGAAGAGCACCCGCGCCATATCAGGCGAGGTGGCGATGCGGGAGAAATTGTCTGATGTCCAGGTCCAGCCGGTATAGGTGGCCTCGGCCACCGTTTCCTTCTGTTCCTGAGTCAGCTTGAGACCGAGGGTGTCCAGCGCCGAAAACAGCTGTTCCTTGCTGTCGAAGCGGGTGTTGACGACGGAGCGGTTGAACTGTTCGGAGATCTGTTTGACCGCGCGCGTCGAAGGCCGGTCGGCGAGATCCTTGATCATACGCTCGGCTTCGCGGCGCGTCGGGAAGACCTCGCCGGCATGTTTGGCGCGCAGCTCCGCGGCGATACCAGGCGCAAGGCCGAGACCCTCGACGGCCTTGAGGCCCGCCTCGTCGATCGCGTAGCGCGGTTCGGCCATCTCGGCGGCGATGTCGGGCATGGCCGACTTCAGTGGGATCAGGGAATTGGGTGCGATCTGATAGACGCCGCCGGAAATGCCGGTTGCGGTCGTCATATTGGTCATCGAGAAGACCGCCGTCAGAACCACCGGCATCAGGAAGAACAGGACGATCATGATCGCCGCAGGCGCGATCATCACCAGTCCAAGCCCTCTGGACGATTTCATGGAAGCCTCCTCGCGGGACGGACCGGGCAGCGGGGTCGCCGCTGCCCGGAAGAGTGCTTCGACTTTAGCGGATGACGATCTTGTCGCCGAGCGTGCTCTTCAGCTCGTTCTCGGCATCGCCGATGGCGGCGTCGACGGTCTTGGCGCCGGTCCAGGATGCCTCGAGGTTCTTCCACATGATGTTCCAATATTTGCCGAAATCGGAATTGTTCGGCATCGCATTGGCATGCGGCAGCAGGCGCTCGGTGGCTTCGCGAGCCCAGCGGTCGTCCGCATAGAAGTCCACTTCGGCTTCGGCTTTGGAGATGCCGAGATGGGCGGATTTGATCGCATGCAGCGCGTTGATGCGCGGTTCGGAGGCGATCGTGATCAGCTGAGCGGCGATCTGTGTATCTTCATCGCTGTGTCCTGCGGTCAGCATGTAGACGAGCGGATGCGTCAGCGTGTTGGCCTTGCCGCCCTCGCCGGCCGGGATCAGCGTGAAGACGATGTTGTCGAAGAAATCCTTCAGGCCTTCCTGGTTGACGAGGCGGGCATAATGCCAGGTGCCGGCGTCCCAGATGCCGGCCTTGCCGGTGGCGACTTCCTTCCACCACTGATCACCCGGCATGCCGATATGGTTCTTCTTGGTGACGCCCGTTTTCACGGCATCGGAGATGAACTGATAGGTGCGGGTCATGGCCGCCTTGTCGAAAACGAGCTTGCCGTTTTCTTCCATCGTGCCGCCGAAGCTCGTGTAGAACTGCCAGTAGTCAGGGCCGTTGCTGGGGCGCGGATAGAAGCCGTAGCCGGGCTGGACGAGACCCTTGTCCTGCATCTTCTTGGCGTCTTCGAGCAGGTTCTTCATGGTGTACTTGCCGTCCTGAACGTTCTGCGGCAATGCATCGAGATCGGCGTCGCTATAGCCGATCGCCTTCATGTAAGGCCTCCAGAAGAACATCGGGCGGGATTCTGCATCCTGCGGAATGCCGTATACGGTGCCGTTGTAGGAGGCGATCTGCATCAGGTTTTCGTAGATGCCGTTGAGCGGCCAGGCGTCGAGATCAACGTGATCCTCGATCGGAACGATAAGGCCGGCCTGTGACCAGGGCGCGATATCTTCATGACCGCTGGCGACGATGTTCGGGGCGGTCTTGGCTTCCGCGGCAAGCGTCAGCGCCTGCTTGAAATCGTCCCAGCCGGAATAGGGCTTCTTCTCGATGGTGATCTTCAGGTCTTCACCCTTGAGCGCGGCTTCGCGCTGCAGCTGCTGGGCTGCGATCTCGATGGCGTCGAGGCGATAGGTGTCGTTCGGGCCGGTGCCGCCGGCCCAGACGCTGATGGTAACGTCCTTGGCAAGCGCAAAGGCGGAGGTCGAGGCCAGGATGGCGGCCGCGATCGTAAGGGATTTCAACGTCGGCAAAATGGTCATTTTCTTCGTCTCCCTGGAAGAGCAGTGTGAAGCCTCTTGGCGGGTCAGCACTGTCGCTTGACGGCCGTTCCGAAACCCCACGAAAACGTGACATGTCCCGCTCTATGGGCTCAACGTAACGGCCGAATGACAAAATTGAGCACGTGTGCAAAATTATTATGACGATGTCCGAAAGACTTGCAAGCGACGGTTTTCAGCGGGCATGTTTTGCGCTTCAAATTGCGCTTATGCTGGGCTAGCATCACGACATGAGCCTTGAATCCGTCCGCGCCTTCCTCCGTGCGCATGCCCCCGATATCGACATCATCGAAACCGCCGAGAGTTCCTCGACGGTTGCCCTTGCCGCCGAGGCCCATGGCATCGAGCCCGCCCAGATCGCCAAGACGATCTGCCTGCGCGTCGGCGAGCAGATGATGTTGGTTGTCGCCGGCGGGACGGCCCGCCTCGACAATCGCAAGTTCAAGGACACGTTCGGGGCCAAGGGGCGCATGCTCGATGCCGAAGAGGTCGTGGCGGTCACCAGCCATCCGGTTGGCGGTGTCTGCCCCTTCGGCCTGCCCTCGCCGCTGCCGATCTATTGCGATATTTCGCTCAAACGCTTCGACGAAGTCGTCCCGGCGGCCGGCTCGACCAATTCGGCCGTGCGCATCGCCACAGGGCGGCTGGCGGAGTTGACCGGGGCCAGCTGGGTCGATGTCTGCCAGTAAAGCAGCGGAAGAACTTCACACGCGGGAAAGAATACCTATATGACATCTCGATATGCCGCGATGTGCATGACAGGAGATTAGGAATGCCGAGTGCCGTTTCGCGTTTTGCCAAGGTCGCGGCCATTGCCGTACTGACGAGCGCTACCGTTTTTGCTTCGCTCGGGGATGCCGAGGCGCGCCGCGCCGGCGGCGGTTTCGGAAGCCGCGGCACGCGCACCTTCCAGGCTCCGCCTGTCACTCAAACTGCGCCTGCTCCGGCCGCGCCGATCGAACGGTCGATGACGCCACGCCCGCAGATGACGGCGCCCGCTGCCGCGCAACAGCCCTTCGGCGCCCAGCGCCCGGGCCTCTTCGGCGGTTTCGGCCGGTCGATGATCGGCGGCCTGATCGCCGGCGGCCTTCTCGGCATGCTGCTCGGCCACGGTTTCGGCGGCGGCTTCGGCTTCCTCGGCATGCTGCTGCAGATCGCGCTGATCGGCGGCGCCATCATGCTGGCGATGCGTTATTTCGCCAATCGCCGCCAGCCCTCCTACGGGGTGAGCGGCCAGAGCCGCTCCTATAATATGTCGCCTACCAACAATTCGTCCTTCCAGATCCCCGCGATCGGTTCGGGCGCTTCTTTCGGCCAATCGTCGCGCGGCAACCGCCCGAGCGACGAGATCGGGCTGGCACAGGCCGATCTCGATCAGTTCGAGGAATTGCTGACCAGCATTCAGACCGCTTACGGCGCTGAGGATTATGGCACGCTGCGCCGGCTGACGACGCCCGAGGCCATGTCCTATCTTGCCGAGGAACTCGGCGAAAACGCCACCAACGGCGTGCGCAACCGCGTCTCCGACGTCAAGCTGCTGCAGGGCGATATTGCCGAGGCCTGGCGCGAAGACGGCCAGGAATATGCAACGCTCGCCATGCGTTACTCGTCGATCGACGCCATGGTCGAACGCGACAGCGGCCGTGTCGTTTCCGGCGACGACCGCCGTCCGAGCGAAAGCACCGAGGTGTGGACCTTCGTGCGCAAATCGGGCGCTGACTGGAAGCTCGCCGCGATCCAGGGCACCGAGCAGCGCGCCGCCTGAGGTGGCGCGCTTACCCTGGCTTAATTCACCGCGACCGGTTTGGAGCGCATGCGGGAGACCGTCTCGCGTTCCGCCCTTTTGCAGCGCATCGGCGGCAAGCCGCGATCCATCAGGTCCATATCTTCCAGCACCATATCGCCCATCTTCTTGAAGGCGCTGTCGAGGGCGCCGGCCCGATGCGCCGAGCGGATGAAGCCTTTCAGGCTGCGCACCGGATGATCGGGCGGCAGCGGCTCTTGCGGATAGACGTCGCTCGCCGCGACGATATGGCCTGACGAGACGGCCGCCATCAGCGCATCGAAATCGACGACATCGGCGCGGCTGAGCAGGATGAAGGCCGCACCCTTGCGCATGCCGGCGAAGGCCTCGGCGCCGAGAAATCCCTTGTTTTCGCTGGTGACTGCGGCGACGACGAAGACAAAATCGCTCTTCGTCAGAACATCCTCCAGGCTTGCCGGTTCGACGCCGTTTTCCTCGAGGATCGATTGGGGCAGCCAGGGATCGAACACCCTGATGCGCGCCCTGAAGCCGGACAGCACCCGGTGCAGCGCCCTGCCGAGATCGCCGAAGCCGATAATGCCGATCTCGGAACCGGCGACGAGCCGCGCGCTCGCATTGCCCTCCCCGCCCCAGAGTTCGTTGCCTTCGCGAAAGGCGACGTCCGCATCGACGATGCCGCGCGCCAAGGCCAGCGCGAAGCCGAGGCCGATTTCAGCGACCGGCTCGGCGAAGACCTGGCCCGTCGTCACGACATGAATGCCGCGCTGGAAGAGCACGTCATAGGGCATGTTGTTCAGGAGATTGCTTTCGACGTTGAGGATCGAGCGCAGGGCCGGCATTCTGGCGAGCGTTTCGGCCGAAAGCGGCGGCTGGCCGATGATGTAGCGCGCCCTGCCGAGGATCTCGTCGCCGAGTCTGGCGATATTTTCCGGGTCGGCTTCGACAATTTCGTATTTCGCGTGCAGTTCGGCGCGCGCCTCGTCGCTGAAGATCAGATCCAGCGTGCGCGGTTCGGGTGCACTGATCGCCAGCGGCCGTTCGATAATGCTCATGCGCATCCTCCTCCATGGCGGCGATTGGGCCGCCTTAGCCGAACGATTGATAGCTGCTGCGTGAAGCCCTTTCCAGTTGGCGAGGAGGAATATGAACCGGGCGGCGTCGAAACGCCCCGGCCTTGCGCAGTCTGGCGCCAGAAGAAAGCAATCGAAAGCGGCATTTGCCTATCGGATAAGCAATTGAATTGGTTGGCATTTGCTGGTTTTTCGTTGACGATGCAATTTCCTTGAACTAGCGTGATGCGCGCGACTTTGAACCATGCCGATGTTCGGCGGCCGCAGGAATTTGCAATTTCACGAGGGAATCGAGCAATGAAATCAGCACTCAAGAGCGTCCTTGTTGCTTTGGCTGCCGTCGCGCTTCCGGCCGTTGCCTCGGCGCATCCGGCCATCGGCGAAGCCGCCGGCTTCAGCCATGGCTTTGCTCACCCGATGTCCGGCCTCGACCATATGCTTGCAATGGTGATGGTCGGCGTTTTTGCCTTTCAGCTTGGCGGCCGCGCCACCTGGCTCGTGCCGACGACCTTCGTCCTAGTGATGGCGCTCGGCGGAGCCCTCGGGGTGGCCGGCATCAATGTTCCCTTCGTTGAAACCGGCATTGCGCTTTCGGTCGTCATCCTCGGCGCCATCGTGGCGCTCAACGTCAAGGCACCGCTGGCCGTAGCGGCTGGTCTCATTGGTCTCTTCGCCATCTTCCACGGTCATGCGCACGGCGCCGAAATGCCGGAAAATGCTGCCGGCGCCGCCTATGCCGCCGGTTTCATGGTCGCGACGGCACTGCTTCACGCCGCCGGCCTCGCCCTCGGCTACGCCGTCGGGCGTGCCGGCGAACGTCAAGGCATCCTGGTGACGCGCACGGCCGGCAGCATTGCCGCCCTTGCCGGCGTCGGCATCCTGTCCGGCCTGATCTGAGCCTGGCACCATTCGAGCCGCCTCCGCAGCGGGGCGGCCGCATCCGATATCGCAGTCACCAAACGCCCGGTAGCGCCTTGCCGGGCGTTTTTGCGTCATCTCCGCAAATTGCTGCGGATTTGACTTAAGTCAAATCCGGCTGTGGCGCCCCAGGCTATATCTGACGCACGATCAACGGACGGACATCCAAATTGACGCAGGGCCGCCTTGCAGATTGTCGGCTGGGTCCGAAAGTCTGTATAGTGATTTCAGAAATTTCTGAAATCACAGACGCAACGGAAACGACGATGAACCTTCCGCCTCTTGTCCAGTCCTTCGTTCTCCATTTCGGCGAAATGGGTTCCCGCTGGGGAATCAACCGCACGGTCGGCCAGATCTATGCCCTGCTCTTCGTCTCCCCTGCGCCGCTCTGTGCGGAAGAGATCGCCGATTCCCTTAGCATCTCGCGTTCCAACGTCTCGATGAGCCTGCGCGAGTTGCAGGCCTGGAACCTTGTTCTTCTCAAGCACAAGCCGGATGATCGCCGCGATTTCTTCATCACGCCGGATGATGTCTGGCAGATATTGCGGACGCTCGCCGAGGAACGAAAGAAGCGCGAGGTCGACCCGACGCTGTCTGTTCTGCGCGAGATCCTGATGCAGCGCCCCGCCAGCGAGGCCGAACGGCACGCGCAACAGCGCATGGGCGAGATGCACACGCTGATCGAACAGCTGACCCATTGGTACGAAGACGTAAAACAACTTGAGACTGAGAGGCTTGCAACGCTACTCTCGCTCGGCGCGAAAGTGACAAAGCTTCTGGAGGCCAAGGACCGGGTCGTCTCGCTCGGCCGCGGTCGCCGGCCGAATCCTGCGAACAAGAGTTAGCGTCATGGGCACGGCTTTCTTCGACGCGAGAGACAGACCAGAGGCTCGGCCACTGCCGGAGGGCGAAGCCGTGCCGGCCGGCCGCGATGCGACCAAGAGCGGATTGCGCCGGGCGGCGATGCTGCAGGCGCTGGCCGCCGCTTTCTGGGTTCCTCAGGCCGGGTTGCTGGCCGTGGCGGTGGGGCGCATCGCCGATGGTGGCGGGTTGCGTGAGGTGTTCTGGCCAGCCCTCGGCACTTTTGTCCTCGGACTTGCAAGAAGCTGTCTCGACGCGGCCGGCGGCCGCCTGGCCTTTCATGTCGCGCGCGCCGAGCTCAGCCGCAGGCGGCGGATTGTGGCCGCGGCCCTCTCCTGCTCATCGCCCATCGATCGCGACCGGCCAGTCTCCGGCAAAGCGGCAAGCGCGCTTGGCGAGCAAGCCGAACTCATCATGCCCTACCTCTCCCGTTTTCAGCCGGCGCGCATCAAGGCGAGCCTCGTGCCGCTTGTCATTCTTGCCTGCGTCCTGCCGGTCTCCTGGATCGCGGCGCTGGTTCTGCTGTTCGCCGCGCCGCTGATCCCGATCTTCATGGCGCTGATCGGCTGGCGCGCCCAGGCGGCCAGCGAAAGACAACTCGTTGCCACCGGCGGTCTCAACGGCTTCCTGCTCGACCGCCTCCGCGGCCTGGCGACGATCCGCGCGCTCGGCGCGGTCGATGCAACCGCATTGCGGCTGCGCCAGGAGGCGGAATCGCTGCGTAAGCGCACCATGGCGGTGCTTAAGATCGCCTTTCTCTCTTCGGCCGTGCTCGAGCTTTTTGCCGCCCTCGGTGTGGCGATGATCGCCGTCTATGTCGGCTTCAGCCTGCTCGGCGAGATCCGTTTCGGCACTTGGGCAGGCCGGCTCGACCTGACGGAGGGATTGTTCATCCTGCTGCTGGCGCCGGCCTTTTTCGAGCCGCTGCGCGAGCTCTCGGCCGTCTGGCACGACCGGGCGGCGGGTGATGCGGCGCTGAAGGCCCTGGACGCTCTTGCTGCTGGCGGCATGCCGATTCAGGGATCGGCCGAAGTTGCGCCGTTGATATCCGCCGGTGCGCCGGCCATCGAGTTTGACAATCTCGTCTTTCGCTACGGTGCCGATGAAGCCGTGATCCTCAGCGACTTCAAT
Source organism: Rhizobium sp. M10 (assembly GCF_002531955.1). Classification (NCBI taxonomy): domain Bacteria; kingdom Pseudomonadati; phylum Pseudomonadota; class Alphaproteobacteria; order Hyphomicrobiales; family Rhizobiaceae; genus Rhizobium; species Rhizobium sp. M10. Next base: position 112,087 of record NZ_NWTA01000013.1, on the reverse strand, counting down.
CTCAATATCGCCGCCGGCGAACATCTGGCGCTTCTCGGCGCCAGCGGTTCCGGCAAGTCGACGCTTCTTTCGCTGATGGCGGGGCTGGCGCCCTGCACCGGCGGTCGCATCGTCATCGGCGGCGTCGAGCTTATGGACGACACGGCCGGCGGCTTGCGCGGCGGCATGGCCTGGATCGGCCAGAGGCCGCATATCTTTGCCGGCACCATTGCGGGAAATGCCGCGCTCGGCAGAACCGACATTTCGCGCGCCGGCGTGGCGAAGGCGCTGGACGCCGCGAGGCTCGGACAGGCGATCGCCGCTTATGGCAGCCGGCCGCTCGGAGAAGGCGGGACCGGGCTTTCCGGCGGCGAGGCGCTGCGGCTTGCGATCGCGCGGGCGGCCTGCAATCCGCATCTGCGGCTGATCCTGGCCGACGAGCCGACCGCGCATCTCGACGCTGCCACCGCGGCGGAGGTTACCGAGAGCCTGCTTTCGCTCGCCAGGGGACGCACTTTGATCGTTGCGACCCACGATCCGCTGCTTGCCGCACGCATGCATCGCAGCGTGCGCATCGATTCCGACAGCATGATCCGGGAGGCGGCCGAATGAGCGGTGTTGCTGCAGATCTCAAGCCGATCCTGCGCCTGTTTCTCGCCGAGCGCCGGCGAGCACTGCTGCTCGGCGCGGTGCTTTCGGCAGCGACGGTGACTGCGGGCATTGCCCTTCTCGGCCTGTCCGGCTGGTTCATCACCGCCACCTCGCTTGCCGGCCTTTCGGCTGCGGCCGCCGTCACTTTCGACGTCTTTGCGCCCTCGGCCGGCATTCGCCTGCTGGCCATCGTCCGAACCGCGGCGCGTTATGGCGAAAGGCTTGCGACCCATGACGCCACGCTCGGCGTGCTTGCTGCCCTGCGCGAGAGATTGTTTCGCGGTTTTGCCGAACCGGGTGCGGCGCGCGCCCTGCTCTATCGTCCCGCACGGCTGCTGTTCCGGCTGACCGCCGACGTCGATGCGCTCGACTCGCTTTATCTCCGTATTCTCGTGCCGGCCGCGGTGGCCGTCGGCGCAGCCCTGGTCGCGAGCCTCGCGCTGGGGCTGATGCATCCCTTGTTCGGTCTGTGTTTTGGTTTGCTTCTCGCCGGCGTCGGCCTCGGCCTGCCGCTGATTGCCGGCCGCGCTGCCCGCAAACATGCCCGCCGGCGCGCCCATGGCATCGAGGCGCTGCGGTCGCGGACGATCGATCTCGTCGCCGGTCAGACCGACCTGTTGATGGCCGGCCGGCTTTTCGCGCAGAAAGAGGCGATCGCCGCTGCCGATCGGCACGCCGCCAGCGCCGACGACCGCCTGAACCGCGTGGAGACCGGCCTGACCTTCGGTTTCGGCCTTGTCTCGGCGCTGCTGCTGACGGCATCGCTGCTTGCCGTTGCGGCTCTTGCGGAAGCCGGGCTGATCACAGCTCCCGTTGCGGCCCTCGGGGTGCTTGTCGCCTTTGCGGCCGTCGAACCCTTTGCGGCGCTGCGTCGCAGCGCCCTTGACCTCGGCAGGACGCTGCTTGCGGCAAGGCGCATCGCGCCGCGGCTTACCGTCGCCGTCGCATCCGAACCAGTGGCCCCTCCCCTCCCGGGATACGCCGTCTCGCTGGCTGACGTGTCCGCCTTCCATGAAGGCTCCAACGCGGCGGCGCTCGAGGATATCGATCTTGCGCTCCGCCAGGGCGAACGCCTCGCCGTCATCGGCAGCAGCGGCGCCGGCAAGTCGAGCCTGCTTGCTTTGCTTTCCGGCGAGTTGCCGGCAAGGACGGGAAGCATTGCCGCGACGACGGCGACGCTGCTGACACAACGGACGGAACTCTTTCAGGATAGCCTGCGGCGTAACCTTACCCTTGCCGACCCGAACGCGAGCGAGGCCCGTCTCCATGAAGTGCTTGCCGCCGCCGGTCTGCTTGCAGACGCCGAGGCGATGCCGCGGGGGATCGACACACGGCTCGGCGAAGGCGGGCTCGGCCTGTCCGGCGGCCAGTCGCGCCGGCTGGCGCTTGCCCGGCTCTTCCTGCGCGACACGCCGCTCTGGCTGCTCGACGAACCGACCGAGGGCCTCGACGGCGCCACCGCCCGCGACGTGCTTCAGCGCCTGTCGGCGATGGCGGCAGGCCGCTCGCTGGTGATCGCGACCCATATCCGCCGCGAGGCAGTTATCGCCGACCACATCGCCGTCATCGAAGGTGGACGCATCTTAGAAATTTCGCGCCGAGGAGAAGCGGCGTTCGAAAAGGCGCTCGACCGGCTTCGGCCGGATTGAGCGAGATCGCATGCCCTCAAGCGCCGGCCGGCGTTGAGGAACGCTCCGTACCCCGTGGGACCGTGGGAGAAAGACAATGGAACTAGACATCGTCGCGTTATCGCGCTTCCAATTCGCGCTGACGGCGCTTTACCACTTCCTGTTCGTACCGCTGACGCTCGGCCTGTCCGTGCTCTTGGCGATCATGGAAACCGTCTATGTCATGACCGGCCGCCAGATCTGGCGGCAGATGACGAAATTCTGGGGCACGCTGTTCGGCATCAATTTCGTGCTCGGCGTTGCCACCGGCATCGTCATGGAATTCCAGTTCGGCATGAACTGGAGCTATTACAGCTATTATGTCGGCGACATCTTCGGCGCGCCGCTGGCGATCGAAGGCCTGATGGCCTTCTTCCTCGAGGCGACCTTCGTCGGTCTGTTCTTCTTCGGCTGGGACAAGCTCTCGAAGGTCGGCCATCTCGTCGCCACCTGGGCGGTGGCGCTCGGTTCGAACTTCTCCGCACTCTGGATCCTCATCGCCAATGGCTGGATGCAGAACCCCGTGGGATCGGCCCTCAATCCGCAGACGATGCGCATGGAGATCACCAGCTTCTTCGACGTGGTGTTCAACCCGGTCGCCCAGGCGAAATTCGTCCATACGGTGTCGGCCGGTTATGTCTGCGCCTCGATCTTCGTGCTCGGCGTCTCGGCCTGGTATGTGCTGAAGGGCCGGCATATCGAGCTTGCCAAACGTTCGATGACGGTCGCCGCCTCCTTCGGTCTCGCTTCGGCGCTCTCGGTGGTCGTGCTCGGTGACGAGAGCGGTTATCTCGCGACCGAGAACCAGAAGATGAAGCTCGCCGCGATCGAAGGCATGTGGAAGACCGAGCCGGCGCCGGCCGCCTTCACCGCCTTCGGCTTCCCCGATCAGCAGGCGCGCGAGACGCATTTTGCCGTGCATATTCCCTGGGTCATGGGCCTGATCGGCACACGGTCGCTGACGACCGAAATACCCGGCATCGACAAGCTCGAACAGCAGGCCGAGGTCCGCATCCGCGACGGCATCAAGGCCTATGACGCGCTGACGCAGATCCGTGCGGCGCCGGCGCAGGATCAGGTGGCCCAGGAGGTTCGCACGTCCTTCGAGGATCTCGGCCATGATCTCGGCTACGCCCTTCTTCTGAAGCGCTACGTCGACGATCCGCGCCAGGCGACCGACGCGCAGATCGCTCAGGCCGCGCGCGACACCATCCCGCATGTGCCGACGCTGTTCTGGTCCTTCCGCATCATGGTCGGCCTCGGCATCTTCTTCATCCTGCTGACCGCCACCTTCTTCTGGCTGTCGGCGCGCCGCCATCTCGACAAGTACCCGCTGCTTCTCAGGATTGCCGTGCTGGCGATCCCCCTGCCCTGGGTCGCCATCGAGCTCGGCTGGGTCGTCGCCGAATTCGGCCGCCAGCCCTGGGTGATCGAAGGCGTGCTGCCGACGGCGGCGGCCGTCTCCAGCCTCGGCGCCGGCACCGTGCTTTTGACCATCATCGGTTTTGCCGCCCTCTACACAGTGCTGATCGTCATCGAGATGAGCCTGATGATCAAAGCGATCAGGCAGGGGCCGGAACCGGATGACGAGCCGGAAGCGGTGCTGATTTCCGAAACCCTCATCCCGGCTGCGGAGTGACTGCCATGATCCTTCACGAACTCCTCGATTATGAAACCCTGCGCCTCATCTGGTGGCTGTTGCTCGGCGTGGTGCTGATCGCCTTTGCGACGACGGGCGGATTCGATCTCGGCGTCGGCACGCTTCTGCCTTTCGTCGCCAGGACCGATACGGAACGGCGCGTGGTGATCAACACGATCGGCGCCACCTGGGAAGGCAACCAGGTCTGGCTGATCCTCGGCGGCGGCGCCATCTTCGCCGCCTGGCCGCCGCTTTACGCGGTCTCCTTCTCGGGCTTCTATCTCGCGATGTTCGCGATCCTTTTCGCGCTCATCCTGCGCCCGGTCGGCTTCAAATACCGGTCGAAGCGCGACAGCGCCCGTTGGCGCACCGGCTGGGACTGGGCGCTTTTCGTCGGCGGCTTCGTGCCGTCGCTGATCTTCGGTGTTGCCGTCGGCAACGTGCTGCAGGGCGTGCCCTTCCGCTTTGCCGACGACATGCGGATTTTCTACGAAGGCTCGTTCTTCGCCTTGCTCAACCCCTTTGCGCTGCTGTGCGGCCTGCTTTCCCTGGCCATGCTGACGATGCACGGTGCGGCCTGGCTGGTGCTGAAGGCGAGCGGTCCGGTTGCAGAGCGGGCCAGAAGCTACGGCAGCATGGCCGCTCTCGCCGCCATCGTGCTGTTTGCCCTCGGCGGCGTCTTCTTGTGGATCGGCGTCGGCGGCTATCGCATCACCAGCGATATCAGCCCGATCGGGCCTTCCAATCCGCTGCTGAAGACGGTGGCGCTGGAGAAAGGCGCGTGGCTTGCCAATTACACCGCCCATGCGTGGATGATCGCCGCACCCGTCCTCGGCTTTGCCGGTGCTGCACTGGCTTTCATCGCCATGCGGGCAAGGCGCGAGGTGATGACGCTGCTCTTCAGCACGGTCGCGATCCTGGGGATCATCTCGACGGTCGGTCTCTCGATGTTCCCGTTCATCCTGCCCTCCTCGCTCGATCCACGCTCGGGCCTGACGGTCTGGGATGCATCCTCCAGCCATATGACGTTGTTCATCATGCTGGTGGTGTCGGCGATATTCCTGCCGATCATCTGTGCCTACACGGCCTGGGTCTACAAGGTTTTGTGGGGCAAGGTCGAAGAGAAATCCGTCACCGACAAAAACAGCCACGCCTACTGAGGGAGACGAAACGATGTGGTATTTCGCATGGATCCTCGGCCTGCCGCTGGCCGCCGCTTTCGCCGTCCTCAACGCCATGTGGTACGAACTGATGGACGATGCCGCCAGAAAGAAGGCGTCCGAAACGCGCAAGTAGTTATGGAAAGGGCGCGGCTTCGAACCGCGCCCTTTCTTCTATTATCAGCCTTCCAGCCATTTCACCTGTTCGGGTGTCAGCTTGATGTCGAGTGCCGAAAGACTGTCTTCCAGTTCGGCGACGGTGCGCGGCCCGATCAGCGGGATGACCGGGAAGGGCTGGGCGATGACATAGGCGAGCGCGATATGGATCGGGTTGCGGCCGAGCTTGTTGGCGAGCTCGATGGCGCGGTCGCGGCGTCCGAAATTGCGCTCGGAATACCAGACGCGCACGATTTCCTCGTCGTCGCGCTTGTCGCGGCCGGCGCGGTCGGTGAAGAAGCCGCGGCCCTGGCTCGACCAGGCAAAGTTCGGGATCTGCTTCTCGTTCAGCCATTTCTTCCAATCGTCATCAGAAGCGGCGACGCAGCCGGCCCAGATCGGGTCGAGCATCTCGGCAAGCGAGAAGTTGTTGGAGAGGGCCGCAGGCGCCGCCTTGCCGGTCTTTTCGGCATAGGCGATTGCCTCGTCGAAGCGCGCTCGTGTCCAGTTCGAGCCGCCGAAGATGCCGCGGATGCGGCCGCGTTTGACTTCTGCATCCATGGCATCGACGAACTCGCCGACAGGCACGTCGGTATTGTCGCGATGCATGAAATAGATGTCGACATAGTCGGTCTTCAGCCGGGCGAGAGACTGGTCGAGCTGCTTGGCGATCATATCGGGATAGCAGAGCGGCGAATGGGCGCCCTTGCCGATCAGCACGATCTCCTCGCGCGGCACCTGGCGGCTCGTATGCCAGTCGCCGAAGATCGCCTCCGTCTTGCCGGCGCCATAGACATAGGCGGTATCGAAGGCGTTGCCGCCGGCTTCATAGAAGGCGTCGAGCGTCAGCGAGGCGGCGGCGAAGTTCGGGAAGAATTCGAAGCCGAGCGTCACGACCGAGGCCGGCTTGGAGATGCCGGGGATTTCGCGCCGCGGGATGCTGTTGCCGCGCGTGACCACGCCGCCGGCAATGTTTTTCGTGCGCTTTGCCGCTTTCTCGACGCCGTATTCGAGGCCGACCGAGGCGCGCCACTGGTCGAGCACGCGCAGGTTTGCGATCGAATCCGCCCAGCTCATGCCGGGGGCGCTGAATTCGGTTCTGCCGGCACGGATAGCATCGCCCGCCGCGTCCGCCTCGAAGGAATAGAGCCAGCGATCCTCCCTGACCTCGATCGTCTCCTGTTTGCCGCCCTTGAAGATCTCGATCTTGCCGACGCCGCCCTTGTGACCGGAGGCGAACCAGAAGTCGGCGACCTCGATCCGGCCCTCGGAGCCGATGATGCGCAGCACATTGTCCTGTTGCGCCATGATCGAGCAGGAGACTTCGGCGATGATCTCGTTCGGGAATTTGAGCACGGCCGATGCCCACTCATCGACGCCGCTCTCTCCGAGATGGGCGACGCCCGCAACCTTCTCCGGTTCGAGGAAGGCTTTGCCTTCCGCAGCACCTGCAATCAGCCTCGCCATCGAGACCGGATAACCGCCGACATCGAGAATGCCGCCGCCGGCGGTGTCATTGGCGAACAGCCGGTGTTCCGGCCTGTAGCTGCCCATATTGAAGCCGAAGCTCGAGCGGATGATGCGCAGCGTGCCGATGACGCCGCTGTTGATGAGCTCGACGAGCTTCTCCGTCTGCGGATGCACGCGGTACATGAAGGCCTCGCCGGCAAAGACGCCGGCCTTCTTGGCTTCGTAGTAGACGGCTTCGGCATCATAGGCCGAAAGTGCGATCGGCTTTTCCACCAGGATGTGCTTGCCGGCGCGGGCGGCCTTGATCGCCCATTCGGCATGGCCGGTATGGGGCACGGAAATATAGACCGCATCAACCTCGGGGTCGGAAAGCAGCGCCTCGTAACCGTTGACGATGCGGGCGCCGGGGAAGTTTTCGGCAAGTCCAGGCTTGGACGGGTTGCGGGTGGCGATTGCCACCAGTTTGCCGGTACGCGAATGGGCGACGCCATCGGCAAAGGTGCGGGCGATGGTGCCGGGGCCGATAATGCCCCAGCGGATCGGTTGATCGGAAGTCATGGAAACCTCTTTCGTCTTTCTGCCTTGGGATTGCGACAGAGCATGATGCCGAAAAGTGTGAGCGGTTTTCGGACGACATCATGCTCTAACTCTTTAATTTAGAACAGGATTCAGATTTTAGGCCGGCCCGGCCTGAAATCATCCTGTTCTAGCGGAGCCGTTTGCCGGCGCCGTCAAAAAGGAATGTGCGGCTTGCGGGAAGGCCGACGGTCAGCGTCTCGCGATTGCCGGCGACGCGTGATTCCGGCCGCTCGATGATCAGCTGCTCGCTGCCGATGGCGGCATAGATGTAACTGGTGTTGCCGAGATGTTCGGCGACGTCGACCGCGACGGTGAGATCGGCATCGCCCGCGCCGGCATCGACGAAATGTTCGGGCCGGATGCCGAGCGTCACCTTCGTGCCGGCTTCGATGGGTTCGGTGACGGGCAGCGGCAAGCGCATATTATCATCGCTTTCCAGCGCGATGACCGCCCTGCCCGGTTGCGTTTCGACCACCATCGCGTTCAGGAAATTCATCTTCGGCGAGCCGACGAAGCCGGCGACGAACTGGTTGGCGGGATCGTCGTAGAGATCGAGCGGTGCGCCGATCTGCTCGATATTGCCGGCGCGCAGCACGACGATCCGGTCGGCGAGCGTCATCGCTTCCGTCTGGTCGTGGGTGACGTAGATCATCGTCGTGCCGAGCTGTTTGTGCAGCCTCGAGATTTCGACGCGCATCTGCACGCGCAGTTCCGCGTCGAGGTTCGACAGCGGCTCGTCGAACAGGAAGACCTCCGGTTCGCGGACGATGGCGCGGCCGATTGCGACGCGCTGGCGCTGGCCGCCGGAAAGCTGCTTCGGCCGCCGCTTCATCAGCTCGGTGATCTGCAGGATTTCGGCGACATGGCGCACGCGCCGCTCGGTATCGGCCTTCGGATTGCCGTTCATCCGCAGGCCGAAGCTCAGATTTTCCTCGACCGTCAGGTGCGGATAGAGCGCATAGGACTGGAAGACCATGGCGATGCCGCGATCGGCCGGCTCGACGTCGTTGACGACCCTGCCGCCGATCTGAAGTTCGCCCGAGGTGATATCCTCAAGACCGGCGATCATCCTGAGCAGCGTGGACTTGCCGCAGCCGGACGGGCCGACGAAGACGACGAACTCGCCATCCTTCACCTCCAGATTGGCGCCGTGGATGATCTCGAAGCCGCCGAAGCGCTTGACGATATTGCTGAGTGAAAGCTCTGCCATGCAGCCTCCCGATTACTTGATTGCGCCGGCCGCGATGCCGGCGATGAAATGGCGCTGAAGAGCCACGAAGATGACGAGGATCGGCGCCGTCAGCAGCACCGCGCCGGCCATGATGCCGCCCCAGGAGACCTTGGTGAGGCCGATCAGCGTTCCCAATGCCACCGGCGCCGTCATCATGCCTGGCCTGGAATTGATCAGCAGCGGCCAGAGGTAATTGTTCCACGAGTGCAGGAAGAGAATGATCGCCAATGCCGCCATGGTCGGGCGCGCCAGCGGCAAGGCGATGCGCAGGAAGATCTGCCATTCCTTGACACCTTCGACCCGGGCCGCATCGAAAAGCTCGCCCGGCATCATCGAGAAGGATTGCCGCATGAACAAGACGCCGAGGGAATTGAACAGCGGCGGCACGATCAGTGCCACCCAGGTGTTCGCCAGCTTGAACTCGCGCGCCACCATGATGAATTGCGGGATGACGACCACGGAGAAGGGAAGCGTGATCGTGCCGAGGATGATGGCGATGACGACGGTGCGGCCGACGAAACGGTAACGTGCCAGCGCCCAGCCGGCCATCGAAGTCAACAGCACCGAGAGCATCGTATAGATGATCGCGACGCCGACGGAGATCACCATCGCGCCGATGAAATCGGTATCGGCCTGCAGGTTCTGGAAATTTGCGACGAAGTTGGTCGAAGGCCAGAGCACGATCTCGGGGCTGAAGATGCCGTTGTCGGGCATGGTCGAGAAGACGAACATCATCCAGAGCGGAAACAGCCAGATCAGCGCCAGCGGCGCCAGCACCGCGTGCAGCGCAATCTGACGGAGGAGAAGGGATTGCGATTTGGATTTCATTTCGGATCCCTCCCGACCCAGAGATTGAGAAGCGAGATCGCCACCGCAAGGGCAGCCATCGTATAGGCGATCGCCGAGGCATAACCGAAGTTCAGCGCGGTGAAGCCCTGGCGATAAAGGAAGAGGCCGAGTGTTTCCGTGCCGCCGCCGGGGCCGCCGCGATTGGTGATGAGGAAGGGCTCGGTGAAGAGCTGCATGGTGCCGATCACCGAGAGCACCACACAGAAGAGGATGATCGGCTTCAGCAGCGGCAGCGTGATGTGGAAGAATTGCTGTACCTTGCTCACCCGGTCGAGCGTTGCTGCCTCGTAGACATCGTCGGGAATGGCCTGCAAGCCGGCAAGGATGATGATGGCGTTATAACCGGCCCAGCGCCATGTGACGGCGAGGATGATCACCGCCATCGCCGCATTGGCATTGTCGAACCAGGATATCGGGCTGAAACCGATGGCTGAAATCATCTTGTTGATGACGCCGAAATCCAGGCTGAACATCAGCCGGAACACGGCCGCGTAAGCGACCTCACCGACGACGACGGGGGCAAAGAAGGCGAAACGGAAAAGCGGGCGCGCTTTCAGGAGCGGCGAATTGAGCAGCACGGCCATGACGGTCGCAAGCGCGATCATGACGGGCACCTGGATCACCAGGATGATCAGCGTGTTGTAAAGGGCATTATAGAAGGCGGGGTCATAAAAGAGCCGGCCCCAATTGGCCTGGAAACTGTATTTCCACGGGTTGATGCGGGTGTTCTGAAAGGAAATCAGGAACGAGTCGATGATCGGCCAGACCCAGAAGGTGGCGAAAACAAGCAGATAGGGGGCGAGGAACGCATAGGCGCTCCGGGTTCTGAACGGCATCGAGCCTCCTCCTCACGAACGAATGACCGGCCGCGTTGCAGGCCGGGGGAAAGCCGGGCGCTTCAAGCGCCCGGCATCGTCATTCATTGCGCGATCGGAAGTCCGGTTGCGGAAGCGATCTGCTTGGCGGCATCGTCGAGAGCCGCCTTCGCATCCGGGTAGCCGCCGGCGAAGAATTTCGTCTGCGTCGCCCTGAAGATACCTTCGGCATCGCTCTGGAAGGCGGTGCCGCGGCTCGGCACGATCTTCGGCAGCGTCGCCAGGATATCGGCCCAGACCTTCTGCCCGCCCCAATAGGGCTGCGCCTCGTTGACGAAGGGATCCTTCTCGGCCGAAAGCAGCGACGGCACCAGGCCGAATTCCTTCAGCATGGTCACCTGCCCCTCGTTCGTCCCGAGGGCGTAGTTGACGAATTTCCAGGCCGCTTCCTTGTTTGCCGACGTTGCCGAAATGGCAAGCGACGAACCGCCGAGATTGGCCGCGTGCGGGCCATCGGCCGTCAGGCTCGGCATCCTGTAGACACCCCACTTGCCCTTGAGATCGGGAGAGGTCGAGCGCACGGTGCCCTCATACCAGCCGCCATAGAGCTGGCTTGCCGCCTTGCCGGCGGTGTTGGCCTGGATCTTTTCGTCCCAGTTGGCTGATGTCAGCGTGCCGGCATCCTTCATCTCCTTCACCTTTTGCAGCGAAGCGACGCAGGCCGGCTGGTTGATGGTGATGTTCTGGCCGTCGGTCGAGAAATAGCCGCAGCCCTGCTCGTTGGCGATCATGCGGAACCATTCGCTGTCGCCGTTGAAATCGGCCTGCGCCATGACGACACCGGGATTGGCGGCCGAGATCTTCTTGCCGGCGGCGATGAAATCGTCCCAGGTGCTGATGGTGCTCGGATCGACGCCGGCCTTTTCATAGAGATCGCGGCGGTAGAAGACGGCGACGGGACCGGAATCCCAGGGCATAGCATAGGCAACATCGCCGACTTCGAGCTCGGTGCGCTTGAAGTCGGGGAACTTCGCCTGAATATCGGCGGTGTAGCCGAGCTCTTTCAGATTGGCGAAGCAATCCGGGAAGCGGCTCCAGAAGATTTCAGCTTCGAAATTCTCGATGCTGACGATGTCGGGCAGACCTTCGCCGCCGGCAGCGCAGGCTGCGAGCGTCTTGTCGAAGACCTGGCTGTTTCCGAGATCCTCGACGGTGATCTTGATGTCGGGAAACTGCTTGTTGAAGCCGGGCAGCGTGGATTTCAATGCCGACGCGGCGACATTCCAGCTCCAGATGGTGAGATTGGCCGGTTCCGCAAAGGCAGAGCCGGAAGCGAGCAGTGCGACAGCTGCGGTCGCGGCGAGAAGTTTGAAGCGCATTGAAAATCCTCCCTTTTCAATTGCCGATCTTTCACGAACGCGGTTAGACTATCCGCAAGGGAGCGGCTGTCTCCTAAAAAGGGAATATGGATTTGGCGGAAAGTAAGATCGGCACCAGTGCAATCTACCGGCCCGGCGCCAGCAGCATCGAGGGTTCGCCGACGGCGCTGCAGATGTTTCATGCCCATCCGCTCGTCATGGCCATGCCGCACTGGCATGCGCAGGTCGAGGTCAACTATGTCATGCGCGGCACTGTTCACTATCGGATGAGCGATCACGAATTCCGGCTGAACGCCGGTGAAATGTGCCTCTTCTGGGGTGGCCAGCCGCATCAGATGGACGAATCCTCGGATGATTCGCTCTATGCCGGCGCCCATCTGCCGCTCATCTATTTCTTCCGGCTGCGTCTGCCGATCAGCATTTCCAGCCGACTGATGAAGGGCGAGACGCTGCTGACCTCGGCGACCGATGCCGCCGACAACGAAAATTTCGCTCGCTGGTTCCGCTATGCCAAGTCCGGCGATTCCGCCAAGGCCCAGCACGCCGTTGATGAATTGCTGCTGCGTATCGAGCGCATTGCGCTCGAACCCTATTCGATGACGACGTCGAAGACGGCCGTCAGCCTGGAAGGGGATCAGCCGCATCCGAATTCCTCGCGCAGCGTCGCGCGCATGTGCGATTTCATCGCCGCCAATTTCCTGCAGGACATCGATTCGGTCGACATCGCCCGCGCCGCCGATCTGCACCCGAAATATGCGATGAACCTGTTCAAGCGATCGACCGGCATGACGATCAGCAAATATGTGACGCTGCTCAGGCTGTCGCGCGCCCAGGCGATGCTGATGAGCGAAGGCGCCAATGTGTTGCAGGTGGCGATGGACAGCGGCTTCGGCTCGATCAGCGCCTTCAACAAATCCTTCCGCCATATCGCCGGCATGTCGCCATCGGACTTCCGCCGGGATATCCGGCTGGTGACGACGGTGCCCGCCGGCGCCTTCCAGAACTGACGCGTCGCGATCTTTCAGATTCGCTGCGCGCTTTCTACCGAGCAAAAAACCAGCCTATGGTGACGGCAGGCTGCGCACATTTTTTGCGCAAGTGCATGCACTCTGCGATGTCGCCACGCGCGGCGCCATGATGCCTCCAGTGAAATCAACGATTTGGAACCTGGCACGCGGCTTGCTTCGATATTTGCAGAGTTGGTGGCTAGGGTTCCGGCGTCGCAAGGCGTGACTGGTCCGAGAGCTGCCACCGGCAGGGGAGACATCCTGCCGGGTGCACGGCGGGATAAAAACCCGGGAGACCTCGTAAGCCAAGGGATTGGCGGCACGATGGTCATTGCCGATCCCTTTTGACGAAAAGCAAAGGGGAATTTCAATGCAGACTTTTTCGAAGCTTCTTTCCATCACCGCACTGACGGCATCCTTGGCTCTGGGCCTCGGTTCGACCGCGAAAGCCGAACAGAAGACCGATTTCAAGGTTGCCTGGTCGATTTATGTCGGCTGGATGCCCTGGGGCTATGCCGCCGATCACGGCATCGTCAAGAAATGGGCCGACAAATACGGCATCAAGATCGAAGTGACCCAGTTCAACGACTATGTCGAATCGATGAACCAGTATACGGCCGGCGCCTTCGATGCCGTGACGCTCACCAATATGGACGGCCTCTCAATCCCGGCAGCCGGCGGCGTCGATACGACGGCCGTGATCATTGGCGACTTTTCGAACGGCAATGATGCGGTCATCCTGAAAGACAAGACGAGCCTTGCCGATATCAAGGGTCAGAACGTCAATCTCGTCGAATTTTCCGTCTCCCACTATCTGCTCGCCCGGGCACTCGAAAGCATCAAGATGACCGAGCGCGACGTCAAGGTGGTCAATACCTCCGATGCCGACATGGTCGCTGCCTACAAGACGGCTGACGTGACGGCTGTCGTCACCTGGAATCCGCTGGTCTCGACCATTCTGGAGGATCCCACGGCCAAGAAAGTGTTCGACAGTTCGCAGGTGCCGGGCGAAATCATCGACCTGATGGTCGCCAACACAGGCGTGCTGAAGGACAATCCGAATTTCGGCAAGGCGCTCGCCGGCATCTGGTATGAGACGGCAGCGCTGCTGACATCAGACAGCGCCGACGGCAAGGCCGCACGCGAGGCGATGGGCTCGGCGTCGGGCACCGATCTCAAGGGTTTCGAATCCCAGCTTGCCGCCACCAAGCTGTTTGCCAAGCCAGCTGATGCCGTCGCCTTTACCGCGTCGGGCAGCCTGCCGAAGACGATGGATCTCGTCCGCAACTTCCTGTTCGAAAAGGGTCTGCTCGGCAGCGGTGCGCCGTCGGCGGACGTGATCGGCATCGAAATGCCGGATGGCAAGATTCTCGGCGACAGCGGCAACGTCAAGCTGCGCTTTACCGAGACCTACATGAAAGCAGCCGCCGACGGTTCGCTCTGAGAGTGGCTCGAGCGGCGGCGTGCTTGCCCACGCCGCCATCCTTCATCTGCGGAGCTTCTCTCATGCGTTGGATCAACACGAGACCGAGCCGGGGCTCACAGCTTGCGTTGACGCTGCTGCCCTTCGTGCTGCTAATCGTCGCCTATGCTTTCGGCTCAGCGGCGCGACTGGCGGAAAACGCCAATGACAAATTGTTGCCGGGCTTCGCAGATTTCGCCGATGCGATCAATCGCCTGGTCTTCGTCGCCGATCCGCGCACCGGCGAATACCTGCTCTGGTCTGATACGGCGGCGAGCCTAGTGCGGCTGTTTGCCGGTCTCGGCATTTCCACTGTCACCGCACTCGTCATTGGCATGCTGATCGGCATGCTGCCGTACCTGCGGGCGCTGCTCTCCCCCTTCGTCGCCGTTGTCTCGATGGTGCCGCCGCTGGCGCTACTACCGATTCTCTTCATCGCCATGGGGCTTGGGGAAGCCTCTAAGATCGCGCTCATCGCCATCGGCGTTGCCCCGACGATGATCCGCGACCTTGCCCTGAAGGCGCTGGAACTGCCGCGCGAACAGATCGTCAAGGCTGAAACGCTCGGCGGCTCTTCCTGGCAGATCGGCCTTCGCGTCGTGCTGCCGCAGATCCTGCCGCGGCTCATCACCTGCCTCAGGCTTCAGCTCGGCCCTGCCTGGCTGTTCCTGATTGCGGCCGAAGCGATCTCGTCGGATTCCGGCCTTGGTTACCGCATCTTCCTCGTGCGCCGCTACCTCTCCATGGACGTGATCTTTCCCTATGTCGTCTGGATCACGCTGCTCGCCGTGGTCATGAATTACATCCTCGATCGCATTCGCATCGCTCTCTTCCCGTGGTCGGAGCTGGAGAAGCAGGCATGAGCGAGCTGGTGATCGAAAGGGTCTGGAAGGAATATGGCGACCAGATCGTGCTTGAGAATGTGTCGCTCACCGTCGCCTCGCGCGCCTTCGTCGCTCTTGTCGGCCCGTCCGGCTGCGGCAAGACGACATTCCTGCGCATGCTGCTTGGCCAGGAACGACCGACGCGGGGCGCCATCCGGCTCGACGGTGAACCGTTGCCGCTCGAGCCGGGGCCGGATCGCGGCGTGGTTTTCCAACGCTACTCCGTCTTCCCGCATCTGACCGTCCTCGGCAATGTGCTGCTCGGCCGCGAATTTTCTGCGGCGCGCTGCAAGGCAAAGCTTTTCGGCGCTGCCCGCCGCAGCGCGGTCGACGAGGCGCGGCGGCTGATCGGCGAAGTCGGCCTTGCCGGCGCCGAGGACAAATATCCGGCACAGCTTTCCGGTGGCATGCAGCAGCGCCTGGCGCTGGCGCAGGCGCTCATCATGAAGCCGAAAGTGCTGCTGCTCGACGAGCCATTCGGGGCGCTCGACCCCGGCATTCGCGCCGAAATCCATACCTTGATGAAACGGCTCTGGCACGAAACGCAGATGACCGTCGTCATGGTGACGCACGACATGCGCGAGGCCTTCACGCTGGCGACGCGGGTCGTCGCCTTCGAGCGGCGGCGTGACCGCCCGGAGGAGAAGGAGCGCTACGGCGCGACCATCACCAAGGACATTTCCATCTGGCCGCCCAGGCTTGCCGGCGCGCCGTCCATCTTCAGCCCCGACCGGGACGGCCCGGTCATTTCTCTGGGCCATCGCCGGGACGACCCGGCTTCCAGTCCGTCAGGAGAAAAACCATGATGCATGTCAGACGCTCGCCCGAGGAAATCGCCGCCAACCGGCAGCGTTACGAGGAACATCAGAAGAAGGGGCTGGAATTCGCGCCGAAGGCTCTGCCGGCGCCGAGCCCCCTGCCCGCCCCCGCCATCGATGCGGCTGCGATCATCCACCAGGAAACCATCCCCGGCGGCTGGTACTGGTCGACAGCGCTGAAGCGCGGCGAAGCGCTCCGCATCGACCAAGGCGACGGCGGATCGACCGTGGCGCTCGTCGCCTGGAACGCCGCTGATACCAGCGAGCGGCTCAATCTCGTCGATACGGTCAAGGTGCAGTGGACGACTGCCCTTGGCAAGGGCCGCGTCATCTTTTCGGATATGGGCCGGGTGATGTTTTCGCTGACCGAAGACAGTTCCGGTGCCCATGATTGCCTGATGGGCGGCTCGACGGCGGCCTCGAACGCCGCAAAATATCCCGGCGTCAAGACCCGCAACACCCGCGACAATCTCGTGCTCGTCGCCGGCAAGCTCGGTCTCACCAGGCGCGACATCCCTGGGATTCTCAATCTTTTCGCTTCCGTCCGCGTCGACGACGAGGGTGGCTTCCACTGGCGCGGCAAACTTTCCAATAGCGGCGATTATGCCGAACTGCGCGCCGAAATGGACATGATCGTGGGCTTTTCCAATTGCCCGCATCCGCTCGATCCAGATCCGGTCTATGCGCCGAAGCCGGTCATCGTGACGCGCTTTCGTGCAGGTGCGCCCGCCGTCGACGACCTCGCGCGCACGGCGACCGCCGAGGCCGTTCGCGGCTTCGAGAACAACGCCGCGATGCTGGCCTGAGGAGGAATGACGATGACCGATTTCATCAAGACGTCAGCTTCACGCAGCCTCGAAAACGCCGTGCAGGATCATTTCATCCCGGCGGAAGCGCCGTGGTCCGGCATCGTGCGCAAGGGTCAGACGATCCGCATCGAAGACAGCTACGGCCAGCAGGCGATCGACACGCTGTTTTATCGCGCCGATGATTTTGGCGAGCGCTATTCCAACCAGGACACGATGCGGGCGCAGGGTGGCGCCTATATCGGCGCCGGCACGAAGATCGTCTCGAACGAGGGCAATGTCATGCTTGTCATGACGGCCGACAGCTGCGGCCGCCATGATACCTCCGCCGGCGCCTGCTCCTGCGAGAGCAACACCGTGCGCTTCGGCCATGGCACGAAATACCTGCATGCCTGCCGCGACAATTTCGTGCTCGAGGTGACCCGGCACGGCATGAGCAAGCGCGACATCGTGCCGAACATCAATTTTTTCATGAATGTCCCGATCAAGCCGAACGGCGAGATGACCATCGTCGACGGCATTTCCGCGCCCGGCGACTATGTCGAACTGGTGGCTGAAATGGACGTGCTCTGCGTCATCTCCAACTGCCCGCAGATCAACAATCCCTGCAACGGCTTCGATCCGACACCGATCCGGGTGCTGATCTGGGACGGCGAGGACTGATCGATGTTCGCCAAGGTTCTCATCGCCAATCGCGGCGAAATCGCCGTCCGGGTTATCCGGACATTGAAGAGGATGGGCATCGCCTCGGTTGCCGTCTATTCCGATGCCGATCGCTTCTCGAAGCCGGCGCTGCTCACCGACGAAGCCGTGCGCCTCGGCCCGGCGCCTGCTGGAGAAAGCTATCTCAACGTCGATGCCGTCATCGCCGCCTGCAAGGCGACCGGTGCCGAGGCCGTGCATCCGGGCTACGGCTTCCTCTCGGAAAATATCGGCTTTGCCCAGCGGCTCGCCGCGGAAGGCATCGCCTTCATCGGTCCGCGGCCGGAGCATCTGTCGGCTTTCGGCCTGAAGCATACTGCGCGTGAATTGGCAAAAGCGAGCGGCGTGCCGCTGCTGCCCGGCACCGATCTGCTGCGAAGTGTCGAAGAGGCGCTCCTGGCCGCCGAGACCGTCGGTTATCCCGTCATGCTGAAAAGCACGGCGGGCGGCGGCGGTATCGGCATGCAGCTCTGTGCCGATACGGCCGGTCTCAAGGCCTCTTTCGAAAGCGTACAGCGGACGGCGCGCGCCAGCTTCGGCGATGCGCGTGTCTACATCGAGCGTTTCGTTGCCGAAGCCCGCCATGTCGAGGTGCAGATCTTCGGCGACGGCAAGGGCACAGTGATCGCGCTCGGAGAGCGCGACTGCTCGCTGCAAAGGCGAAACCAGAAGGTCGTCGAGGAAACGCCTGCCCCTGGTCTGTCGGCGGAAACACGGGCGCGCCTGCACAAGGCGGCGGTCGATTTGGGAGCTTCGGTCTCCTATGAATCGGCCGGCACCGTCGAATTCATCTATGATCCCCAGCGCGGGGAATTCTATTTCCTCGAGGTCAATACCCGCCTCCAGGTCGAGCATCCCGTCACCGAAGCCGTCTTCGGCATCGATCTCGTCGAGTGGATGATCCGGCAGGCGGCGGGCGAGGACGTGCTGTCGGGCGCGAGCGACCTGACGCCGAAGGGTGCGGCGATCGAAATGCGCATCTATGCCGAGATGCCGCATGCCGATTTCCGCCCGAGCGCCGGCCTGCTGACCGAGGTCGTCTTTCCCAACGATGCCCGTGTCGACGGCTGGATCGAGACGGGAACCGAGGTGACACCCTTCTACGACCCGATGCTTGCCAAGCTGATCGTGGCGGCGGAGGATCGGCCGGCGGCGATCGAGAAGCTGAAGGCAGCGCTTGCCGCGACAGCGATTTCAGGCATCGAAACCAATCTCGATTATCTCCGGGCGATCGCCGCTTCCGAACTGCTTGCCGGCGGTAAGGTGGCGACGACGGCGCTGCGTGACTTCGCCTTCGTTCCGGATATCGTCGAGGTTATCGCACCCGGTGCGCAATCGAGCATTCAGGAGCTGCCGGGCCGGCTCGGCCTGTGGCATGTCGGCGTGCCGCCGAGCGGGCCGATGGACGAGCGCTCCTTCCGCCATGCCAACCGGCTGGTCAGCAATGCCGATGAGACGGCCGCGCTGGAACTGACGGTTTCCGGTCCGACGCTGCGATTTTATGCCGACCAGACGATCGCCCTTGCCGGGGCGCGGATGGCGATGACGTGCGATGGGATCAGGCTTCCCCACGACGAGCCGGTCCTGATCCGGGCCGGTCAGGTGCTGTCGGTCGGTGCGATCGAAGGACCGGGGCAGCGCGCCTATCTTGCCGCTGCCGGCGGTTTTGCCGCGCCCGTCGTGCTCGGCTCGCGGGCGACTTTCGGCCTTGGCCAATTCGGCGGCAACGCCACCGGCACGCTGAAGACGGGGCATGTGCTGCATTTCGCCCGGCAGGCGCCGGTGCAACCGGCCAAACCTGCATCCGAGCCGGCCGCCTTGTCCCGAGAATGGGATGTCGGCGTCGTCTACGGTCCGCATGGCGCACCGGATTTCTTTCAGAATAGCGATATCGAGACGCTGTTCTCCGCAGCTTACGAGGTGCATTTCAACAGCGCCCGCACCGGTGTGCGCCTCATCGGCCCCGCCCTGCTTTGGGCACGCCGCGACGGTGGCGAGGCGGGGCTTCACCCCTCCAACCTGCATGACAATGCCTATGCGATCGGCGCGATCGATTTCACCGGCGATATGCCGATCATTCTCGGGCCCGACGGTCCGAGCCTTGGCGGTTTCGTCTGCCCGGCCGTGATCGCGCGTGACGAGCAATGGAAGATGGGGCAGTTCAAGCCCGGCGACCGTATCCGTTTTCATGCCGTGGCCCGGCCGGAAGACCCGATCGCCGGCCCGGCGGTGCGGCGGGCCGCGGAAGAGACGGGTTCGCCGATCGTCGGCGTCAGCGAGGACGGCCCGGTTTCGGTCGTTTATCGCCGCCAGGGCGACGACAACCTGCTCGTCGAATATGGGCCGATGACGCTCGACATCGCGCTCCGCCTGCGGGTTCATCTGCTGATGCAGGCTGTCGCCGAGGCCCG
Organism: Rhizobium sp. M10; assembly: GCF_002531955.1. NCBI lineage: Bacteria > Pseudomonadati > Pseudomonadota > Alphaproteobacteria > Hyphomicrobiales > Rhizobiaceae > Rhizobium > Rhizobium sp. M10. The sequence goes on along the minus strand of NZ_NWTA01000013.1, from coordinate 92,422 downwards.
CTTGCCCGGGATCGTCGACCTCACGCCGGGCATCCGCTCGCTGCAGATCCATTATGACGGCACGCAGCTGACGCGCCGGCGCCTGCTCGGGCTACTCTCTGAGATCGAGACCACGCTGCCGGCGGCACAGGATGTCAAGGTGCCGAGCCGTATCGTGCATCTGCCGCTGTCGTGGAACGATCCGGATGCGGCGCTTGCCATGCGCAAGTATCAGGAACTCGTCCGCCCTAATGCGCCCTGGTGCCCCGATAACATCGAGTTCATTCGCCGCATCAACGGTCTTCCCGACGAACAGGCCGTCCGGAATATTGTCTTCGACGCGAGCTACTTCGTCCTGGGCCTCGGCGATGTCTATCTCGGCGCTCCGGTTGCGACCCCGATTGACCCGCGCCATCGTCTCGTCACGACAAAATACAATCCCGCCCGCACCTGGACGCCGGAAAATGCGGTCGGTATCGGCGGGGCCTATATGTGCATCTACGGCATGGAAGGACCGGGCGGCTATCAGCTCTTCGGTCGCACCATCCAGGTCTGGAACACGTGGCGGGAAACGCCGGCCTTTGCCAGGGGCAAGCCCTGGCTCCTGAACTTCTTCGACCAGATCCGTTTTTTTCCGGTCAGCAACCAGGAGCTGACCGAGGCGCGTGCGGCCTTCCCGCATGGCGGCTATCCTGTCAGGATCGAAGAGACCGAATTCTCCTATGCCGCCTACGACAAGGACATGCAGGCGAACGCAGTATCCGTCGGCCGCTTCAAGGCGACGCAGCAGGCGGCCTTCGATGTAGAGCGTCAGCACTGGAAGGAAGCCGGGCTCGACAGCTTCGTCGCCGATGAAGGCACGGGCGAAAATACGGCCGCGGATGTTCCCGACGGATGCTTCGGCGTTGCCAGCGCTGTGCCCGGCAATATCTGGAAATTGCTGGTCGAACCGGGCGCCCCGGTTGCGGCCGGCGACACGCTTGCCATCATCGAATCGATGAAAATGGAAATCAATGTCACCGCCCATGCGGCAGGCCGTGTCCGCGACCTGCGCGCCGGGCCGGGGAGAAACGTCAAAGCCGGCGATATTATCGTCGTCGTGGAGGAATGCTGACATGCTGCCGACCATTCTCGATCTCTCAAGCCTTCGCGCCGCCTATCAATCCGGCCTGACGCCGCTCGACATCATCGAAGAGGTGATCGCCCGCCGCGCCGCTTCGAAAGATCCGGCAATATTCATCACCCCGGTGCCGGATGAAGAGTTACGCTCTGCCGCCAAAGCGCTGATGGCGCGCGCGCCTGAGGCAAACAGCCTGCCGCTCTGGGGCGTGCCGTTCGCGGTGAAAGACAATATCGATGCCGCCGGCCTGCCGACGACCGCCGCCTGCCCGGCCTATGAATATCGGCCGGACGTCGATTCCACCGTCGTTGCCAGATTGAAGGCAGCCGGCGCCATCGTGATCGGCAAAACCAATCTCGACCAGTTCGCGACCGGCCTCAATGGCACGCGCTCGCCCTATGGGGCGCCACGTTCGGTCTTCGATGCGGCCTATATATCCGGCGGCTCGAGCTCGGGCTCGGCGGTCACGGTCGCCTCCGGCCTCGCCGCCTTCGCGCTCGGCACAGATACGGCGGGCTCCGGCCGCGTGCCGGCCACTTTCAACAATCTGGTCGGCATCAAGCCGACGCCGGGGCTTCTCCCGAATACCGGCACTATTCCGGCCTGCAGGAGCGTCGACTGCATTACAATCTTCGCCCCCACCGTCGGCGACGGCGTCGCGGTCCGAAAGGTCGCCGAGGGATTTGACGCTGCCGATCCTTTCTCGCGTCGGGCCGAGCCGGCGAAGCTGCCGGTGTCGGGGTTGCGGATCGGCGTCCTGACCGCCGGGGAGCGGGAATTCTTCGGCGACAAGGGGGTGGAGGCACTCTACGACCAGGCGATCGAGCGGGCGAGAACACTGGGCGCGACCATTGTCCCCTTCGATTACACGCCCTTCCGCGAGGCCGCCGCCCTCCTTTATGATGGCCCATGGGTCGCCGAACGCCTGGCGGCGGTCGAGGCTTTCCTGGCGACGAACGCAGCCGATTTCGACCCGACAGTACGGGGGATCATCGAAGGCGCCGGGAGCAGCACCGCGGTCGACGCCTTCAATGGCCGATATCGGCTGGAAGAACTGCGCCGGAAGACGGAAATCGAATGGGGAAAGGCCGACGTGCTTCTGCTGCCGACTGCACCGACCACCTACACGGTCGCCGATATGCTCGCCGATCCCGTCGTGCTGAACGGCCGTCTCGGCCGCTATACCAATTTTGTCAACCTGCTTGATTGCGCGGCGATCGCCGTTCCGGCAGGCTTCGCGGAGGGCGGCTTGCCCGGCGGCATTACCGTGATCGCGCCTGCTTTCACGGACGATGCTCTGGCGCCACTTGCCGATGCGCTGCACCGGGCTGCGACATCAGGCATGGGCATCGACCGGCAAGCGGCGATCCCCGAGGCGAGCCGCGTTGCGGCTGCTGATGATGACTTCGTCGAGATTGTCGTGGTTGGTGCGCACCTGACAGGCATGCCGCTCAATCATGAGCTGACCGGCGCCGGCGCGCGGCTGGTCAAGGCCTGCCGCACGACCGGCGAATATCGTCTCTTCGTGCTGCCGGGCACGGTGCCGCCGAAGCCGGGTCTCATCCGCGAACCCGGCTATAGGGGTTCCGGCCTGGAGGTTGAGGTCTGGGCCATGCCTGCCGATGCTTTCGGGTTTTTCGTCCAAAAGATCCCGGCACCGCTCGGTATTGGAAAAGTGGCGCTCGACGACGGCACGAGCGTTTCCGGTTTTCTCTGCGAGGCACACGCGGTGAGCGGCGCCGAGGACATCACGCCGCTCGGCGGCTGGCGAACGTATATTCGCGCCAAATTGGCGAGTTGAGCATGCGGCGAAGAATGACGGCGTTGTTTGCGCGGCGTCTGCATCGTTCCTTAACTCGGAATCGACGCAGCGTTCTTTGGGCGCCTTTTCAGACGCGCAGCGCTGTCGTCGCGCTTCTCCTGAAGGGGCTGGTCGCGCGAACCGAGGCGATCGGCAGGCCGGGCCGCCACTGACGGCTTACCGTTTCTCTGCGAGCTCGATCTGAATGCCGTCGGGATCGCGCAGAAAGGCGACCTTATGCAGAACTTCGGCATTGACCGCCAGCCGCGGCCGCTCCTTGACCTCGACGTCGGCCTGTTCCAGCCGGGCGAATGTCTCATCGACACTTTCGAACAGGAAGGTCAGATGCCGCAGCCCTGCCGTGCCCTCGGGAACGTCAACCGCCCTTGCCGCACCACCGGCCGGCGCGACGATTTCGAGCATGCCGCCGCCGGCATCGAGAAAGGCGATCTGAGAGCCGTCGGCCATCGTCTTGCGCAGGTGCAGGCGCAGGCCGAGCAGGCCGCAGTAAAAATCGATGGCACGATCCATGTCGCTGACCGTCATGCCGATATGTTCGAAGGATTTCAGCATAGGTGCTCCTTTCGTTTGTGGATGAGAACGGATTTCGGCGGCGCCTTGGAATTTTAAGGATGAGCGGGATGGCTGGAGGGCTGCAGACGGGTGGTCGCTTGCGCTCTCTCAATGTCGCCACTAGGTTGTCGTTGAAAGACGGGGCCACCAAAGTCATGCATATTCGAAGGGCGCTACCTGCCGACGCGGAGGAACTGTGCGGTCTCCTGAACGAGATCATCCGGGCCGGCGGAACAACCGCGCTCGAGATGCCGCTGACGGCTGCGGAATTCGCAGACTGGTTCATCGACGGCGAGTTTCCCCTTGTCTGCCATGTCGCCGAGCATGATCGGTCGCTTGTCGGCTTTCAGTCGTTGAGCGTGTACGGCGATCCGCCGAAGGGTTATGCCGATATCGCGACATTTGCCCGTATGAGCCCGAGGATTTCCGGCGTCGGCAGCGCCCTTTTTCCGGCGACGCGGGCAGCAGCCGAAGAGCTCGGGCTCGAATTCATCAATGCGACCATTCGTGCCGACAATGTCGGCGGTCTTGCTTATTACGCAAAGATGGGCTTCGAGCCCTATGACAGGTTGGTCGAGGTCCCGCTGTTGGACGGAACGCCCGTCGATCGGGTCAAGAAGCGTTTCAAGGTGGATGCCAAGCCCAGTCCGGCATCCCCCGTTTGACCGTTCGAAGGCCCCGTCGGAAGGCCTCACGTCCCTAGCCTTTTTTAACGCCCCTCCCCTGCTTTGCTCACAGGCCGGCAGCCGCGCGCTGTTCCTCCGGAAGCCAGGAGCGGTAGAGCGGGTGATCGGCGGCGATCGGCATCGGCGTCGGCTTGCCGGTGCGCTGCGAGAAATAGGCGGCCGTCACCAGTTCCAGCGAATTGCGGGCGTCCTGCAATGTGACCGGCGGGTCCTTGCCCTCGACGATCGCCGTGTGGAAGAGCTCGAACTGGCGGGTATAGCCGTCCTCGCCGGGCACGTAAGCGGCCAGCGCCGCGTCGATCCGCGCCTGATGTTCCTCCGTTCCGGCGGTAAAGACCCAGGGATCGCGGCCCATCGTATAGGGTTCGAGAATGCTTTCGGCGACAAGATCGCTGAAGCAGAAACGCAGCCGCGAGATCTCCTTGCGCGAGCCGAGCGTCATCGACAGCGTCGCCAGAGAACCGTTCTGCATCTTCACCGAAAGCGCTGCCGTATCCTCGACCTCGATCGGGTTGACCAGGGTGGCGCCATAGGAAAACACCTCGGCACAGGGGCCATGCACGTAATTCAGCATGTCATGGGCGTGGATCGCGTGGCCGAGAAGGCCGCCGCCGAGCTCTGTCGCCCATTTGCCGCGCCACGGCACGGCATAATAATCCGGGCCGCGCCACCAATGGGTCTCGATCGTCGTCAGGAACGGCTTGCCGGCCAGGCCGCGTTCGATCAGCAGCTTCAGCTTCTGCAGGCCGGAGCCGTAACGATACTGAAAGATCGGCATCAGCTTCCTGCCGGGGAAGCGGGCGAGGATGCGCTCCATCTCGTCGACCTCGGCGATCGAGCCGAAAAGCGGCTTCTCGCAGATCACGTGCTTGCCGGATTCGATGCCCTTGCGGCAAAGCTCGAAATGCGAGCTCGGCGGCGTCGAAATATCGATGATATCGAGATCGTCGCGGGCAAACAGCGAGTCTGCGTCCTGCGTATATTCGGCGATGGCGAACTCTTCGCAGAGCGCTTTGCCGCGGTCCTCGTCGAGCGAGCAGAGCACGGGAACGTCGAAAAGATCTTTGTTCCAGCCGAAGCCGGTCAGATGCCGCGCGGCAATCCCTGCGCCGATGACGCCGACGCGCAATTTCCTGGTCATGTTTTCCTCCTCAGCGAGCGCCGATACGCGCGGCTTTCGTCTGGGCTTCGAGCGAAAGGCGGCAGACTTCGAACACGTGGTCCTGCGTCATCGCCGTCTGCGTGCGGTTGGCGACATCGGCGGTGAAAGCATCGAAATAATCGAGTTTCTCGCCGCTGCAATCGATATGGGTCATCTCCTTGCCGTTGACGAGGAAGAGATGATCCTTGCCCGGCCGGCCGGCAATATCGATATATTTGCGTAGTTCGATATAACCCTCGGTGCCGAGGATGGTGAGGCGTCCGTCGCCCCAGGTCGGCAGCGCCTCCGGGGTGAACCAGTCGACGCGGACATAACCTGCCGCTCTGTCGGACCGCAGCAGCACTTCGCCGAAATCCTGGAAGGCCGGCTTGTCGGGCATGCCGAAATTGCCGATCGAGCTGGCGATGACCTCGCCCGAGGTCGAGCCGGTATAGAACAGGAACTGGTCGACCTGATGCGAGGCGATGTCGACGATGATACCGCCGAAGGCTTCCGGATCGAAGAACCAATCCGGCCGGGTCGGCAGCTGCAGCCGATGCGGGCCGACGCCGAGCGTCTGGATCACCTTGCCGATCGCGCCGTCGGCGACGAGCTTGCCGGCCTTGACCGCGGAGCGCACGCAGTGGCGCTCGGAAAAGCAGATCGAGAAAATCTTGCCGGTTTCGGCAACGGTGCGCTTAACCTCCTCGAGCTGGGCGAAGGTCGTCACACCAGGCTTATCGGTCATCACGTCCTTGCCCGCTTTCATCGCCCGGATGGCAAGCCCGGCGCGATCGCGCGGGATCGCGGCAATGCAGATGACATCGATCGACGGATCGTCGAACAGCTTCTCCCGATCGATCTGCGGCGCATCGGGATAGGTCTTCTCGAAGGCTTCGCGCAATGCCGGCACCGAGGTCTGCGGGCAATAGCCAACGAACTCGCCGCCAGCGGCAAGCAATCCCTTCACATGATCGAATGTATGCCCATGGTCGATTCCGACGACGGCAAATCTCAACATCGCTGCAATATCCTCCCGGGATTTTCTGAGCGCCGGCTGGCGCCGGCATCCTCCATGTCGGGCAAAACAGATAACGAAACTTGCCTCCTGTCAAGGCGAGATCGAGGCTGAAAGTGCGTATCGATACATGTAAATATCTGAAATTAAATAGATATTTTGTATCTAAATAGTTATTTACTGACTTCCGGCGCCGTTTTGCCGACAAGTCGCTCATTCGATCCGATTGGACGAAAGTCTTTTTCTCCAGCATGTCTTGCCCCGTCTGCGTGAATGTGATCGATTTCCGCCGCCGCCGGGTTGGAGGGCGGCAACGACCTCGAAGATATTCAAAGAGCGCTCCCCGCTTGCCTGTGACGGAGGATCACCATGTCTCATCCCCTTCTCGATGCCGCTGCTTCGGCTGGTCTTTTTGTCGGCCGCATCTGGAGCCCCGAGGCTGCCGGCCCGAGCATCGTAACGCTTCGCGAGGGGATGCTGGTCGACATTACCTCGCGCGACGCGCCGACGCTAAGCGCCCTGCTTGAAAAACAGGATGCTGCCGGCTTCGTCCGCGCCGCAAAGGGCAAGGCGGTCGGTTCCTTGGAGGACGTCGCCGGCAACAGTATGGGAACGCCGGATAAGGCGCGTCCCCATCTGCTGGCGCCCGCCGACCTGCAGGCGGTCAAGGCCTGCGGCGTCACTTTCGCCCAGTCGATGATCGAGCGCGTCATCGAGGAGAAGGCGGCCGGCAATCCGGATCGTGCCGCCGCGATCCGCGAGCGCGTCAGCACGCTGATCGGCGGCAGTCTCACCAATCTCAAGGCCGGTTCGCCGGAGGCCGCCAAGGTCAAGCAGGCCCTGATCGACGAGGGCATGTGGTCGCAATATCTCGAGGTCGGCATCGGTCCCGACGCCGAGGTCTTCACCAAGGCGCCGGTGCTGTCCTCGGTCGGCTGGGGTGCGGATGTCGGCCTGCATCCGATCTCGACCTGGAACAATCCCGAGCCGGAAATCGTGCTGGCGGTTAATAGCCGCGGCGAGATCAAGGGGGCCGCACTCGGCAATGACGTCAATCTGCGTGACGTCGAAGGCCGTTCGGCGCTCTTGCTCGGCAAGGCCAAGGACAACAACGCTTCCTGCGCGATCGGTCCCTTCATCCGCCTGTTCGATGCCGGTTACGGGCTGGATGACGTGCGCAGGGCGGAACTCGACCTCAAGGTCACCGGCCGCGATGGCTTCGTGCTCAACGGCAAAAGTTCAATGTCGCAGATCAGCCGCGATCCGGCCGATCTCGTCAAACAGACGCTTGGCCCCCATCATCAGTATCCCGACGGGTTCATGCTCTTTCTCGGCACGCTGTTTGCCCCGACCCAGGATCGCGACGCGCCGAAGCAGGGGTTCACCCACAAGATCGGCGATGTCGTCGAGATTTCCTCGGCGGGGCTCGGCGCCCTCGTCAACACCGTACGCCTCTCCACCGAATGCCCGCCCTGGACCTTCGGCATTTCGGCGCTGATGAGCAACCTGGCGAAGCGCGGATTGCTGTGACTACTGATTCCGCCGCCTGCCCTGCAGCAGGTCGAGCACGGAGTTTGCCGCCTCGAGGACGTTGGTGCCCGGACCGAACACTGCCGCGACGCCGTGTTCGTGCAGGAACTCATAGTCCTGCCGCGGGATGACGCCGCCGCAGACGACGATGATATCGTCACCGCCCTGTGCTCTCAGCCTGTCGATCAGCTGCGGCAGCAGCGTCCTATGGCCTGCCGCTAAGGACGAGACGCCGACGACATTGACCTTTTCGCCAAGCGCCATTTCGACGGCCTCGTCAGGCGTCTGGAAAAGCGGACCGGCGAGCACATCGAAGCCGATATCGCCGAAAGCTGAGGCGATCACCTTGGCGCCGCGGTCATGCCCATCCTGGCCGAGCTTGGCGACCATGATCTTCGGCCGCTGCCCCATCGTTTCCGTGACCTCCGCCATGCGGGTCTTCAGCACCGCGAGTTCCGGCTCGTTGTCATAGGCCTCGCCATAGACGCCGGTGATGACCTCGGGCGTTGCGGCATGGTCGCCGAAGGCAGCGCGCATGGCATCGGAGATTTCGCCGACGGTGGCACGGGCTCGCGCCGCCTCGATCGCGGCTTCGAGCAGGTTGCCGCGACCGTTGCGTGCGACATCCGCCAGGGCGGCCAGTGTTTCGCGTACGGCGTTGCCATCGCGGCGTCGCTTGGTTTCCTCAAGCCGTTTGATCTGCGCGGTGCGGACCGCGCTGTTGTCGATCTCCAGAATGTCGATCGGCTGTTCGTTGTCGAGCCTGTAGCGGTTAACGCCGACGATGACCTCCTCGCCCTTGTCGACGGCCGCCTGACGGCGCGCCGCCGCCTCCTCGATCAGCCGCTTCGGCAGGCCGTCATTGACGGCTTTCGTCATGCCGCCGAGTGCTTCCACCTCCTCGATCAGCGCCCAGGCCTTGTCGGCAAGCTCCTTCGTCAGGCTCTCGACGTAATAGGAGCCTGCCAGTGGGTCGACGACCTTGGTGACGCCGGTTTCGTGGCTCAGGATGAGCTGGGTGTTGCGGGCGATGCGGGCGGAAAATTCCGTCGGCAGCGCGATCGCCTCGTCGAAGGAATTGGTGTGCAGCGATTGCGTGCCGCCGAGCACGGCCGACATCGCCTCGAAGGCGGTGCGAATGATGTTGTTATAGGGATCCTGCTCCTGCAGTGAGACGCCGGAGGTCTGGCAATGGGTGCGTAGCATCAGCGAGGACGCCTTCTTCGGCTCGAACTCCTCCATGATCCGGCTCCAGAGCAGCCGGGCGGCGCGCAGCTTCGCCGCCTCCATGAAGAAGTTCATGCCGATCGCGAAGAAGAAGGAGAGCCGTCCGGCGAAATCATCGACGTTGAGGCCCTTGGCGATCGCCGCCCTGACATATTCGCGGCCATCGGCCAGTGTGAAGGCGAGCTCCTGCACCAGCGTCGCACCGGCCTCCTGCATGTGATAGCCGGAGATCGAGATCGAGTTGAATTTCGGCATCTCCCTTGCCGTATATTCGATGATGTCGGCAACGATCCGCATCGAAGGTTCCGGCGGATAGATATAGGTGTTGCGGACCATGAACTCCTTGAGGATATCATTCTGGATGGTGCCTGAAAGGTCGGCCCTCGGCACCCCCTGCTCCTCGCCGGCGACGATAAAGGAGGCGAGGATCGGGATGACGGCGCCGTTCATCGTCATCGACACGGACATTTCCCCAAGCGGAATGCCGTCGAACAGGATCTTCATGTCCTCGACGCTGTCGATCGCCACACCCGCCTTGCCGACATCGCCTTCGACGCGGGGATGATCGCTGTCATAACCGCGATGGGTGGCGAGGTCGAAGGCGACCGACAGGCCCTTCTGGCCGGCGGCCAGATTGCGGCGGTAGAAGGCGTTCGATTCTTCTGCCGTCGAGAAGCCGGCATATTGACGGATTGTCCATGGCCGGCCGGCATACATCGTGGCGCGCGGGCCGCGGGTAAACGGCGAAAAACCGGGAAGCGAGCCGAGATGCGCGGCGCCTTCGAGATCCTCGGCCGTATAGAGCGGCTTGACGGCAATGCCTTCCGGCGTCTGCCAGGTCAGCGTTTCCGGCGAAGCACGCAGCTCCTTCTGCGCAAGCTCCGCCCAATCCGACAGCGTCTTCTTCGTCATGCCTTCCTCCGGCTCTTTCATTGCACCTTATCATTTCATAGGCGCGCAATGCGATAAAGCCTTAGGACGTGGAACGCAGCAAAGCATCGATCGCCTGCCACCCATCCGCCACGATTTTGCGGGGCCGACCTATTTGTGGTCAAGCTTGGCGACCAGCCGGTCGCCGAGCCACTGGATGCCGCAGACGAGGACGATGAGGACGGCGACGACCGCGATCATCACATTGGTCTCGAAGCGCTGGTAGCCGTAGCGAATGGCGAGGTCGCCGAGGCCGCCGGCGCCGATCGCGCCCGCCATGGCCGAGGCGCCGATCAGCGTCACCAGCGTGACGGTGAAGCCGGCGACGATGCCGGGCAGCGCTTCGGGCACCAGCACTTCGCGCACGATGGTCCAGCGATTACCGCCCATGGCGCGCACCGCATCGATCAGGCCGCGGTCGACCTCGCGCAGCGACACTTCGGCGATGCGGGCGTAATAGGGCGTGGCGGCGATGGCGAGCGGCACGATGGCCGCCCATGTGCCAAGCGCCGTGCCGACGATCAGTCGCGTCAGCGGGATCAGCGCCACCAGCAGGATGATGAAGGGCACCGAACGGAAGCCGTTGATCACAGCGCCGAGCACACGGTTGATCCAGAGATTTTCAGCAATGCCGCCGCGTGTCGTGACGACGAGGGCAAGGCCGAGCGGCAGACCGGCGACGAGCGAGATCACGCCGGAGGCGACGGTCATCAGGACCGTCTCCCAAAGCGAGCGGATCAGCAGTTCAAACATGATCGGCGTCATAACCAAGCACCTCCACCCGGGCGGACTGGGCCGTCAGAAATTGTTCGACCTTGCCGGCAAGCGCGGGGTCGCGCATGGGAACGGCGATGAAGAACCGCGCCACCGGCTGGTTCTGGATATGGTCGATGCCGCCATGGACGAGGCGGAAGGAATGCGGCAGCGCCGCCGACAGCTCGGCAAACAGCGCGCCTTGCGCTTCAGGCCCGGCCAGATCGACGCTGAGGATCGCCTCGCTGCCAGATGTCGCAGACAGCCGGCCGGCAATATGATCGGGAAGCTGTGGGCGGATGCCGCCGAGCAGGCTCCGGGTGATCGCTTGCTGCGGATCGGCAAAGACCGACCAGACTTGGCCCTCCTCGACGATCCGCCCGGCATCGATGACCGCGACGCGATCGGCAATGCCGCGCACCACTTCCATCTCATGTGTGATCAGCAGAATGGTCAGGCCGAGTTTGCGGTTGATGTCTTTGAGCAAGGACAGGATCGACCGGGTCGTCTCGGGATCCAGCGCCGATGTCGCCTCGTCGGACAGCAGCAGCGCCGGGCGTGCCGCGAGCGCGCGGGCGATGCCGACGCGTTGTTTCTGGCCGCCGGAGAGCGAGGCGGGATAGGCCTTCGCCTTGTCGGCGAGACCGACGAGCTCAAGCAGCTCACGCGCCCGCCGCAGGCGCTCGGCCTTGGCAACGCCTTCGATCTTCAGCGGCAGGGCGACATTGTCTTCGACGGTCTTGGCGGAAAGCAGGTTGAAGTGTTGGAAGATCATGCCGATGCGGCGGCGCAGCGGCTGCAGTTCCTGTTCTTGAAGCCCGGTGATATCGCGGCCTTCAATACGGATCTCGCCGCTGTCGGCGCGCTCCAGGCCGTTCAGGCAGCGGATCAGCGTCGACTTGCCGGCGCCGCTGCGGCCGATGATGCCGAGGATCTCGCCCCTCTTCACGCTCAGCGAAATACCGTCGAGTGCCGCCGTGGCTCCGAACCGCCGCTTCACGTCGACAAGTCTCACCACTTCTTCGGCCGCTGCAGCTTGCGGCTGCGGCTCGATTGTCGTGGCGGAAACAAAGGAATTCATCTGCTTTTTCCTTAAAAACGCCAAAGGCGGTCCCGGCAAGGAACGCCCGGACCGCCTTTCGGCAGGCCTTAACCCCGGCCGAGTTTCGGATCAATAGGCGCTGAGACCGGTGCCCTTATAGACCTTGTCGAATTCGGCCTTGACGGTGTCGTTCTGATAAGACGATACAAGCGTCTTGACCCAGTCCGCATCCTTGTTCTCGTCCTTGACGGCGATGAAATTGCGGTACGGATTATCGGCGACCGGCTCCTGCGCGATACGTTCGGCCGGAGAAAGGCCGCTCTTCAAAGCCCAATCGGTATTGACCACACCGGCATCGAGATCATCGATCGAACGGCCGACGATGCCGGCATCGAGTTCTTTGATCTCGATCTTCTTCGGATTGTCGCTGACGTCGGCGACCGTTGCAAGAATGCCCGTGCCGTCCTTCAGCTTGATCAGGCCTTCGCTCTGAAGAACGCGCAACGCCCGGCCTTCATTCGAGGGATCGTTCGGGACGCCGATGACGGCCCCTTCCGGGATTTCGGCGACGGACTTGTATTTCTTGCTGTAGAGGCCGATCGGCCAGACCCCGGTATAGCCGGCGCGGACGATATGATATCCGTGCTGCTGGATCTGGTTATCGAGATAGGGCTGATGCTGGAAGGCGTTGGCGTCGATCTCGCCCTGCTCCAGAGCTTCGTTCGGCTGCGTGTAGTCGTTGAAGACGACGGTCTCGATCTTGAGGCCTTTCTTGGCCGCCTCACTCGTGACGACACGCCAGATGTCCTCCTCTTCGCCAGCCATGATGCCGACCTTGATCGACTTGTCCTCGGCGAAGGAGGGAGCGGGTGCTGCAAAGGTAAAAAGCGCGGCAGCGGAAACGGCGGCGGCGGTAAGAACCGCCCGGCGCGAAAGCTGTATTCCGTGAAGTTTTTTGTTGTTGGTCATTATTACATCCCGTCTGACTGAATGAGGCCGAACGCCCCGAGCAGGCTGAGCATGGCAAATGCGCGGATCAGGGGCGAAGCACGAAAGTCTGATGTGAAAGAAGAGCCTGAAAAACTCTTGCCCTGCCTTCAATATCGGCAGGATAAATTTCCATCAAATTTATGGATTAATTGCGGCCCTTAAGCATGTCCTAAAGGATGAAGGCGGCGCTTGAGGGGCGCGGTCGCCGAGATCGTGATGGCGTAGCGCCTGTCCAAGTGTGGGGCGACATCAGGGTAAAGCCATGCCAATCCTCCCCGTCCAGATGCGGAGGAAATCTTCGCATTGGTTGCGGACCTAGCCTCAGGCCGGTTTCTGCTTCGGGATACGCGGCAGGAAGATCGTCAGCAGGCCGAGCAGCGGCAGGTAGGAGCAGATGCGGTAGACGAAGTCGATGCCATGCGTATCGGCAAAATCACCGAGCAGCGCCGCACCAAGCCCCCCTGCCCCGAACGCGAAGCCGAAGAAGACGCCGGCAATCAGGCCGACGCGGCCGGGCACCAGCTCCTGAGCAAAGACGACGATCGCCGAAAATGCCGACGCGAAGATCAGGCCGATGACGACGCTGAGCACGCCCGTCCAGAGAAGATTCGCATAGGGCAGCAGCAATGCGAAGGGAATGACGCCGAGGATCGAAAACCAGATGACGAAACGGGCACCGAAGCGATCGCCGATCGGTCCACCGAGGAAAGTGCCGACGGCAACCGAGCCGAGGAACAGGAAGAGCATCAGCTGCGCCTGCTGCACGCTGAGTTCGAATTTGTCGATGACATAGAAGGTGAAGTAGCTGGAAACGCTCGCCATATAGACATTCTTCGTTGCCGTCAGCAGCACGAGGATCAGCAGCGCCCAGACGACCCTGTTCTGCGGCAGCGGCAGCGTTCGACTGACGGCCGGCCTGCTGGCGTTCTGGCGCCTATGGCTCATGTACCAGTTGCCCACCCAACTCAGCACGATCATGCCGACCATGGCGATGGCGGCAAACCAGGAGACGCTGTGCTGGCCGAGGGGCAGCACGATGAAGGCGGCGAGCAGCGGACCGATCGCCTGGCCGGCATTGCCACCGACCTGGAAAAAGGACTGCGCAAAACCGTGACGACCGCCGGAGGCAAGACGGGCAACACGCGAGGATTCCGGGTGGAAGACCGCCGAACCGAAGCCGATCAGGCTTGCTGCCACCAGCAGCAGTGCGAAACTGCCGGCGTTGCCGAGCAGAATAAGGCCGCAAAAGGTGCTCGCCATGCCGACCGGCAGAGAATAGGGCATCGGCCAGCGATCGGTGACGATACCGACCGCCGGCTGCAGCAGAGAGGCGGTAACCTGAAATGTCATGGTAAGAAGGCCGATCTGCACGAAATCCAGATCGTAATTCGCCTTGAACAGCGGATAGAGCGAGGCGAGCAGCGACTGCATGATGTCGTTCAGCATATGGCAGAAGCTGACCGCCATCAGAATAGACATCGTCGTTTTTTCGAAACGGGGCGCGCCTTCGGCAACGGTTGCCATCAATATTCTCCTGAACGGGCACGATGAGTTGCCGTGCTGCGTCGTTTTCGATGGATTTGCGGCGATCGGGGCTGGCAAGACTGTCGAGCGACGGTCGCTGAGAAGCATTTAACCCACGCCTGGCAGCAATCGCCAGCCCGGTTTCTCCGGGATTGGTACGGCTTTTGTTCGATTTGCCTTCCGTCGAGCGAGTTCATGCGCTCGCCCGTCTTTTCGATGGGGGTTTTCATACCACAGTCAGCCGGGATCGTCGCATATGTGGTATGCTATGTGAAAACAACCATGGAAAACCGCTCAGAGGGGCACTACAGCTGCGCCGATTGAAATGCGATCGAGGCTGACAATACGCGATGAATGTCAAGACACCGAATGCCATAGACAGCTATGTCGGAGCGCGCATCAGAACGCGCCGGCAGCTGCTCGGAATGAGCCAGGAGCGGCTTGCCGAGCAGATCGGCGTGACCTTTCAGCAGGTTCAGAAATATGAAAAGGGCATCAACCGCATCGGCGCGAGTCGTTTGCAGCGGATCGCCGAGGTGCTTCACACCTCACCGAGCTTCTTTTTCGAGCAGGGCGACTCCCAGCCGTTGGCGGTGCGGGGGTTGGATGGACCGGACCATGCCGATCCGGTTGCCGAATTCCTGCGAACCAAAGAGGGACTGGTGCTCAATCGCGCCTTTCTGAAGATCGCCGATCCCGAGATTCGTGAATCGATCATCGCACTGGTCACGGCGATGGGGCAGGCAGAAAGCCGTGGTCTGACCGCGGCGGCCTCCGTTGCAGATAGCTCCCGTCCGCTCGGGGAGTAACCGGACTTTTCGTGTGAGTTCAGATCTGCGTCATTTGCCACGCTGCGGCTGACCGACCTCGTCACGTCTTGCTGCCGGCACGCGGCGCTCAATCGTCGCCGACGGCGCCGGGCTTGCGGCCGCGGGCTTGTGTCAAAGGGTTCGTATGCTCGATATGCGATTCCGCTACAATGCCGTTGTTGCAGCTTGGTCTCGTCCGATTCGGCCTGTGAATGCGCGATTGCCGCACCCGCCAGCGACACGCGCGCTTGGGCAAGTGCTTGAAAAAGATTGGACAACCTCTTGATAGGGTCTTGTTAACCCTATTTGCCTTGCCACTCCTCCAGAATCGGCGCTAAATGCGGTTTCAAAGCACGTAGAGCTTTTAAATCGCATTTTCGAGATTTCCATGAATATGGCACCGCAGATAGAAAAAGCAATTTCCGATGTCGACCAACTGATCATCGGTCAGGCGCAGGAACTATCCGACAAGCTGAAGCAGCATCGGCTCGAAATGTTTCCGCCGCGCGCACTGAAGGGGCTCCGGGAATTTCAGCTTGCCGAAGTGGCGCGGTTTCTCGGCGTGACCAGCGGCTATCTTCGCAATCTGTCGCTGGAGGGCAAGGGCGCCCTCCCCCAGGTTACGCCGTCGGGCCGTCGGTCCTACACGGCGGAACAGATGGAAGAGATGCGCGCCTTCCTCGAGCACAATGCGCGCGCCGGAACACATTACGTGCGCCATCGCCGCGGCCACGAACATCTGCAGGTCGTCGCCGTTGTCAACTTCAAGGGCGGCAGCGGCAAGACGACAAGTGCGGCGCATCTTGCCCAGCACCTTGCCCTGACGGGTCACCGCGTCCTTGCCGTCGATCTCGACCCGCAGGCGTCCCTCTCGGCCATTCACGGCTTTCAGCCGGAGTTCGACGTCAACGAGAACGAGACGCTCTACGCCGCCATTCGCTACGATGATCGGCGGAGGCCGTTGCGGGACGTGATCCGCCCGACCAATTTCCCGAACCTTCATTTGGTGCCGGGCAACCTCGAGCTGATGGAATTCGAGCATGACACGCCGCGGGTCCTCGCTCAGGGCAAGGCAGGCGACTATGGACGCGTGTTCTTCGCCCGGCTGGACGAAGCGCTTTCTTCGGTCGCCGACGACTACGACGTCGTCATCATCGACTGCCCTCCCCAGCTCGGCTTTTTGACCATGAGCGCCATTTGCGGCGCGACGGCGGTCCTGATCACCGTTCATCCGCAGATGCTCGATGTCATGTCGATGTGCCAGTTCCTGCAGATGCTTGGCGAAGTGCTGAACACGCTGAAGGGCGCCGGCGGCAACATGAACCTCGACTGGCTGCGTTATCTCGTGACCCGCTACGATCCGCAGGATGGGCCGCAGACACAGATGGTCGCGTTCATGCGGTCGATGTTCAAAAACCACGTGCTCACCAATCCGATGTTGCGCAGCGTGGCGATTTCAGATGCGGCGATGACCAACCAGACACTTTACGAGGTCGAGCGAAGTCAGTTTACCCGGGCGACCTATGACCGCGCCATGGAGGCAATGGATGCGGTCAACACCGAAATTGTCGATCTGATCCACAAGGCGTGGGGGCGGAAATGACCAGGAAGTTTACTGCGGTAAACCGCGGGGAGATGGCTGATGGCGCGTAAAAATCTCCTCTCCGGCCTGATGGACGACTCCAAGAAGTTTACTGCGGTAAACAATGAGGATGAGCCGACCCATCGCGATGAGAGACAGCACATCACCTATAAAGGGATCGGTGCGCTCGGGGCCGTCACGCGCAGCATTGATGCGCTGGCTGCGAAGGCTGATGCAGCCAGGGCGATCGAAGAGCAATTGGCGAGTGGCGAGACGGTGGTCGATCTCGATCCCGCGCTGATCGAAGATTCCTTCGTGACGGATCGGTTGGTCCATACCGACGAGCAGTTCCGCGAACTGGTCGAGGCGATTCGCCTGCGCGGCCAGGATTCGCCAATCCTCGTTCGCCCGCATCCCGAGAAAGACGGCCGATATCAGATCGCCTTCGGGCATCGCCGCGCCCGCGCTGCAAAAGAGCTCGGCCGGCCCGTCCGCGCGGTGGTCAAGAGGCTCGACGATCGCGACCACGTCATTGCTCAGGGACAGGAGAATTCGGCCCGCGCCGATTTGTCCTTCATCGAGAGGACGATGTTCGCCGACCGGCTCGACACGCTGGGCTTCGACAGGGAAACGATCATGTCGGCTCTTAGCGCCGACAAGACCACGGTTTCCAAGATGCTGTCCGTCACCAAACGGATTCCAGCCGAAGTCCTGGCGGCGATCGGCGCGGCCAAGACCACCGGCCGCGACCGCTGGCATGATCTGTCGGTGAAATTCGAGACTGAAAACATCACCGCCCGGGCAATCGAGTTTGCCCGGTCGGCGGAGTTCGAGACGGCGGAGCCGGACGCCCGCTTCGACATGCTCGTTGCCTTCATCAGCAGGAAGCATCAAGTCTCGTCCACTGCCGCGCTTCAGCCGGTGGCTCGCGCTTGGCAGCGCCAGGACGGAGCCGTCAAGGCGAAGATCAAGGATGATGGAAGGCAGTTCACCATCGCGCTGAAGGCGGAAAAGGCATCTGCCTTTGGAGCCTACATCGCCAGCAATCTGGATCGCCTCTACGAGGCGTTCGAGAAGACACAGGATTCGACGAAGAACGGAGATCAATAAGCAAAAGAAAAGGCCCCCGAACGTTGCCGTCGCGGAAGCCCTCTCTGATCTAGACACCCAGAGAATCACATTTCCGCGAATCATAGTCAAGAGTCTTTGGCACCGAATTTGGTGAGCTGCGATCTTTTGCCTTGAAGAAGGCGAAGAAAATGGAAAGCGGAAATGTGACGACGCCCTTCGGGCGGCGGCCGATGACGTTTGGCATGTTGGCAAGCCAGGCGGCGGCTCGGAAAATCGAGCCCGGTCAATCGATCGACAAATGGAAACTCTACCGCGCCCTGTGTGAGGCCAAGCCGCTGCTCGGCATCACCGACCGGGCGCTCGCCATCCTCAACGCCCTGCTGAGCTTTTATCCCAAAGCAGAGCTCTCCGAGGACAATGGGCTTGTCGTATTCCCGTCCAACGCTCAGCTCTCCCTGCGAGCGCATGGAATGGCGGAGCAGACGATCCGCCGTCACCTGGCGAGCCTGATCGAGGCCGGACTGCTGATCCGCAAGGACAGCCCGAACGGCAAGCGTTATGCCCGTAAGGAGCAGAGCGGGGACATCCGCGAGGCATTCGGTTTCTCATTGGCGCCGCTGCTCGCCCGCGCCGATGAGGTCGAGCGGCTGGCGGCGGAGGTGGCGGCCGAACGATTGCATCTGCAGCGGCTCAGAGAGCGCCTGACGCTATGCCGTCGCGACGTCGCCAAGCTCATCGAGATGGCGCTGGAAGAGGGGGTCGCCGGCGACTGGGGCCGCATCCATCTGCATTTCCGCGATATTGTCGAGGGGCTGCCACGCTCGCCATCCGCTGCCCAGATCGCCGCGGCACTCGACGAATTGGAACTGCTGCGCGACGAAATCACCAATCAGTTGGAAATGCAGGAAGAAATACGAAATCAAAGCGGCAATGCCCCACATTATGAGCGGCACATACAGAATTCAAACCCACACTCCATTACTGAACTTGAACCAGGCTTCGAAACGAAGCAGGGCGCAACGGCGGACGATCGATCGGCAGGTCGGGCCGAACCGGCAGCCCGAATGCAGAAAGAGGAAGAGACGAACAGCCATGTCCGGGAGGCCAGATCTGCCTCCGCTGGCAGCGGCGCGCTCAAATCCTTCCCGCTGGGCCTGGTGCTGCAGGCCTGCCCCGAGATCGCGGCCTACGGACCGCAGGGCTCGATTGGCTCCTGGCGCGATCTGATGGCAGCGGCTGTGGTCGTTCGCTCGATGCTCGGTGTCAGTCCGTCGGCCTACGAACAGGCCTGTGAGATCATGGGGCCGGAAAATGCGGCCACCGTCATGGCTTGCGTCCTCGAAAGGGCAGGGCACATCAACTCCGCCGGCGGCTATCTCCGCGACTTGACGCGCCGTGCCGAAAGAGGCGAGTTTGCCATTGGCCCGATGTTGATGGCCCTTGCCCGCACCAATGTGCCGGTGAGAGGCAAGACGGGATGAGCTTCCGAGCGGCCTTTGTAGCGCGAACTTATGGTTAACGAAGTGTGACGGAACTAAAGAGGGAGATAACTTCTCATTGGCGTCTTCTCCCTTTGAGATCATGAGGTTAGATACTTCCAGTTGGTAGGCGAGGGAGGCAACTGGCCGAAATCGTCGATATAGAAGTCTCATGGCTTAGGAGCGTCGCATGTAACCCTTGAAACTGAGGAACACGCCCAGCGCCCCGATTGTCAGTGCGGCGACGACAGCGGAGACTCGACCGCTATAAATAGTCGAACCGACCGCAATTGCTATTTGCGGCAAGACGATCCTGATGGCGCCACCGATTGTCATCAGCCAGCCCAGTACTGTGATGACGACCGGCCAGTCCATCTGCCACCTGTTGTGCAGGTTGACAATTGCCAGGCCGCCGAGCATCGACAGGAACCCGGACAGATAGAATAAGATGCCGACATGCAGACCCTCAGCGATAATGGTCCGGTATAGGTCGAGATTGAGCAGCATTCCCAAAGCGACGGCGGCGAATGTCGGCCCCAGAAGCTTGGCGAGAAATAACGATCGTTCCAAGGGAGGCCTCCGTTCTGCGCAGACCACTGAGATATAAATGTAGCGCCAGCACCTAAATGCGAGGCCCGTCCATCGGTCTAAAGAAGGACTTGCCGGGAGGCGTCAGCGCTTCTCCTGAGCCCAGGCGACATATTGGTCTTTTAGGTTTGAAACGATAAACTAAAAGCCAGAGCTCCCTTGAGGAAACGACGCCGACTGGAGTTGACGTGAAACACCTTTTTGACGATACGGCGCGGTGGGGCGTATGGCGAAATCCCCATGAGGCGATGGAACAAGTGCGGAGCATGGGTTTGAAACGGGCGGTCGATTTTCTTCTGGCTGTGGTCGCGTCGGTCATCCTGCTGGTTCCGATCCTTGTCGTCGCTCTATGTGTCCGGCTGACCTCGACGGGGCCAATCCTCTACTGGTCAAAACGTGTCGGCCGCTTCAATCAGATCTTCCTGATGCCGAAATTTCGCAGCATGCGTGTCGACACGCCGACGGTTGCCACACATCTGCTCGAGAATCCCGATCGGTTTCTGACACCCATCGGTTCGTTTCTGCGCAAATCGAGCCTCGACGAATTGCCGCAGCTCTGGTGCATTCTGGGCGGCAAAATGAGTTTTGTCGGGCCTCGGCCGGCGCTCTACAACCAATATGATCTGATCGAATTGCGGACAGCCCACGGCGTCGATAAACTCCTGCCCGGATTGACCGGTTGGGCGCAGATCAACGGCCGCGACGAGTTGCCGATTCCTGACAAGGTGAAATTCGATGTCGAATATCTCGAGCGGCGCTCGTTCGGTTTCGACATGCGCATTCTGTTTCTGACCGCCGGCAAGGTGATCGGCCGCAAGGGAATAAGGCATTAAGTTACCAACTTCCGATAGATAAGCGGTGCGGAAGACCTTGATTTCCGATTATTTCAGTTGCGCTCGTTGTAGAAAATGACA
Source organism: Rhizobium sp. M10 (assembly GCF_002531955.1). Classification (NCBI taxonomy): domain Bacteria; kingdom Pseudomonadati; phylum Pseudomonadota; class Alphaproteobacteria; order Hyphomicrobiales; family Rhizobiaceae; genus Rhizobium; species Rhizobium sp. M10. The sequence continues at coordinate 71,666 of NZ_NWTA01000013.1, read as the reverse complement.
AGAAGGTGATTGTCTGATGATCTGCGAGACGCTGGGAAGCAATGCCTGAAAATACCCCCACTGAGACGCCACGCTCAGCATGGTTCTTAGTGCCGATGCAGGCGCTCGTCGCCCCTTTGCTGGCGATGCCGCGTGCTGCCAAACGCGCGCTCGCCTTGCTGGTGGATTCCAGTCTTTGTGTCCTGACGATCTGGCTGGCCTATTGCTTCCGCTTGAACGAATGGACGGTGCTGACCGGCGTGCAGTGGCTGCCGGTCTTCGTTTCCTTGTGCATGGCCCTTCCCATCTTCATCGTCATGGGCATGTATCGGGCGATCTTTCGTTATGCCAACATGGCCGCTTTCATCGCGGTTCTAAAGGCGATTGCGATCTACGGCGTCGCCTTCATGACGATATTTACGGCGCTGAGCGTCCCGGGCGTTCCGAGAACCGTCGGTATTCTCCAGCCCTTCCTGCTGCTGATCGCGATCGGTCTGTCGCGGTTGGGCATCCGCTATTGGCTCGGCGATACCTATCAGCGGATCCTTCACCAGAATACGCTCGCCAAGGTGCTGATCTACGGGGCAGGGAATGCCGGCCGACAACTCGCCGGCGCGCTGACAAATAGCGCCGAACTCAATGTCGTCGGCTACCTGGATGATGATCCGCGTCTTAAGGGCGGCATCATGGGCGGCTTGCCGATCTACGACCCGTCCGATCTGCCTGTACTCGCCGAGGCTCTTGGCGTGCACAACGTGCTTCTTGCTCTGCCATCCACATCGCGGCAGCGGCGCAACGAAATCCTCGAGCGCATCCGCAAAGCCAGGGTGAATGTTCGGACATTGCCGGACCTGACGGCGCTCGCTCAGGGCCGTGTCGCCGTTTCCGATATCCGTGAGCTGGAGATCGAAGACCTGCTGGGCCGGGAAGCGGTGGCGCCGCGGCAGGAATTGCTCGACAAGGCGATGCGCAAAAAGGTGGTTATGGTCACCGGCGCCGGCGGTTCCATCGGCGGTGAACTTTGTCGCCAGATTTTGCGCAATGCGCCTTCGACCCTCATCCTCATCGATCAGAACGAGTTTTCGCTTTATAATATTCACGCCGAATTACTAAAGCTGGCCGAACTTTACCAGCAGGACAGCCTGCAGATCGTTCCGATCCTTTGTTCCGTCCGCGACCATGACCGCATGGAACATATTATGCAGAGCTGGCGGCCTCAGACGCTCTATCATGCCGCCGCTTACAAGCATGTGCCTCTCGTCGAACACAATGCCGTGGAGGGCATCAAGAACAACGTCATGGGGACGCTGATCACCGCACGCGCGGCGAACAAATGCGGCGTCTTGAATTTTGTGCTGATCAGCACGGACAAAGCCGTGCGTCCGACGAATGTGATGGGCGCCAGCAAGAGGCTGGCGGAGATGGTTCTGCAGGCGCTTGCCGCAGAACCGGCGGTTGACAGAGTGCGCACGAATTTCTCCATGGTCCGGTTCGGAAACGTGCTCGGTTCCTCCGGATCCGTCGTGCCGCTGTTCCGGCAGCAGATCAAGGACGGCGGGCCGGTTACCCTGACCCACCCGAAAATAACCCGCTACTTCATGACCATCTCGGAGGCCTCGCAACTGGTCATTCAGGCGGGCGCGATGGCCGAGGGCGGAGATGTTTTCCTGCTCGACATGGGCGAGCCCGTCCGCATCGCAGATCTCGCCCGCAAGATGGTCGAGCTTTCGGGATTGACCGTCCGCGACGAGGATAATCCCGAAGGGGACATCGAGCTTTCCGTTACCGGCCTGAGACCCGGCGAGAAGCTTTATGAAGAACTGTTGATCGGGGACAACCCCGAGACAACCGAACATCCCCGGATTATGAAGGCGCGAGAGGATTTCCTGTTCTGGCCGGAGCTTTCGAAGAAGCTCAGCTTGCTCAATGCGGCATTGGATCGAAACGATATGGTCGCGGCACGCGCGACCTTGGCAGAACTCGTCTCCGGCTATTCCTCAACCGGTGAGGTTTCGGATCTTGCCTTCACCGGCGCCGAAACCGTTCCGGCGGCCTGAAGACGACAACGCGCAAGCGTTGAGCGCGGTAATTCAGCTCCGCACGACGGGCGCGAAGACTGTGCTGCCCCGCTCCAAGCAAATCAGGGCGACCATATAGGCGAAGATCGGATCCAGTGCCTTTTGGTTGAACATGATGCCGACGCTGCCGGTAACAATGTAGCTGCTGGTGAGCAGAAGAGCGAGCGCTATGGACAGGTCCCTGCCAGGACCGGGTTCCTTTTTCCACGCGGCTATCAAAGGCGCCAGGAGCAGCAGCGAAAGCGCCGCGATGCCGACAACGCCGGCGTCAATTCCCGCTGTCAGAAAGCCGTTATGGACATGCGAGAAGGTCAAGTATGGCCGCATGCTGTCTGGCAGTTCCGCCAAGACCGAGGCCATCCTGTTTTGCGGGCCATAACCGGTGAATGGGTCCTTGCTGATTGCTGATAGTGCGCCTTTGTACAAAGCGACCCGCGCGCTGAGTGAGGTAATCTCACCTTCACTGCGTTCAAGCGCTGCCATATTTTCCTGCAGCGCGTGGATGCGATGGATGATCTGGCCGCTGCCCAGCGCGATAAGTCCCGCGAACAGCAAAGAGCCGGTGATGGCGAGACTGCGCAAACTCAGATGGAAGCTGTGTTTGCGAAAATACCAGAGAAGGATGACGAGATGGACGGGAATGGCCAGCCACGCCGAACGCGTTCCCGAAAGCAGCACGCAGCCGAGGCCAGCGGCATATCCCAAGATCGCAATTCGTTGCTCGACGCTTTTAGGAGATTGAACGTTGAGAAGCGCAACGCCGCCGAAAAGAAGGCCTATGATTCCGAGGAGTGCGGCATTCGACGTCCCGGCCTCTGCTCTCTCCATCAGAAACATGATCTGCACCAGGCTGATGAGAAAGGTAACGATCATGCCGATCCCGGCACCGAGGATAAACAGCGGCACGAGGCGGCCATCGGGAGATTGGCGCATTCGCGGCAATATCAGCCAGATCGAAAAGAAGGGCAGGAGCCTGAATATCCAGTCTGCCACTTCGGAATAGGGCGGGTTGATGAAGATGCTGGCGATCATCACCAGCGGGTAGATCGTCATGCAGATGGCGACTGCCCAGTCCGATTTCGAAAAGTTCAGAGGAAAGCGGGCCGTCGCCAGCAAGTAGATGCCCGACAGCATCGACCCGAGGAGGATGAACCCGTTGAAATTAGGTGAAAGTCCGGGCAGGATTGCAAAGAGAAAAACCGCAATGCCATTGGTTCGATCAAGCGCGCTTCCAGACCCGCTCCCGGGATGAAGTACCGCAATCACGAGTTGCCTGAAATAATTCACTTTGCTGATCCTGAGGTGTCATTGATCCCGCCTCGCTAAGGACCGATGTCACCGCTGTCAAGCTGTGGGCGCGGGCACAACTCGCGCTTTTCTCACTATTGTATTCCGGCAACAGCAAACCCGGATGCTTCTTGCTCTACAGGCGATGCGTCGCAACGCCCTGCAACGGCAAAGCTGATGCGATGACGAAAGACGTTTGAGGTGCGGCCTTGCCGTGGGGGCCGCGTATGGGACGGCGCTCGACCACGATCCGGCTTTATCGTTATTCCCGCTCGCGCGGCTCATTCGTTGATGTCGACAGCTAACGCCAATATGAGGCCGAGCTTTCCGCCGATGATCGACCAAGGAGATAGCCGAACCCGAACGCCGCAATACCAATGCCAAGCAACAATGCGCTTGCGGTGTGCGGGTGGTCTCTAGCGCCGGCGGTGACTGCATAGGCCTCGCGTTTCACTCGGCTCGCCGCCGATTGGGCGGCCTTGGCCAATCCTTCCGGCTGTTCGACGGGTGTGCCGGTGAAGCCGGCGTTCAAATCCTGTTTGTCAGCCATGTCGGAACCTTTCCTGAATTTGCTCGTCCTAAATTTTGCTCGGGGCTGCAATTTCAATCCTGCTCGCGTGTGCCGGGCGAGGCTTCGCGTTGATCCGCGTCTTCGAGGTCCGTCTTGACGAGGAAGGCGTCGCGATGCTCGCGCGACGCCTCTCGCAGCGCCTCGAGCCTGGGAGGATTGTCCGTCTCACCCCGTGCATCGAGCTCGTGCTCGGCGCGGGTCCAGTGATCCCGATGCTTGCCTTCCGGCCTTCCTTCCTTCTCCCACAGCGAGTATGCCCTTTTCTGGATCTCGTCCTCGCGGGTGATTGCCTGAGAACCGATGCTCTGCTCTGCGGGTTCCCGAATGGCTTGCCGCGCCGTCTTCCCTTTGCCTGCGCCGGCCGGGGGTGAATCCTTCAGCCGCGTGTCGTCGGTCGCGATTTCGTTTCTTTTGCGTCGTAACGGATTTTTCATCGGCGCCTCCTTGATGGGAACTCAACCAATTCCGCTGATCGAAGTTCCCATCGGCTGCATTTTGAACGCCAAAGTATCCAGGTGCCTTGGCAAGGTGCCACAACTGATATACTAGTATGCCAAAAGCCAATGACCCTCGGTACCGTTTATGAGGCAAGCTTCAGAAACCGACGCGCTTGTCGTCCCGAGCTCGCAGGAAGCCGGCCGTAGGCCGCGCCGCGTCACCACGGCCGGCGCCATCTATGAGCGTCTCTATGCCGACATCGTCTCGCTCCGGATGCCGCCCGGTCTGTTTTTGCAGGAAAAGCGAATTGCCGACGAATTCGGCGTCAGCCGCACACCGGTGCGCGAGGCGCTGCTCAGGCTCTCCGAAGGCGGACTGGTCGATATCTTCCCGCAGTCGGGCACCGTCGTGTCGCGGGTGCCGGTTTCGGCGATTCCGGAGGCGGTCGTCGTGCGCAAAGCGCTCGAAGGCACGACCGCCGAGATGGCGGCTCAGACCGCCACCGCCGCCGATGTCGCCCGCCTCGATGCCATTATCGCCCGGCAGCGCGCGCATGCCGCCGTCGGCAACGCCTCAAGCTTCCACGAGGAGGACGAGGCCTTTCATGAGGCGATCACGCAGATATCAGGTTATCCCGGCATCTGGGGGATCCTGAAGACGGTCAAGGTACAGATCGACCGGGCGAGGCGGCTGGCGCTGCCGGCGCTTGGGCGTATGGGCAACGTGGTGTCCGAACATATGATCATCCGCGACGCCCTCGCCGCCCATGATGCGGCGGCTGCGCGTAGCGCCATGATCCACCACTTGAGCGCCGTCATTCCCGATGTCGACGAGCTGCGCTCGCGTTACCCCGATTATTTCTGCTGACGGCAGGATCACCACGAAACGAAAAGCAAGGGAAGGAAGAAGGATGCGGCAGGGTTGGAGATGGTTCGGGCCGGAAGCGCCGGTGACGCTGGATGAGGTCCGTCAGACGGGCGCGACAAATATCGTCTCGTCGCTGCATCAGGTGCCGATCGGCAGGGCTTGGACGGAAAAGGAAGTGCGCGAACGCCAATCGCTGATCGAGACCACGCCTGCCGACCGGTCGCCGCTGGTCTGGTCGGTCGTCGAGAGCATCCCGATTCCCGACGCCGTCAAGCGCAAGGGCGGGGAGGCAAAGGCCGAAATCGAGGCGTGGATTGCCAGCCTCGAAGCGGTCGCCGCCTGCGGCATCCCGATCGTCTGCTATAATTTCATGCCGGTCGTCGACTGGACCCGCACCGAACTCGATTTCGTGACGCCGACCGGCGCCACAGCCATGCGCTTCGATCACGAGCGCTTCGCAGCCTTCGACCTCTTCGTTCTGGAACGGCCGGATGCGGGCCAGCAATATTCGGCGGAAGACCGCGAACGGGCGCGTGTCGTCTTCGAGGCGATGTCGGAGGAGGAGATTGCCGAGATCACCCGCATTATCACTTCGGCTCTGCCGGGCTCGACCACCGAGCCCCTGACCATTCCGGCCTTCCGGGAAAAGCTGGTCGCCTATAGCGGCATCGATGCCGCACGGCTGCGCCGGCATCTGATCGAATTCCTGGAGGCGGTGACGCCGGCTGCCGAAGCCCGCGGCGTCAAGCTGACGCTGCATCCCGATGATCCGCCGCGTTCGCTGTTCGGTCTTCCCCGCATCGCCTCGACGGCCGATGATTATGCCGCGCTCTTCGATGCCGTGCCGTCGGCGGCGAACGGCATGTGTTACTGCACCGGCAGCCTCGGCGTGCGCGCCGACAACGACCTGCCGGCCATCGCCCGGCGCTTCGCCTCACGCATCCACTTCGCCCATCTGCGCGCCACGACGCGCGAGGGCGACGGCCGGACCTTCCATGAAAGCGCGCACCTGGAGGGCGACGTCGACATGGTCGCGGTGCTCCGGGAACTGGTGGCGGAAGACAAGCGCCGGGGTGCCGAAGACTCGATCGTCTTCCGCTCGGACCACGGCCACCGCATGCTCGACGATCTCGACAAGGTCGTCACCCCCGGCTATCCGGCGATCGGCCGTATGCGCGGCCTTGCCGAATTGCGCGGCATCCTGCATGCGCTGGGCGCGCCGCCGAACTGAGGGCGTCCGGGCCGGCGCCTGCGCATGTTGCCCGGAAAGTGACGACGGCACGCACAAAACAAAGGACCGAAGCGCGTCGCATGGATCAAATAGATGCGGCGCGATTTGTCGGCCTCGGCGATCGCTGCGGAAACAACCGTGCCAAGGTTCATTCGCGCGCCCTGTCGGGCGCGCCACTTTCTATTGCAAGATCTCGACCGTAAAGGCGAAACGCGCCGTCGCCCCCGGCGACAGGATGGTGGTGTAGGGTCGTTGCGACAGCTCGGCCGAACCTCCGGCTTCCGCCGCCGTTCCGTGCCACGGTTCGACGCAGAGGAAGGGCGCGCCTGGTTTGGTCCACAGGGCAAGGTTGGGCAGGTTTTCGAATTGGAACCGCAGGCTCGGCCCGCCTTCGGCGCCGTAACGCAGGCCTTCGCCCGCACCCTTCGGGAAAATCATCGCGTCCTTCTCGAACATGGCGTGATCCAACACCAGCCGGCCTTTATCGAATGGGGAGGGCAGTGGGGTCGGATTGATAAGGCCGCCCTCCAGCCGCACGAGCGCCGGCTCACCTTCATTGTCGAGCGTGATAGTGTGCGGGCGCCCGGCAGCGCCAGGCATCGGCCAGACGAAGGCCGGATGGAAGCCGAGACCGAAGGGCAGAGCTCTTGCGTCGCGATTGTTGACTTCTGCCGTCACCGTCAACGCGCGTCCCTCTACCGCATGTTCCACGGCCAGCAGGAAATCGAACGGATAGACCGCCTGCGTGGCTGCCGAGGCAGGAAGTTCGTGCCGGCACATGGTCGGCGTGGACGCGGCGAGGCTAAACTCGCTCCGCCGGGCAAAGCCATGCTGGGCCATCGGGTAGACCGTACCGCCAATCGCCAGCTTGTCATCAGCCGCCTTGCCGACGATCGGAAACAGGATCGGCGACCGTCCGGCCCAGTAGGCCGCGTCGCCCGTCCACAACCAGGAGCGTCCATCGTTGCTGGTGAGCGCCTGCATCTCGGCGCCGAGGGAGGAGACATCGACGGCAAGATGCTGATTGCCGATCCGTATTGAGCTTGGCATCGCAATTTCCTTTCGCCCTGATGGGCACGGCCTTCCAGTCATTTTCGTATGGCGCCCAGTCTGGCGAGCACCTCGTTTGGGATGCCGTAACGCTGGATGGCGTCGCGATTGTTTCGCAACCCGCAGCTCTCGCGTTGGACGAAAAATGCCCAGACGGCATCGGAGGCTTCGTTGAGCAGCCTCTCGCGTTCCTCCGCGCTCTGGCGCTCGACGCTCCAGGCTTTTAACGCGGCGAGCGCCGCCTCCACCTTCAGCCCATGACGCCCGAGCGAATTGGCGCGTTCCGACATCAGCCCATATTCGAGGACGTTGATGCCATTGGCGTCCTGCTGCGACTGCCTGAAAGACTGCGGTAGGCGAACGCTCATTGGCTGGAAATCCTTAAATCAGCGTAGGCGGCAATATTATCCAATCGGAAGCCGGAGATCGAGAGGGTGGAAACGGGCCTATCCTGTCGTTTCCATGCGTGGCATAAGGGCGCCGAAACTTCCCCGGACACACCGCGCACATCATGATTCGTATTGAGAATATCAGCAAACAGCTCAGCCACCGGATCCTTTTCATCGAGGCCTCGGCCGCCCTCAACAGAGGCGAGAAGATCGGTCTGGTCGGCCCGAACGGCGCCGGCAAGACAACGATCTTCCGGATGATCAATGGCGAAGAGCAGCCCGATGAGGGGCAGGTCTCCTGTGAGAAGGGCGTGACGATCGGCTACTTCAACCAGGATGTCGGCGAGATGGCGGGCCACAGCGCCGTCGCCGAGGTGATGAACGGTGCCGGCCCGGTCAGCATCGTTGCCGGCGAACTGCGCGAGCTCGAGGCCGCCATGGCCGACCCGGAAAGGGCCGGCGACATGGAGGAGATCATCGAGCGTTACGGCGAGGTGCAGGCGCGTTACGAGGAATTGGACGGCTATGCGCTCGAGGGCCGCGCCCGCGAGGTGCTTGCCGGTTTGAGCTTCAGCCAGGAGATGATGGACGGCGATGTCGGCGCGCTGTCGGGCGGCTGGAAGATGCGCGTGGCGCTTGCCCGCATCCTGCTCATGCGCCCTGACGTCATGCTGCTCGACGAACCGAGCAACCATCTCGATCTCGAAAGCTTGATCTGGCTCGAAGAGTTCCTGAAGGGCTATGAAGGGGCTCTGTTGATGACCTCGCACGACCGCGAGTTCATGAACCGCATCGTCAACAAGATCATCGAGATCGACGGCGGCGGCTTGACGGCCTATTCCGGCGACTATGAATTCTACGAGCAGCAGCGGGCGCAGAACGAGAAGCAGCAGCAGGCCCAGTTCGAGCGTCAGCAGGCGATGCTTGCCAAGGAGATCAAATTTATCGAGCGGTTCAAGGCGCGGGCCTCGCATGCCTCGCAGGTGCAGAGCCGGGTGAAGAAGCTGGAGAAGATCGACCGGGTGGAGCCACCCAAGCGCCGCCAGTCGGTCGCTTTCGAGTTCCAGGCCGCGCCGCGCTCCGGCGAGGACGTCATCAACCTGAAGAATGTCCATAAGAAATACGGCAGCCGAAGCATCTATGAGGGGCTCGACTTCATGGTGCGGCGGCGGGAGCGCTGGTGCATCATGGGCATCAACGGCGCCGGTAAGTCGACGTTGCTGAAGCTGGTGACCGGCACCACCACACCGGATGAAGGCAGCGTCGCGCTCGGCGCCAGCGTCAAGATGGGTTACTTCGCCCAGCACGCGATGGATATCCTCGATGGCGAGCGGACGGTGTTCCAGTCGCTGGAAGATCGGTTTCCTCAGGCAGGGCAGGGGCCATTGCGGGCGCTTGCCGGATGTTTCGGCTTTTCCGGCGACGATGTCGAGAAACGGTGCCGGGTGCTCTCCGGCGGCGAGAAGGCGCGGCTGGTCATGGCGATGATGCTGTTCGACCCGCCGAACCTGCTCGTGCTCGACGAGCCGACCAACCATCTCGACCTCGACACCAAGGAGATGCTGATCAAGGCGCTCTCGCAATATGAGGGCACCATGCTGTTCGTCTCGCACGACCGACACTTCTTGGCTGCGCTCTCCAACCGCGTGCTGGAACTGACTCCGGATGGTGTCCACCAGTATGGCGGCGGTTATACGGAATATGTGGCGCGCACCGGTCACGAGGCGCCTGGCCTGCGGGGCTGACGGCTATTCTTCGGGGTGCGCCGCACGGCGGCCTTCACCGATCCGTCGGGCCAATGTCTGGGACGTTGCGCAGGAACTGCAATAGGCGGTTTTCTGTGAGCGTCGCATAGCTTCGGCTGATATTGCCGAAGCTCTGCCACGATGATGACCTATTTCCGTGGTGTTCGGAGCCCTCTTCATTCAATCGGGGACGGGCGGGTCTGCATGGACTGGATCAATCGCTATATCGATCAGCCGCTACTGCACGGTGCGGCGGGCTTGCTGCGGAGTTGGCACATCCGCACGCGGCAGCCGCCGGAACTGTTGGAGCCGACGTGGAATCTCGTCGTGCTCTCTTTTCTCCTTGTCGCGAGCGGGCAGGTGATGGCCGGGAGGCCTTTCGCGCTCAGCGTCGCCGCGCTGGTCATGCTGGCCCTGCCGTCGGCCAGAAAGCTGGTTTCGGCGGTAAAGGCGCGAGGAAGCGCCTATGGCGCCCGGGAGTACAAGTCGCTGAGGGCGCGCGCCGTGGCCAAACGTGAGGCGGAGTGGTCGGTGCGGATCATTGTGCTGTTCTCATCGGCCTGCCTTCCGTTCATCGCTCGCATCGACGATCCGGTGGGCGCCTGTTTCATGCTGGGGGCAAGCGTCTGGTTCGTGCTGACCGGGCCGCTCAAGACCTATCTGGACGCGGCCGAACCTCCCGAGCCGACCGAAGGCGACCGGATGTACAGCGGCGTCTTTCATTTCGGCTGAACGAAAGCCGATGCGATGCTCCCCCTGCCGGCCATGATAGGCAGGGAACTAAACCGGGCGGTCTCCGTTATGTTCAGCAGCAACGTAAAAGGAGATTGCGATGCTTTACTACGCTCTGGTGTTTCTCGTTGTGGCCTTGATTGCCGGCGTCCTCGGATTTGGCGGCATCGCAGGGGCTTCAGCTTCCATTGCCCAGGTTCTGTTCTTCATTTTCCTGGTGTTGTTCGTCGTCTCGCTCGTCATGCGCTTCATGCGCAGAGTATAGCGAGGAGAAATGAAGTATAAAACCCGGTGACATCAATCGCCGGGTTTTCCTTTTCTTGGTGGTCGCCCCGCGCCGGCGAGAACCCGCGTTGGGCGAATGTGTTTTTCGTGCAACCATTCCTGACAAGATCGTGAAATGGCGCATGCGGCCCGCATGGTGCCTTCGAAATGTCCCAATGGGGCTAAACCGTAAGCGTGTCGCTTGCGCCTCCCACGCGCTTTGACTGCGACGCGAAAACGGCACCGTTCTGGGATTGCTTTGCGATCCCCTCCGATATCCGGTGCCGGCCAGCCGGGTGTTCCCGTCACGATTTGAGAAGGAGAGACTTATGAATAAAACTCTTGCGACGGCGTTTGCCGCGGTATCGTTGACGTTTGTCGGCGCGGGGGCGGTCAATGCCGCCGACCCCGTCACCAGAACATATGAAGAGCCGGACCTGCGCAATGGCGTGAAGATCGGTTATCTCACTTGCGATATCGGCGGCGGCACGGGTTATGTGCTCGGCTCCTCCAAGGAAGCGGACTGTGTCTTCCAGTCGATCGTCGGCAATGAGCTTCTGGATCACTATACCGGCGAAATGCGAAAGCTTGGCATCGACCTCGGCTTCACCACGCGCAGCCGGCTGATCTGGGCGGTGTTTGCGCCGACAGCCGGATATCACCGCGGCTCGCTCGCCGGCCTTTATGTCGGCGCGAGCGCGGAGGCGACGGTTGGTGCCGGTGTCGGCGCCAACCTCCTGGTCGGCGGCACCTCCGGTTCAATCCATCTGCAGACGGTAAGCCTGACCGGCCAACTCGGCCTGAACGTTGCGGCCGGCAGCGCATCGATGACACTCACTCCGGCGGATTGACCGGTTGTTGACGCGCCCCTGCCGCGACGCGGCCGGGGCGTCAAGCCGCTTGCGCCTGTTTGCGGGCGCTGTAAGGGACGATTATCTGAAAATCTGGGACAGCCGTGACATGCCGCCCGATGCGCAGGCTGGAGGCGGCGGCGAGTCTTACGCTTTCGCCCTGCCGGGTGCGATAAAGGCGCTGATTGTCGCCTCGTCATGACCGGCTTCGCGCAGGAAGCGGCTGGCAAATTCGATGGCGGGGCTTCGCAGTGCATCGTCCGGCCGGATCAGGTGAAAGGCGACGTGATAGTCGAGCGTGCGGTCCGACACCGCCACGACCCGCCCGGCGGCGAGCGCCGCATCCGATAGGGGAGGGCGGGCGAGCGCGATGCCGAGTCCTTGCGCACAGGCATCGATCACCAGATTGTAATCCTCGAAGCGCCGATCCTGACCGCGCGGCGTATAATCGATACCTTCGCGAGAGAGCCAGCGCCGCCAGCCTTCGATATTGGAGTCGTGAAGGACCGGCAGCTCGAGCAGGGAGGGCGCATCGGAGCGCCGCTCGAGCCGGTTTGCCAGCGCCGGGGCGGCGATCGGAAAGGATTTCTCCTGCCAGAGCGGCAGGGCGCGCACGCCGGCCCAGGGACCTTTGCCGCAGCGGATGGCGAGATCCGTGCCTTCGCCGAAATCCGCCAGCCGGTGCTCGAGCGTCAGCTCGACATGCAGCTCGTTTCCTTCGAGCTTCGCCAGGCGCTGGAACAGCCACAATGATGCCACCGACGGCGTCACCGACAGGCGCACCACCGCCTTGTTCGGCCGGGGCAGCCAGCGCTCGCCGCTATTGCCGAGCAAAGAAAGCGCTTCCTCGGCGCGCGCGAAAAACCGCATGCCCTCCGGCGTCAGCCGCACGCCGCGCGCTTCGCGCGCGAACAGTCGCACGCCCATCCAGCGCTCGAGCCGCGAGACTTGCCGCGACACTGCACCATGGGTGAGGCCGCTCTCCTCGGCCGCGGCCGAAAAAGATCCGAGCCGGGCGGCACGGGCGAAGGTCTCGAGCGTATCGAGTGGCGGAAGGACTGGCGAGCTGTGAACCATGTGCACATTTGATCATCGATTGCGGTGCTTTTCAAGCATGCATCGAAGGCCTAATTCATTCTCACGCGCACAGATGGAGGCGAAAATGAGCATGGCGGCCAGCACACCGGTCCTGACGAAACAGCAAGGCGCATTCGATCTGGTGGCCTTTGCGGCGATCGTCGTCACCATTCTCTTCTGGGCTTCCTCCTTCGTGGTGATCCGCATCTGCCTCGGGCCGCTGACGCCGATCGAACTGGCGACGGCACGTTACGTGGCGGCCGGCGCCCTCGCCCTCATCTACCTCGCCATCTACCGGCCGATGCCGGAAAAGCGGGATTTCTTCCGCCTCTCCGTCGCTGCTGTGCTCTTCATCGCCGCCTATGCGGTTCTGCTGAACACCGGCGAGCAGACCGTGGCGGCGGGACCGGCAAGCTTCATCATCAATACCATGCCGGTCTTTACCGCCCTTATTGCGACCTTCGCCCTCGGCGAGCGCTTCGGCCGCTGGGGTTGGGCGGGTACCGCGGTTTCCTTCGGCGGCGTGGCGTTGATCGCGGTCGCCTCGGACGATGGCTTCAAGCTCGATCCGAACGCTGTGCTGATCCTTGGCGCAGCGCTCTGCTCGGCGATCGCAAGCGTGCTGCAGAAACCGCTGCTCGGGCGGCTGCCGGCGCTTGCCGTCACCGCCTGGATCCTGCTGATTGGCTCTGTGCCGCTGTTTCCGGCCGTCCCGGCGACGATCCGCGCGCTGGCCGCCGCACCGGCGGAGGTCAACTGGGGCGTGGCCTATCTCGTTATCTTCCCGACGGCGATCGGCTATCTCACCTGGGCCATCGCATTGAAGCGGCTGACGGCGGCGCGCGCCTCGAATTTCCTCTACGGCGTCCCGCCGGTCGCAACGCTGATCGGATTCGTCTGGCTGGGCGAGACGCCGACGGCACTCGGGGCGATTGGCGGCATCATGGCGATCCTCGGCGTTCTGGTGGTCAACCTCATGCGGAAACGGTAACGGCCGCGCCGCTACCACCAAATTCGGCGGCGAAAGCTCGCCTCCGACAAATAGGCGTTGCGCCGCCGTTCGCTTTCTTTAAAAACGAAAGCAGATCGAAAGGGGGCGCAGATGTTCTTGTCCGACCGACAGACTGAGATCGTGGCGATCGCGAAATCGAGCGGCAGGGTTCTGGTCGAGGAGCTTGCCTCCCGCTTCTCGGTGACGCCGCAGACCATCCGCAAGGATCTGAACGATCTCTGCGATGCGCAGGTGCTGACCCGCATCCATGGCGGCGCGACATTTCCGAGCGGAACCGAGAACGTCAAATACGAGGCCCGCCGCCAGATCGCCGCTTCGGAAAAACAGGCGATCGGCGTTGCGGCCGTCGAGCTGATCCCGAGCGGAGCCTCGCTCTTCATCAATATCGGCACGACGACCGAGGCAGTGGGTGAGGCGCTCGCCAATCATCATGAACTGATGGTGATCACCAATAATATCAACGTCGCCAACAGGTTGCGTCTCTTTCCGGCAATCGAGGTGGTGATCGCCGGCGGGGTCGTGCGCGGTTCGGACGGCGGCATCGTCGGTGAAGCGGCGGTCGATTTCATCCGCCAGTTCAAGGTCGATTATGCTGTGATCGGCGCCTCGGCGATCGATGTCGACGGCGCGCTTCTCGACTATGATTTTCGCGAGGTGAAGGTCGCGCAGGCGATCATCGCCAATGCCCGCCACGTCATTCTCGTTGCCGATTCGACGAAGTTCGAACGCACCGCGCCGGTTCGAATCGGCCAGTTGACCCAGGTTCATACCTTCATCACCGACCACTGTCCGGTGCCATCGATCCGAAATCTCTGCCTGGAAAACAATGTGAAGCTGATCGAAACGAGCAGCAGATCACGTTAGGCCGACCGGCCCACGCAAACATTCGTTTGACATTCGTATTTCTTTCGTTTTAACTGATGTCACTTTCGCAATCGCGCAAGTTTTGTGCGATGCGAAATCAGCAGCAGGCTCGGAGGGGCAATTGGGCCGGGAGATATACGACATTTTCGTCATTGGCGGCGGCATCAACGGCTGCGGCATCGCACGCGATGCCGTCGGGCGCGGCTATTCCGTGGCGCTGGCGGAAATGAACGATTTCGCTTCCGGCACCTCATCCGGCGCCACCAAGCTGATCCATGGCGGCCTGCGTTATCTCGAGCACTACGAATTCCGCCTGGTGCGTGAATCGCTGATGGAGCGCGAGATCCTCTGGGCGATGGCGCCGCACATCATCTGGCCCCTGCGCTTCGTATTGCCTTATCACAAGGGCGGTATTCGCCCGGCCTGGCTGATCCGGCTCGGCCTCTTCCTCTACGACCATCTCGGCGGCCGCAAGCTGCTGCCGGCGACGTCGGTGCTCGATATGCGCCGCGATCCGGCCGGCAAGCCGCTGAAGGCGCTGTTCACCAAGGCTTTCGAATATTCCGACGGCTGGGTCGACGATGCCCGCATGGTCGTGCTGAATGCCCGCGACGCCGCCGACAAGGGTGCGACCATCCTGCCGCGCACCAAAGTGGTCTCGGCAACGCGTGAGAACGGCCTGTGGCATATCGAGACGACCGATACCGTCACCGGCAGCAGCGACAGCCATCAGGCCCGCATGCTGGTCAATGCCGCCGGCCCATGGGTCGATCACGTCATCCGTTCCGCGTTCGGCCAGAACGAAGCCCACAATGTCCGCCTGGTCCAAGGCAGCCATATCGTCGTCAAGAAGAAGTTCGACGACCCCCGCGCCTATTTCTTCCAGAACCCGGACAATCGCATCATCTTCGCCATTCCCTATGAGGGCGACTACACCCTGATCGGCACAACCGACCGCGATTTCACCGCCGATCCCAGGGATATCAGGATCTCCGAGGAGGAGACGGTCTATCTCTGCAATGCGGCCTCGGAATATTTCAAGGAGCCGGTCAAGCCGGATGATATCGTCTGGACCTATTCGGCGGTGCGGCCGCTTTATGACGACGGCGCCTCGAAGGCGCAGGAGGCGACGCGCGATTATGTGCTGAAGCTGGATGGCGAAGGGGCTGCCGCGCCGCTGCTCAACGTCTTCGGCGGCAAGCTCACCACCTATCGCCGGCTGTCCGAACATGCGTTGGAAAAGATCGGTGCGGCGATCGGCGTCAAAGGCGCCCCCTGGACGGCCAAGAGCCATCTGCCGGGCGGCAATTTCGCCGTCAAGGGCTATGAGACCGAGGTCGCCAAGCTGAAACGCCGTTACCCCTTCCTTGCCGATCCGCATGCGCGCCGGCTGGTGCGCCGCTACGGCACCCGGGCCGAGACGCTTCTCGGCGACGCCCGCGGCATCGAGGATCTCGGGCGGCTGTTCGGCGGCGATCTTTACGAGGCCGAAGTCAGATATCTCGTCGAACATGAATGGGCCCGGCGCGCCGAAGACGTGCTGTGGAGGAGAACAAAGGATGGTCTGCGCCTTTCGAAGGAGCAGGCTCAGTCACTGGAGGAGTACATGGCTGCCATACCGGCGATGGCCGGATAAGGCGGCGTGTGATCCCCGCTGCGTGGAGGCACGGGAACAGGAATGCTGGAACTGCGGAACGCCGCCAAAATGGTGGGCGCGGACTATCACATCTATCCGACCGATCTGGTCCTCGAGCGCGGCACGCTGAACGTCCTGCTCGGGCCGACGCTGTCGGGCAAGACCTCGCTGATGCGGCTGATGGCCGGGCTCGACCGCCCGACCGCAGGCTCCGTCCATTTCGACGGCACTGATGTCACCGGCATGCCGGTGCAGAAGCGCAACGTCGCCATGGTCTACCAGCAGTTCATCAACTACCCGGCGCTGACCGTCTACGAGAACATCGCCTCACCGATGCGCATCTCGGGCAAGGATGCCGCCACGATCGACCGCGACGTGCGCAAGGCCGCCGAGCTTCTGAAGCTCACGCCCTATCTCGACCGCACGCCGCTCCACCTCTCCGGCGGCCAGCAGCAGCGCACCGCACTTGCCCGCGCCCTCGTCAAGAATGCCAGCCTGGTGCTGATGGACGAGCCGCTCGCCAATCTCGATTACAAGCTGCGCGAGGAACTGCGCGAGGAACTGCCGAAGATCTTTGCCCAGTCGGGCGCGATCTTCGTTTATGCCACCACCGAACCGTCCGAGGCGCTGCTGCTTGGCGGCAACACGGCAACGCTGAACGAAGGTCGGGTCACCCAGTTCGGGCCGACCATCGACGTCTATCGCCGCCCCGTCGATCTCGATAGCGCCGGCATCTTCGCCGATCCGCCGCTGAACACGCTCGACGTGATGAAATCGGGCGATATCTTCACGCGCCCGAGCGGGGCCACGCTTGCCGTCCCCTCGCATCTGGCCGCTGTGCCGGACGGTCCTGTCACCATCGCCTTTCACCCGCATCATCTCGGCCTCCAAGCCCAGACCGGCAATGCGGCCCGCCTGCAGGCGCGCACGCTGGTTTCCGAGATCACCGGTTCGGAGAGCTTCGTTCACCTGGAATATGACGGTGTGCGCTGGGTGATGTTGGCGCACGGCATTCACGACATCGATCCCGACATGGAGATCGAGGCCTTTCTGGACACGCGCCACCTTTTGGCCTTCGGCGCCGATGGCCGCGCCATCGCCACGGTCGGCCACGCTGCCGCTGCAGCGGCAAAGGCATAGGAGAGCACAATGGCACGCATTACGCTCGACCATATCCGCCACGCCTACGGAGCCAATCCGCAGACGGAGAAGGATTATTCGCTGAAAGAAGTCGACCACGAATGGAACGACGGCGGCGCCTATGCGCTGCTCGGTCCTTCCGGCTGCGGCAAGACCACGCTGCTCAACATCATCTCGGGTCTGCTGCAGCCGTCGCACGGCCGCATCCTCTTCGACGGCAAGGATGTGACGAATCTCTCGACGCAGAGCCGCAACATTGCCCAGGTCTTCCAGTTTCCCGTCATCTACGACACGATGACCGTCTACGACAATCTCGCCTTCCCGTTGCGCAATCGCGGTGTGGCCGAGCCCGATGTCGACCGGCGCGTACGCGACATTCTCGAAATGATCGACCTTGCCGGCTGGGCCAAGCGCAAGGCGCAGGGGCTGACCGCCGACCAGAAGCAGAAGATCTCGCTCGGCCGCGGGCTGGTGCGCAACGACGTCAACGCCATCCTGTTCGACGAGCCGCTGACCGTCATCGATCCGCACATGAAATGGGTGCTGCGCTCGCAGCTGAAACGGCTGCACAAGCAGTTCGGCTTCACCATGGTCTATGTCACCCACGACCAGACCGAGGCGCTGACTTTCGCCGAGAAGGTCGTCGTCATGTATGACGGCCAGATCGTCCAGATCGGCACGCCGGCCGAACTCTTCGAGCGGCCGAGCCACACTTTCGTCGGTTATTTCATCGGTTCGCCGGGCATGAACGTCATGCCGGCAAAGATCGACGGGAGCGCCGTCAAGGTCGGAGACGAGGTGCTGACGCTGGATTATGCGCCGAATACCAATGGCGCGGTGAAGACCGAACTTGGCATTCGCCCCGAATTCATCCGCCTCGGGCGGGAGGGCATGCCTGTTACAATCAATAAGATCGAGGATATCGGCCGGCAGAAGATCGTGCGCGCCCGTTTCGCCGGCCAGCCGATCGCGATCGTTGTCTCTGAAGACGACGATATTCCCGCGGATGCCCGCGTCACCTTCGATCCGTCCGCCATCAGCATCTACGCCGACAGCTGGCGTGTCGGCAGGGAGGCCTGAGCCATGCAGAAGACTTGGAATAACAAAGCCTGGTTTCTGGTGCTGCCGGTGCTGCTGCTCGTGGCGTTTTCGGCCGTCATCCCGCTGATGACCGTCGTCAACTACTCGGTCCAGGATACGTTCGGCAACAACGAATTCTTCTGGGCCGGCACCGACTGGTTCATCCAGACGCTGCATTCCGACCGCTTCTGGGAAGCGCTGCAGCGCAATCTGCTGTTCTCCTTCATCATCCTGGCGCTGGAAATTCCGCTCGGGATCTTCATTGCGCTCAACATGCCGAAATCAGGGCCGGGCGTTCCCGTCTGCCTGGTGCTGATGGCGCTGCCGCTGCTCATTCCGTGGAATGTCGTCGGTACCATCTGGCAAGTTTTCGGGCGCGTCGATATCGGCCTGCTCGGCCATACCCTCGAAGCGATCGGCCTCGACTACAACTATGTCCGCGATCCGATCGATGCCTGGGTCACCGTCATCGTCATGGACGTCTGGCACTGGACGAGCCTCGTCGTGCTGCTCTGCTATGCCGGCCTCGTCTCGATTCCCGATGCCTATTATCAGGCGGCCAAGATCGACGGCGCCTCGCGCTGGTCCGTCTTCCGCTATATCCAGCTGCCGAAGATGAAGCGCGTGCTGCTGATCGCCGTGCTGCTGCGTTTCATGGACAGCTTCATGATCTATACCGAGCCCTTCGTCGTCACCGGCGGCGGCCCCGGCAACTCGACCACCTTCCTCTCCATCGACCTCGTGAAGATGGCGGTCGGCCAGTTCGATCTCGGCCCGGCAGCGGCAATGTCGATCATCTATTTCCTCATCATCCTGCTGCTTTCATGGGTGTTCTACACCGTGATGACCAGCAGCGACGCGAGCTAAGGGGAGGGCAATCATGACCAATAAATTCAAACCTGCAGGCAGCCTCTCCTGGCTCGTCCCGACGATCTACATCATCTTCTTGATCCTGCCGATCTACTGGCTCGTCAATATGAGCTTCAAGGAGAACGCCGAGATCACCGGCGCCTTCTCGCTCTGGCCGACGAACCCGACACTGCGCAACTACACGGTGATCTTCACCGATCCATCCTGGTATAACGGTTACATCAACTCGATCATCTACGTGGTGATGAACACGGTGATCTCGGTGGCTGCGGCGCTGCCGGCGGCTTACGCCTTCTCGCGCTACCGCTTCCTCGGCGACAAGCATCTGTTCTTCTGGCTGCTGACCAACCGCATGGCGCCGCCGGCGGTCTTCGCGCTGCCGTTCTTCCAGCTCTATTCGGCCTTTGGCCTGATCGATACGCATATCGCCGTGGCGCTTGCCCACTGCCTGTTCAACGTGCCGCTCGCCGTCTGGATCCTCGAAGGTTTCATGTCCGGCGTGCCGAAGGAGATCGACGAGACCGCCTATATCGACGGATATTCCTTCCCGCGCTTCTTCATCAGGATCTTCATTCCGCTGATCGCAAGCGGCGTCGGCGTGGCGGCATTCTTCTGCTTCATGTTTTCCTGGGTCGAACTGCTGCTTGCCCGCACGCTGACGACGACGGCGGCAAAGCCGATCTCGGCGATCATGACGCGAACGGTTTCCGCCTCCGGCATGGACTGGGGCGTGCTGGCGGCGGCCGGCGTGCTCACCATCATTCCGGGCGCGCTCGTCATCTATTTCGTCCGCAACTACATCGCCAAGGGCTTCGCGCTCGGGCGCGTTTGAGGAGGAGACGGTCATGAATTTTTCCTGGATGGCCTGGACGCTGCCGACGGCGCTGTTCTTCCTGACGATCCTGGCGCTTCTGATCGCCATGAGCGTCTGGGAATATTTTTCGCCGGGCGGGTCGCCGCGCACAGGCGTGCTGCGGTTCGAGACGACGCGCGGCGACCGGCTCTTCGTTTCGCTGCTGGGCAGCGCTTTCATTCATCTTGCATGGCTTGGGCTCGCTGGGCCCAACCTGTGGTGGGCTCTTGCCATCTCCGTGGTCTACGCCATCGGCGTGTTCCGTTACGTGTGACGGCAAAGTGAAGACAGATGGCCGGGGGTTCTTGGCCGCCTGAGTATGTGACTGCAATCGCAAACCCTGGGAGGATATTATGCGACGGCACTTATTGACGACGACAGCAGGCTTGCTGCTGGCGATGACCGCATCGGCCTATGCCGGCATGGACGAGGCGAAGACCTTCCTCGACAAGGAAGTCGGCGATCTCTCGACGCTTCCCCGCGCTGACCAGGAAAAGGAAATGCAGTGGTTCGTCGATGCAGCGAAACCCTTCGCCGGCATGGACATCAAGGTCGTTTCCGAAACGATCGCGACACACGAATATGAATCCAAGGTGCTGGCCCCGGCCTTCACCGCCATCACCGGCATCAAGATCACCCACGACCTGATCGGCGAAGGCGACGTCGTCGAAAAGCTGCAGACGCAGATGCAGTCGGGCGAAAACATCTATGACGCCTATATCAACGATAGCGACCTGATCGGCACCCATTGGCGCTATCAGCAGGCCCGCTCGCTGACCGACTGGATGGCCAACGAAGGCAAGGATGTCACCAACCCGGGCATCGACATCGACGACTTCATCGGCAAGTCCTTCACCACGGCGCCTGACGGCAAGCTCTACCAGCTGCCCGACCAGCAGTTCGCGAACCTCTACTGGTTCCGTTACGACTGGTTCAACGACGAGAAGAACAAGGCCGACTTCAAGGCGAAGTACGGCTACGATCTCGGCGTGCCGGTCAACTGGTCGGCCTATGAGGACATCGCCGAGTTCTTCACCGGCCGCGAAGTCGACGGTAAGAAGGTCTATGGCCACATGGACTACGGCAAGAAGGATCCGTCGCTCGGCTGGCGCTTCACCGACGCCTGGCTGTCGATGGCCGGTAACGGCGACAAGGGCATCCCGAACGGCAAGCCCGTCGATGAATGGGGTATCAAGGTCGACGAGAACTCACGTCCCGTCGGTTCGTGCGTCGCGCGCGGCGGCGATACCAACGGCCCTGCAGCAGTCTATTCCATCCAGAAATATCTGGACTGGATGAAGGCCTATGCACCGGCTGCCGCCCAGGGCATGACCTTCTCCGAATCCGGCCCGGTCCCCTCGCAGGGCGAAGTCGCCCAGCAGATGTTCACCTACACGGCCTTCACCGCCGACTTCGTCAAGGAAGGCCTGCCGGTCGTCAATGCGGACGGCACGCCGAAATGGCGTTTCGCGCCGAGCCCGCATGGCGTCTACTGGAAGGACGGCATGAAGCTCGGCTATCAGGACGCCGGCTCGTGGACGCTGATGAAGTCCACGCCCGACGATCGCGCCAAGGCGGCCTGGCTCTATGCCCAGTTCGTGACGTCGAAGACCGTCGACGTGAAGAAGAGCCATGTCGGCTTGACCTTCATCCGCCAGTCGACGCTTGATCATAAGTCCTTCACCGACCGCGCGCCGAAGCTCGGCGGCCTCGTCGAATTCTACCGTTCGCCGGCCCGCCTGCAGTGGTCGCCGACCGGTACGAACGTTCCCGACTATCCGAAGCTCGCACAGCTTTGGTGGCAGGCGATCGGCGACGCCTCTTCCGGCGCCAAGACGGCGCAGGAGGCGATGGACTCGCTGTGCTCAGAGCAGGAAAAGGTGCTCCAGCGCCTCGAACGCGCCAAGGTCCAGGGCGACATCGGCCCGAAGCTCGCCGAAGAGCATGATCTCGCTTATTGGAACGCCGATGCGGTGAAGAAGGGCAACCTCGCTCCGCAGCTGAAGATCGAGAACGAGAAGGACAAGCCGCTCACCGTCAACTACGACGAACTCGTCAAGAGCTGGCAGAAGAAGTAGGGCGGACCAGGCCGGAGGCAACGAGGCCTCCGGCCATCCCTTCCTGCCACCGGCGACAAGCCGGTGGCACCCACAATCTATCTCTCATGAAACATCCGCGTCCTGCCGATCGCCGGCAGGCGGAGCGATCTCGTGCGAGCCGGAGACGGATATGAGCGGCTATATTCTTTCGATCGATCAGGGCACGACGTCCTCGCGTGCGATCATCTTCGACGGCGACATGAAAATGGCAGGCTCCGCTCAGGCGGAGATCACGCAATATTATCCGCAGCCTGGTTGGGTGGAGCACGATGCCGCGGAAATCTGGCGCTCCGTCGTCGACACAGCGCGCAAGGCGATCGCCGATGCCGGTCTTAAGGCTGTCGACATAGCCGCGATCGGTATCACCAATCAGCGCGAGACGGTGGTTGTCTGGGATCGACGGTCGGGCGCTCCACTTCACCGCGCGATCGTCTGGCAGGACCGGCGCACCGCCGAAATGTGCGAGAGCCTGAAAGCCGATGGGTATGAGAAGCTGTTTTCCGCCAAAACCGGCCTGTTGCTCGACCCCTATTTCTCCGGCACCAAGCTGCGCTGGCTGCTCGACAATGTCGGCGGCTTGCGGGAGAAGGCGGAAGCGGGCGATGTCTGCTTCGGCACGATCGACAGCTGGCTGATCTACAATCTGACGGGCGGCCGTGTGCACGCCACCGATGCGACCAACGCGTCGCGAACGCTGCTCTACAATATCGATGACGGCGCATGGGACGAGGAGCTTCTCGGCATTCTCCGTATTCCCACAGCGATGCTGCCGGAGGTCAGGGAATGCGCCGATGATTTCGGCCGTGTCGACAAGGCTCTGTTCGGCGCCGAGCTTCCGATCCTCGGGGTCGCCGGCGACCAGCAGGCGGCGGCCGTGGGCAATGCCTGCTTCGAGCCCGGCATGATGAAATCCACATATGGCACCGGCTGTTTCGCTCTGCTCAACACCGGCCGGGACCGCGTTTCCTCCTCCAACCGGATGCTGACGACCATCGCCTGCCGGCTCGACGGCGAGACGTCCTATGCGCTCGAGGGCTCGATTTTTATCGCCGGTGCGGCCGTGCAATGGCTGCGTGACGGCCTCGGCATCATCGAGCAGGCGTCAGAGGCGGGGGTGCTTGCCGCCAAGGCCGATCCCGGACAGCAGGTCTATATCGTTCCGGCCTTCACCGGTCTCGGCGCCCCCTATTGGGATCCGGCCGCGCGCGGCGCGATTTTCGGCCTGACGCGAAACAGCGGACCGGCGGAATTTGCCCGCGCCGTGCTCGAATCCGTCGCCTATCAGACGCTCGACCTGCTGGTGGCGATGAAGAAGGACTGGGGTGTCAACCAGCTGGAAACCGTGCTGCGCGTCGACGGCGGCATGGCGGCTTCGGACTGGACGATGCAGTGCCTGGCCGACATGACCGGAAATCCGGTCGACCGTTCGGCAATACGCGAGACGACGGCACTTGGTGCCGCCTGGCTTGCCGGCTCGAAGGCCGGCATCTGGCCCGGCCGGCGGGAGTTTGCGCAAGCCTGGGCCTGCGACCGCCGCTTCAGCCCTTCGATGGAGGAGGGCGAGCGTCAGGCCAAGATCATCGGCTGGAAGAATGCCGTATCGCGGATGATTTCGGATACCGCTGCGGGGTAACGACGGAGCGATCTGGCGGGTCGTTAGGCAATCCTGCGCCTCGAAATGCTGAACCGCTTCCACTGTTCCCCGACATGCTTTTAGGATCTTTCGGGCGGCCCTTCTGAGCGGATTGGACGATGTTGCCGAGCTCGACGTCATCCTTGTACTCGGTACAGCATCCACTGACGCTGCCATTGCTCCAGCTGCATTGCAGATCGGCAATGACGGGCACGCACCCGCCATAGAGAGAGTGGCGTCTATTTGATCAGGTGATCGGGATGGATCGTCACCCGAACTTCCCATCGATTACGGCAAGCCTTCACCAGCCGATTTTCTGAGATCGCCGATTGTTTGGCATGTGATGGGATGGGGCCTTTAATCATCCTGCATTCCCGCTCGGGATCACGCACTGGAGGCTGGCCTTCGAGCTGCTGTGCATCCGGCTCCGGAATCGCGCCGGACACGACCCCGGCAATCTTACCGTTGAGGATGCCAGGTACTTAATAAATGGGGGATTGAGACACTGACTCTGGCTTACCTTCCCGAATCTGAAATGCCAAATCTCACCCAGTTAGATAAAAACGAAATCTACTTCGATAAAATAATCGCCGCACACGGAATCAGGAATATTGCGACTAAAGAAATCATGAATGGGGTTCCGTAGCAAACCCTGGATTTGTTGGTTATAAGATCTCTCTCATCCGTTGAGTCACCCTTATACATCTTCCATCCGGTGCTGCTGTCCAAATCAAAATTCCAATTATTTTTCTTGTAAAATATAATTTCTCGTACTTCCTGAAGAATTAAATATACTAACAACAATGATAATATTATCGTGCCTCCAACGATGCCGCTGCCATCAAGGTATTTCTCTGCCGGAAGCATATCTTCCCTCGTGCCGTCAACTCGCAATGATGTATCGCGGCTCGCGCCACGCATGTCGAAGAATACCTTTCCACATGGAAGGGGCGGATAGCAAGTCTCGGGCTAGGATCATCCTACAAAGCCCCGCCTCAGCCCTAGCCCGAAAACGCCGCGACGCCATGACTTCCCTCCGAGACACACGTCGCTGGAACGCAGTAATCGCTCCGCTTGGTTGATCGCCGTTGGGACATGCTCGGTCAGCTCGAGGCGGCCGGCTATGGTCGTGCTCTATTCTTGTCGCGTTAAGATTCACCGTCACGAATGCCAAATAATCATGCAGTCGCATCGTGGGCTGTTTCTGCATCCGCGCCCTTCCGGATTGCTATCGTCACCCGCCGCGCCGCGGTGAGCGCGCCATCAGCCGGGCATAGGCGATGGCCGAGAGCATGTTGACGTGATTGGCCTTGCCGGTGCCGGCGATGTCGAAAGCGGTGCCGTGATCGACCGAGACGCGGTCGATCGGCAGGCCGAGCGAGACGTTGACCGCCGTTTCGAAGGCAACGAGCTTGATCGGGATGTGGCCCTGATCGTGATATTGGGCGATGACGAGGTCGAAGGCGCCATTATAGGCGCGGGCGAAGACCGTATCGGCGGAGATCGGGCCGACGACGTCGATGCCCTTGGCCTGGGCCTGCTCGACCGCCGGCGCCAGGAATTCCATGTCCTCGGTGCCGAACAGGCCGTTTTCGCCGCAATGCGGATTGAGGCCGGCAACCGCGATGCGCGCCTTTTTGCCGAGACGCAGGAAATGATTGTGGCCGGCTTCGATGGTGGCGAGTACCCGCTCGGTCTTGGCGCGCTCGATCGCGCCCTTCAGCGAGATATGGGTCGAGACATGGATGGTGTTCAGCCGCTCGGAAGCAAGCAACATGAAGGAGCTTTTCGAACCGGTGAGATGGGCGAGAAGCCCGGTATGGCCGTCATGGTGATGGCCGGCAAGGTTCATCGCCTCCTTGTTGATCGGCGCGGTGACAATGACATCGGCTTGTCCTGATATGGCGAGATCGACGGCACGGGTGATGTAGCGCACCGAGGCATCGCCGGCGATGGGGCTGACCTTGCCGATCTCGGGCAGGGCCGCGCCGAGCGGAACTTCATCGACGGCGATCCTGTCATCGCCGGGGGCATCGGCAGGCCCGAATTTCAGGCCGGTGCCGCTGACGCGGTCGGCGCGTTCCAGCGCTTCGACATTGCCGATGATGACGAAATCGCGGCGCTCTTCGCTCGGAAGAGCCGCCAGGGCCTTGACGATCACCTCGGGGCCGACGCCGGCGGGATCACCGAGCGTGACGGCGACTTTCGCATTCCTGTCCATCATCAAAGTCCCTTCTGAAAACCGTGCCGCCTAAAAGGCGGCTGCGTAAATCGAGCGAATGTCGGCGCGGGTGAGGTCGCGCGGATTGTTGTCGAGCAGGCGCCGGATGGCAAAAGCGTCGTCGGCCATGGCGTCGAGATCGCTTTCCGGCACGCCGAGCCCTGACAGTTTCATCTCGATGCCGAGCTCGGCGCAGAAAGCATAGGCCGCATCGAACACGGATGTCGTGTTGTCCGAGGTTTGACGCCCAAGCGCTGCCATCACCGCTTTCGTCTTCTCCGGTGCGGCCGGCGTGTTGAAGGCGAGAACATGCGGGAAGATCAGTGCATTGGCCGCGCCATGCGCGACATGCCAGCGCGTGCCGAGCGGATAGGCGAGCGCGTGGCCGCCTGCGGTGTTGACCGGACCGAGGCAGAAGCCACCATAAAGCGAGGCGAGCGACAGGCCGGCGCGCGCCTCGGCGTCGTTGCCGTCCCTGACGGCGCGGGCGAGATATTTGCCGACCAGCCGCGTTCCCTCGATCGCGTAGATATCGATCATCGGATGAGCCTTGCGATTGGTGAAGGCCTCGACGCAATGGGCCATGGCGTCGACGCCGGTAGCGGCCGTGGTGCGGGCCGGCACGCTGAAGGTCAGGGCCGGATCGATGACGGCGATGTCGGCCAGCATATGCAGGCTCTCCACTGCGAGCTTGGCCATCGTCCTGGGGTCGGTGACGAGCGCGCGGATGCCGGCCTCGCTGCCGGTGCCCGATGTCGTCGGCACCTGGGCAAGCGCTGCCTTGCGCGGTCCATGTACCTTGTTCGGGCCGACGACGTCATGCAGCGTCTGCGCCGAGCCGGCAAGAACGGCGGCAAGCTTTGCCAGATCCATGGCGCTGCCGCCGCCGAAGCCGACGATCAGCTCGGCGTCGGCGCCGTTCGCCGCCGCCAGGACTTTTTCGAGGTTGGCCGTATCCGGCTCGGGCGTCACCTCGGCAAAGACCGTCACCTCGCCCTTTAATTCCAGCAGGTCGATGCGCGAGGCATTGAAAGCGTCGGAGATGACAAGCGTGCGCCTGTAGCCCTTTTCGGCGGCCCATTTGCCGAGCTTTGCCGCCGTGCCGATGCCGAATTCGATCAGATGCGGCCGAATGATCGTGATTGGCGAATCCAAGCTGGCCATGAACCAGTCCTCCTGCAAGATCTTGCGGCAATAGTGTTAACCCATTTATTGTAAAGTTGTAAGATCAATGTCAAGCCAGCATTCCCGGCTAGGGGATATTTTATTGCCGACCGTGCCGAAAAACAGATTTCAGCGGATCGAAATGTGCCAGTATAAGCTTAAAAATCAAATATTTATGATGTTGTTGGATGGGGTGGGCAGTGAAAGGGCCAGCCGCCATCATGTCGGTGGCGGAGAGCCCAAATCTGTTGTCAAATCCTCGGCGTGACCGGCCAATCTCTCTGTGTCCCGCATCCTCTCACGCCGGATCGGACAAGCAGATTTACAATTTCAGGCCGGCATCTTGCTTACGGCAGCGCTTGCGGGGCGAGCCGCACATATTTGATGGCGCGCCGGTAATAGGTGTAGGCGACATGGAGCGTGCCATCGCTGCCCTCAATGACCGAGGGGTAGGAGAATTCGCGGTTCAGCGAATCCTTGGAATTGTTGCTGAGGCAGAAGCCGTCGCCCGTATCGAGATCCATGCGATGCGGGAAGGTCCTGCCGCCATCCCTCGAGATCGCCAGGCTGAGCGGCGCGCGCGGAACACCCCAGACCGCCTTGCGGCCGGTATCGGCAACGATAGCAGCGCTCTCTCCAGCCTCGTCCCCCTCGATTTCGTCGTAGAGAGACTGGCGTCGCGCATCCGACATCGTCGCATTCGAATGGTTGTAAACCATTGCAATCCCTCCATCATCCAGAACGGTGGCCTGGATCGAGGAATTGTTGTTCGGCAGTTCGGTCGGCTCTGGCGGGCTCCACGTTTCGCCGCCATCCGCCGATCGGCTCGAAAGTATGGTTTCGGCGAAACGATTGCGGTAGAAGGCGATCATCTCGTCGCCGCCAAGCGACAGGATGTTCATGTGCACGGCGCCGATGCTGTCCGAAATATCGACCATTTGCCAGTTCGCGCCGCCGTCGCGCGAGATCAGCACCGCTGCCGTATCGGCATCGCCGCTCCAGCGTTGGCCCGCAAGGCCGACGCAGCGGAAGATCGGCAGCAGCCAGTCGCCCCGGTCGTTGACGACGATCTGTTGGCGAACGAAGGTACCGGGGCTGTCGCAGAGGATTCGGACCGGGCCGAATGTCTTGCCGCCGTCATCGGATATCCGGCATTTGACAATCGAGCCATCCTGGTTGCCGGAGGTCTGCGATGTGTAGAGCAGCCATATCTTTCCGTCCGGAGCGTTGAAAATCAATGGGTTCTGCTCGGATTTCTCAGGATCGTCGCTCATCTTTTCCGCTTCCGACCAGCGATCGGAGCCCGGCGCCAGCCGCGACATGTAAATCGAGATGTCGCCCATGCCCTCCATCGTGCCGCCGAACCAGACGCAGGTCAGCGTCCCGTCGGGCAGAAAGGCGAGATTTGCTGCATGGTTCTGAATGCAGGGCGAGGGCAGGTAGGCATCGGCGCGGCCTGCGACAGAGGGGTGAGGGGTGACGGTCCCGGTCATCAGAGCGGGCACGGCTTCCGGAGGCAGGCCGGTAAATGTCATGGCGGATCTCCTCAAGGCAGTTTGGCGTAGCTGTCGGCGAGTGCGGCATAATCCGCCTCGGCGAGCGGCATCAGCGGCGCGCGCGTGCGCTTCCAGGCGGGATTGCCGGTCTTCAGCCCGACCATTGCCTTGATGGTCGGGATCTGGACGTAGGAGTTGGAAAGCGTGCGATAGGCGTTGATGCGCGCCTGCGCCGCCTCGACATCGGCGGCGCGCGCCTCGTCATGAAAATGGTCGTAAACGGTGCGGAGCGAATCCGCCACCAGATTGGAGGTGGCGGTGATGCAGCCGGCGCCGCCGGCCTTCATCAGCGGCAGCAGCAGCGGATCGGCGCCGGCCAGGACAGAAAAGCCGGGATGCGCGGCGATGATGGCCTGCATGTTGTTGAAATCGCCGGCCGATTCCTTGATGCCGACGACGGTTTCCGGGAATGCCGCAATCAGCCGGCCGATCAGCGGAATGGACAGCGGAATGCCCGAAACCTGCGGGATATGATAAAGGATGACCCGCAGGCGGGTGTCGGCGACCTTTTCCAGCACTTGCGAATAGGCAGCGAAGAGGCCGTCGTCGGAGACGCCCTTGTAATAAAAGGGCGGCAGCATCACCACCTTGGTGACACCGAGCGACAACGCGTGCCGTGTCAGTTCCACGGTCTCCGGAATGGCGACGACGCCGGTGCCCGGCAAAAGCCTGTCGGCCGGAATGCCGGCCTTCACAGCCGCTTCCAGAATGGCGCGCCGCTCGCTACCGGAGAAGGAATTGGCCTCACCGGTCGTGCCGAGCAGGGCCACGCCATGACATCCCTCGGCCAGGAGCCGCCGGCAATGGTCGGTGAAAAGCGCGAAATCCGGCGTGTCGTCAGCCGTCAGCGGCGTTGCGGCCGCGCTGAAGACGCCGGTGATCCTGTGATGGCTCATTTCTCCTCCTTCGGTGCGTCCTGGCTTGGCGATCCGTGTCCGAACCGCGCGACTGCGCCCGATTGTCATGCATCTGTCTGCGATGGAGTGCTAAGAACTTTTCCATTGCGGCGCTTTTGTCAAGAAGACAAAATGGCTTGACGTGAAGCCGAAAATTTATCTTGTTGTAATTATTGTTCTTTTTTTAGAGATAAATTTTGTTCTAATGAAAATCATGATTTTTTGTTGACATATTTACAATAACGAGAGAACGATAGGCGACGGATTGTGCTGCGCCTGGCAGCGCAGGGAGAGCGCTGCCGATTTCACCTGGGAGGAATGCCATGTCTTTTGATCAATCGGATAAAACCAATCTATCGCGCCGCAACGCGCTGAAGCTCGGCCTTGCCGCCGGCGTCGGGCTGACCGTATTCGGGATGAATGCCCGCATCGTGCTCGCCGACGAAGGCCAGGTCCTGAAGGTCGCCCATCCGGCCTTCGACCAGGACTGGTCGCCGCTGCGCGGCGGCGGCAGAACGTTCCGCTGGAACTCGATCTGGTGGGCTTCGCCGATGTATTTCGACAGTCAGGGCAATATCAAGCCCTACGTCTTCACCAGCTGGGAATCGGCCGACAACACAGTCTGGACCTTCAAGATCGACCCGAAGGCCGTCTTCTCCGACGGCAGCAAGATCACCTCGGCCGACGTCAAGGGATCGTGGGAAGTCGCCTCGATGCCGAACACCAAGAGCCAGCGCGCCGACCAGGTGCTGAGCAAGGTCAAAGGCTACGCCGAAATCGCCGCCGGCTCGGGCAACGAGCTCACCGGTGTCGCGACACCAGACGAGGGGACCGTCGTCGTGACGCTGGCCGCCGCCGATCCGATCTTCTTCATGCGCCTCGCCAACCACATCGCACCGATCACCAAGGCGTCGCAGTCGCGCGGCAGCGACGGCGAGGAGATCATCGACTGGTACAAGCCGGAGAACAATCCGGTCTTCTCCGGCCCCTTCAAGCTGACGAGCATCGATATCGATGCCGGCAAGATCACCTTCGAGCCGAATGAGAACTTCTTTGGGCAGAAGCCGAAGCTTGCCCGCATCGACATCACCTCGATCGAGGACAATGTCACCGCCACGTCGCTGATCAAGTCGGGCGAGTTCAACGCCCATACCGAGCTCGTCACCTCGACGATCATCCAGGATCTCGGCCCGGAATTCTCGGCCGGCCCGCTGATCCCGACCAGCCAGCACTTCTGGTTCAACATCTCCCGCGCGCCGATGGACGATCCGAAGGTCCGCCAGGCACTGATCATGGCGGTCGACCGCGACGGCCTGTTCAAGGCGTCCTATCCGGATGGGCCGCACAAGAAGGCCGACCAGATCCTCAACTCGGTTCCCGGCGCCGACAATTCCGGCTTCGAGGCCTTTCCCTATGATCCGGCAGCCGCAAAGAAGCTGCTTGCCGAATCGAGCTATGGCGGACCCGAGCGCCTGCCGAAGATCCTGTTCGTCGGCATTTCGGCGCCGGCCATTCAGGCCGCCGCCCAGTTCATCGCCGAGCAGTGGCGCCAGAACCTCGGCATCACTGCCGTCGACATGAAGCCGCAGCAGGACTCCTATGCCGGTCCGGATCAAAACTCGGTCCAGATCTTCCGCGACGACGTCGGCACCCGTGTCCCGGACGCCGTTTCCTATCTCACGGGCAGCATCGCCTCGACCTCGTCGAACGCGCAGAACAAGCTCGGCGGATACAAGAACGACAAGGTCGACAGCGCCCTTGCCGAAGCGGCGACCAAGGCTGCGGATGATCCACAGCGCGTTGCTCTCGCCCAGGAAGCCCAGAAGGCATTCCGCGAGGATTGGGCCTTCATTCCATGGTATTCTCAGGCGATGTCGCGCTGGGCCACCAAGGAGGTCACGGGACTCGAGAAGAACCTCGACTGGCAGATCGCCGAACCCTGGAACATCTCCATCGGCTGATTGGAAATTATCGTTCCTGGCAATAAGCGCGCGAAGGCTGCAAGGCCTTCGCGCAAGTTTCAAGACGAAGAGCTGCGATCTGCCTGGCTTTAGGACGGACCGCATCGAACAACAGGTGGGAGGTGGCCTTGCTGCGCTACGTGCTAACCCGGTTTGCCATCTGGATTCCGTCCGTTCTGGTGGTGATGCTGGCCGTTTACGCGCTGGCCTTCTATGGCGCCGGCGATCCGATCAAGCTGATCTTCCTGCGCGCGCCGGGCGACGTCGCCTATAATCCGCAGCGCATCGAAGCCATCCGTGAAAGTGCCGGCCTCAACAGGCCCTTCATCGAGCAGTTCGGCCTTTACATCTGGAACCTGCTGCACGGCCAGTTCGGCAATTCGCTGACCTCGGGCCGCGCCGTCTGGGCGATGGTCTCGGCCGCCGCACCCGTCTCCTTCCAGCTTGCCCTCTGTTCCATCATTCTGACGGCCCTCGTTGCAATCCCCCTCGGCATGATCGCCGCGCTGAACCAGAACTCCCGCCTCGACTACGCCATTCTCGGCTCGGCGCTCTTCCTCTGGGCGATCCCGGCCTATGTCGCCGGGCCGCTGCTGATGGTCGGCCTGATCGTGCTCTTGCCGGGTGCCAGCGTGCCCTATGGCTGGGGCGGCATCCTCGATGTCCGCATCCTGCTGCCGCTGCTCGTGCTGTCCTTCCAGCCGATCGCTTTGATCGTGCGTCAGACCCGGGCCGCCGTCATCGAGGTGCTGTCGGAGGATTTCGTCCGCACCGCCCGGGCCAAGGGCGTGCCGGAGATCATCGTGGCGCTGCGCCATATCCTGCGGCCGGTGCTGACCCCTGTCGTCACGCAGCTCGGCCTGATCATGATCACCATCGTCAACGGCGCGATCTTCGTCGAACTGGTCTTCGGCCTGCCGGGGCTCGGACGCCTGACGGTGCAGGCGCTGATCAATTCCGACTATCCCGT
This sequence comes from Rhizobium sp. M10, assembly GCF_002531955.1. Classification (NCBI taxonomy): domain Bacteria; kingdom Pseudomonadati; phylum Pseudomonadota; class Alphaproteobacteria; order Hyphomicrobiales; family Rhizobiaceae; genus Rhizobium; species Rhizobium sp. M10. Next base: position 39,152 of record NZ_NWTA01000013.1, on the reverse strand, counting down.
CATCCTGGCCATCACGCTGATCGGATCGTTCCTGGTGATGGTCTCGAACCTGCTGGTTGACGTGCTCTATCCGCTGCTCGACCCCCGCGCCAATGATTCAAGAAGGAGCCGCTGACCATGTCCGCAATCCCTCTTTCCCCCACCGAGACCATCGAGGAACCGCCGGTCAGCCTGTGGCGCGATGCCTGGCATCGGCTGCGGCGCAACAAGCTCGCGATCTTTGGCCTCATCGTCGTCCTGATCCTCGCCTTCACGGCGGTCTTCGGGCCCTATCTCACGCCTTACGACTATCTGAGCCAGGATCTCAATGCCCGCAACGCGCTGCCGTCGATGAGCCATCTCTTCGGCACCGACGACCTCGGCCGCGACGTCTTCAGCCGCGTGGTGTTCGGCACGCGGACCGCTTTCCTCGTTGCCGTCATCGTCACCTTCTTCGCGGTGCTGATCGGCCTGACGCTGGGCGCAGTGGCCGGCTTCTTCGGCAATCCCTTCGACCGCGCCATCATGTGGCTGACCGATGTGACGATGTCGGTTCCCAACCTGCTGCTCGTCGTCGTCATCAACGCCTCGCTGAAATCGCCGATCACCCGCTGGATGGAGGCGCGCTACCTCGAGACCCTCAATCCCTTCTACCGCCAGACGATATGGGTGGATTTCATCCTCGTCTTCGGGTCGATGGCGCTGATCTCCTGGCCGCCTTACGCGCGCCTGGTGCGCGCCCAGGTGCTGTCGATCCGCAGCCGGCCCTATATCACCGCCGCCCAGGCGCTCGGGCTTTCGAACTGGGTCATCATCAAGCGGTATGTCGTGCCGAATGCGCTCGGGCCGCTGATCGTCTCGGTCAGCGCCGGTCTCGGTACGGCGATGGTGCTGGAAAGCGCCTTCAGCTTCCTCGGCGTCGGGGTCAATCCGCCGACGCCGAGCTGGGGCAACATGATCTCGGACGGCCTTCGCGTCTGGCAGCATTATCCGCATCTTCTCGCCGCTCCGGCGGCCGTGCTCGGCCTTGCCTCGGTCGCCTTCAGCTTCCTCGGCGATGGCCTCAACGACGCGCTCAATCCGCGGGGCAGCAAATGATGGACACTCAAAACAGAGAACGCCTGCTCGATGTCAGGGGGCTTACCGTCGAGATCGATGGCCGCAACGGCCCGGCCGTCGTCGTCGACGGCATCGATCTCCATGTCGACAAAGGCGAAACCTTGGGCGTCGTCGGCGAATCCGGTTGCGGCAAGAGCCTCACCATGCTGAGCCTGATGCGGCTCCTGCCGAACAAGATCAAGGTCGCCAAGGGAACGGCCACCTTCGCCGGGCGCGATCTGCAGACGATGTCGAATCGCGAGCTGCGCAAGGTGCGCGGCGGCGATATCGGCTTCGTCTTTCAGGATCCGATGACCTCGCTCAATCCCGTCATGCGCGTCGGCGACCAGATTTGCGAGCCGCTGATCTATCACCGAAAAATGAAGAAGGCGGAGGCTCGCGCCCGCGCTGTCGAACTCCTGCGCCTCGTCGGCATTCCCGGCCCGGAAGAGCGGCTGCAAGCCTTTCCGCACGAGCTGTCCGGTGGCATGCGCCAGCGCGTGATGATCGCGATCGGCCTTGCCTGCAATCCCAAGCTTCTGATCGCCGATGAGCCGACGACGGCGCTCGACGTCACCATTCAGGCGCAGATCGTCGATCTGGTGAAGGATCTGCGCGCCAAGCTCGGCATGTCCGTCGTCTGGATCACCCACGATCTGGCATTGATCGCCGGCCTCGTCGATCGCGTCGCCGTGCTTTACGCCGGCACGGTCGTCGAGGACGCCCCGGTCGACGAGCTCTATGCCCGGCCGAGCCATCCCTATACGCGCGGCCTGCTCTCCTCGATCCCGAAACTGTCAGATCCGCCGGCAAGCCGGCTGAGCTCGATCGGCGGCACGCCGCCGGAACCTGGCCGCCGGCCGAAGGGATGCCCCTTTGCGCCGCGCTGCCCGCTCGTCGAGGCGATCTGTCACGAGAAGGTGCCGCGGCTCGAACCCTTGAGCGGCAGCAGCAATCATCGCGCCGCCTGTTTCGTCGTCCAGAGAATGCAGGAGGCCGCGTGATGGCTGCGCAACCGCTGCTCAAGGTCGAAAATCTGGTCAAGCATTTCCACGTCAAGCTCGGCGCCTTCGGCGAACGCTCGGCAACCGTCTATGCGCTCGACAATGTCGATCTCGACATCATGGAAGGCGAAACGCTGAGCCTCGTCGGCGAATCCGGCTGCGGCAAGTCGACGACCGGCTTCACCATCCTCAACCTCTACAAGGCGACCAGCGGCAAGGTGGTCTACAAAGGCCAGGATCTCGCCAAGCTTGATGAAAAGCAGATGCGGCCGTTCCGCCGCGACCTGCAGATCGTCTTCCAGGACCCCTATTCGACGCTCAATCCGCGCATGACGGTGGGCGAGGCGATCGGCGAGCCGATCCTCTTTCACAAGCTGTGCACCAAGGCCGAGCTCAAGGAGAGGGTGGCGACGCTGCTCACCGATGTCGGCCTGCCGACACGGTTTGCCCAGCGCTACCCGCATGAGCTTTCCGGCGGCCAGCGCCAGCGCGTCGTCATCGCCCGGGCGCTCGCCTGCCAGCCGAAATTCATCGTCTGCGACGAGGCGATCTCGGCGCTCGACGTGTCGATCCAGGCGCAGATCATCAACCTGCTGCTCGATCTGCAGGAGAAATACGGCCTGACCTATCTCTTCATAGCCCATGATCTCGCGGTGGTGCGTCATATCAGCACCCGTGTCGGCGTCATGTATCTCGGGCGGCTCGCCGAACTCGCGACCCGCGAGGAACTCTTCGACAACCCGCTGCATCCCTATACGAAGGCGCTGTTGTCGGCCGTTCCGGAGACCGATCCGGAGCATGAGCGCACCCGTCAACGCCAGATCCTGCAGGGCGACGTGCCGAGCCCGCTGAACCCGCCTTCCGGCTGCCGTTTCCACACGCGCTGCCCGATCGCCATGGATGTCTGCAGCAAGGTCATTCCTGTCTGGAAGGAAGCCAAGCCCGGCCATCTCGTCGCCTGCCACGCCGTCAATACAGGTGAGATCGCATGACGCTGAAGGCCGTGATCATCGCCGACGATCTGACGGGGGCGCTCGATACCGGTGCCCCCTTCGTTGCGGCCGGCCTCTCGGTCGCGGTTGCCGTCGATGTCGCAGCGGCGCAGGATGCGATCGCCACCGGCTGTGATGTCGTCGTCGTCAATACCGCCTCGCGCGCCCTTGGCGAGCGCGATGCCGCCGAAAAGGTCCGATCGGCGGCGAAGGTGTTTCGCGACGTGAAGCCTGACGTCGTCATGAAGAAGATCGACTCCCGGCTGAAGGGCAATGTTGCGGCCGAAAGCCTGGCGCTTGCGGATGCGCTCGGCCTGAAGAATATCCTCGTGGCGCCTGCCATTCCCGATCAGGAGCGCCTGACCTACCGGGGCTGCGTCGTCGGCCGCGGCGTCAACAAGCCGCTGCCGGTCGCCGATCTGTTCGAGAGCCGCGCGGACAATGTTGTCGTAGCCGATGCCGAGGACGATGCCGATCTCGATCAGATCGTCGCGGGTCATGTCTGGCTGACGACGCTCGGCGTCGGTGCGCGTGGCCTCGGTGCGGCATTCGCCCGCCGCCTCGGCGAAACCGGGCGGCGGCCGGTGACGGAATTTACGCCGACCCCCCGCACGCTGTTTGCCTTCGGTTCGCGCGATCCGATCACCGCCGCCCAGATGAACCGGCTCGAAGCCTCCGGCGCCTTGCGCGTGGTGGTGGACGCGCCGGTGGGGCAGATCGAATGCGGGGAGGGCCTGGCGCTGCCGGTGCTGCTGCGCTGCACCGGCGACATGACGGCCGATGCGGCGCTCGTCGCCCATGACTTTGCGGCCGGTGTCAAAAGGGTGATCGACGATACGAGGCCTGATATGCTGATGGTCGGCGGTGGCGATACGGCGCTGGCAATCCTCCACGCGCTTGACGTGAAGGTGCTCACGCCGAAGGGCGAAATCGAGGCCGGCATTCCCTGGTTCGATGTGACGGCCGCCGACGGGCGGCCTTTTCGGTGTGCCGTCAAGTCAGGGGGCTTCGGCAATTCCGATAGTTTGCTAAGACTGGTTCTTCGGAATCAGGCGGCCTAGAACAGGATGATTTCAGGCCGAGTCGGCCTGAAATCATCCTGTTCTCAATTCAAAGAGTTAGAGCATGATGTCGCCTGAAAACCGCTCACACTTTTCGGCATCATGCTAAGATACCGTCGGGGAGAATGACGTGACTGAAGCGAATGGCGAATCTTTGAACGCGGAAGCCGGCCCGCCGGGCAAGCCCGAACGCGGCAAGGCCGTCAAGCTGGTCGATCGCGTCTTCGACCAGCTGCTCGAGCGGATTCGCGGCGGAAACTATCCGCCGGATTCACGCCTTCCCGGCGAACACGAACTTGCCTCGATGCTCGGTGTTTCCCGGCCGATCGTCCGCGATGCGCTGGCGCGCCTGCGCGACCAGGGCATGGTCTATGCCCGCCAGGGAGCCGGCACCTTCGTCAGCGCCCATGGCTCGCCGACGACACAGCTTGCCTATTCGCCTGTTAAGACCATTGCCGATATTCAGCGCTGCTACGAATTCCGCCTGACCATCGAGCCGGCCGCCGCCTATTTCGCCGCCAAGCGCCGCAATGAGCAGGCGATCCAGAAGATCGCCAGCGCCCTTGCGGACCTGCGCGAGGCGACCAGCCATCAGCTTCACCGCACCGACGCCGATTTCATCTTCCATCGCGCCGTGACCGAGGCTGCCAACAACCATTATTACACTGCCTCGATCGATGCGCTGAAAGCCCATATCGCCGTCGGCATGCATCTCCACGGCCTTTCCCTGCTCGGCCCCCGCCAGGGGCTGGAACAGGTCTATGAAGAGCATAACGCCATCTACAAGGCGATCGCCGATGGCCGGGCCGACGATGCGCAACGGCTGATGAAAGCACATCTCGAAGGCTCCCGGGACCGTCTGTTCGAGGGCAGGGTGCTCGACTTGTCCTTCTGAAGGGGCATGGGGAGCGGGTTTGCCCCGAACGAAGCATGGCGCAGATCGTCGCTTGCCGCCGCGACGCGGGTTCGTCGTAGCGGGTCCGGCACAGAGCTTTGGTAGGCCGACGGGCTGATGATCGCTCGGTACGCTATGGCCTGAGGTGACCCCAGGACGGATCCCACACAACGTCTTCGACAAGATCGACGAAGATCGGGGCACCGTTGGTGTCGCGATGGGTTTCAGCCAGCCTGAAGGCTGCTTCAGGTTCCATTTCCTCGCCGGGAAAGATCGTATCGTCGTGGTCCGTGTCTGCGACCTCGCTGACGTATCCCCTGATCTGGCTTCCCGATCGATAGAGCTTGACGATCAGCGACCCGGCCGGGACGGGGCCCGGGGAATAGCTGACATATTCAGACATATCTGCCGCCTCCTCATTCGGCTTCGTACCAGTGCGCCGGGTCCTGATTTTCGCGGCGCCTCCGAGTGAGGCGATAACCAAATGCTTCACATGGATCTGCTGGGGCGATCAACCACTAAACTTGCGGATGCGCAGAGAGTTCCCGCTCTGTCGCGTCGATCGATCCCGCCTCGCTCTAGAAACCGAAGGGGAAGGTTTCCTGATCGCCCGTCCCGGACTGCCGAGCGATGAGTGGCGAAAGCGCGTGCGTTTCATCGAACCAGAGGAAGGCGTCGTATTGCCGCGACAGCGATGCCGACATGTAGTGGCTCAGCCGTTCGGTTTCCGGCCTGTAGATCACCCCTATGAAGCGCTGAAGCCGCTGTTCGACCAGGCTTGCGTGCAATTCCTCATCGGCCCTGAGGTCGAGAAGAAATCGCGGCTTTGCCGTGTCGTGACATAAACGCTCGCAGCTCTCCGGAAGCGACGGGTTCATCTGTTTCGCCTCCGCCTGCCCCTCCCAATCGTCAGCGGCGATCACCTCGCCGCAGTGTGTTCCCAGCCCTATGAGGCTTGTCATCTCGTTGAAGCGCTGCCGGCATAGCTGACCGAGGCTCAGTTCGTCGCGGGCGGTTGCCATATCCGTGTAGCGGGCGTCGCCGATGTGGGAGTTGTGAGCCCATATGATGATCTTTGCCGCCGGTCCGTGAAAGTCGAGAAGATGCTCGACGGTGTCGGCCATATAGGTGTCGCGCAGGTTCCAGGCCTGAGCACCGCCATAATACATAATGCGATAATATCGTTCGGCGGCGGCGAGCAGTCTTGCGGACTGGACGGCGTTTAGAAAATCATCGTCACCTGAGGCCGCATCATCCAGCGATCGCGTCAAAAGCTCCGTGCATTGCTTCAGCACCGCATCCTCGCATGATCGATAGGCTTCGGTCAGCACGGCCCGACCATAGGTCGCGGGATTGCTCTGCCAGGGACTGAGGCAGCCATAGCGCTCCTTGGCAATCTTGGCGGTTTCCGGGCTGACATTTTCGAGATAGTCGAGGACGGAACGGATCGACCCGGACATATTATAGAGATCCAGGCCGTAAAACCGCACCGGATCCTTGTGCGACGCTTTGCGCCGTTCGTTTTCCTCCTTCATCCAGCCGATGAACCGCGAAAACTCCCGGTTCCGCCACATCCACGTGGGAAAGCGGCCGAACGGCTGTCCGTCTCCCGGTGCCCGACCATTTATCCAGTGGTCAATGGCGGCCGCATCCGGCCAATCCGCTTCGACTGCAATGAGATTGAATCCGTGATGATCGATAAGATGCCGGCTGATGGCAGCCCGCGTCTCATAAAATTCGGCGGTGCCATGGGTGGATTCGCCAAGCAAAACGATGCGGCTGTCGGCAAAACGATCAAAAAGGGCGGCAAAGCCCTTGTCGTCGATCGAGGAAAATTCTTCAGCCGCGGCCGAGATGAATTTGCTGGATGTTTCCCCTGTGCGCAATGACGGGGCTGTCGCCGTATACATCGGATGGGCTGTAGTCCAGGCATCCTCGCCGATCAGCGGGACGAAAAGGACGCCGCCCAGATCTTCCTCGTCGAAGGTGGATGCCCCCGTGCGCGTGATGCGTTTCAGGCGCTGTTCGTCCCTGCGGCCGACCGGGATGATGAGCCGCCCACCGAGATCCAGCTGCTCCTTCAGGGCGGCCGGCACCTCGGGTGCGCCAGCGGAAACGATAATCGCATCGAAAGGAGCGGCGTTCGCCCAGCCCTTGCTGCCGTCGCCCACCCGGACGTCGACATTGCCGTATCCCAGCTTTTCAAACCGTTCTCTGGCTTGAAGCGCCAGCCGTTCATGGCGTTCGATGGTATAGACGTGCCTGGCGATCCGGCTGAGGAGGGCCGAGGCGTAGCCGGAACCGGTTCCGACCTCGAGCACTTTGTCGCCCGCACCCAGATGGGCCTTCTCGATCATCAGAGCGACGATGAAAGGCTGCGAGATCGTCTGACCCTCGCCGATCGACAAGGGCGCATCCTCATAGGCGAATTCCTCGAAGCCCGGATCGACGAATTTCTCGCGCGGCACTATGCGCATCGCCCTGACGACGCTTTGATCGCGAATGCCGCGACGCACGACATGGTGTTCCACCATGTGGTCTCGCATGCGGTTCATATCCATGGGATCACCTCCGCTCCAGGAGAAAACAGCCGAAAGCAGGTGGTTGTTCCGAAGCAGCGGCACCGATGGCCTGGGTTCGTTTGCCGCCACGGTTTTCTTACGCACCGCATCGCTGCGCCCGTCAGCACGGCATCGATTCTAACACGCGCCGGAGGCGGTATCGAACGTCTCCGCGCTGTCCGGCGGATCGCGGACCATTTGATAATCCGACGTGCAGCAGCGGAACTTAGTGTGAAGAGCGAAGTTGGACAGGCATCAGCAAGAGGCGCGCCCATGTCCAGCAATTCGCTTGTCAACGAACCGGTCGAAGATCTCGCCTCCCGCCTGGAGACAATGACGGATGACGAGCTGTTCGGGACCATGAACGATCTGGAAAAAGCGAGCAACGCTGCCGAGGAGGGCGACGCGGTAGAAGAGATTATCTCCCGCATTGCTTTGGCCGAAAGCGAGATCGAGCGGCGCTATCCCGGTCGACTGCTCGCACCGTATCGCGAATGGAAGCAAAGGCAACCGCTGCTGTGACTGTTGTCGGCCGGTTTGCGCCACAAAAGACAACCGATGGAGATTTCGATGAGCAGTTCCGAGACAACGACGGACCACAGAAAAATTCGCAAATGGGCGGAGGACAGGAAGGGCAGGCCGGCGGCCATCCGGACCGCCGGCAAAGGCGGCGTCCTGCGCATCGATTTCGGGGACAAGGAAGAAGAATTCGACGAGATCGGCTGGGACGAGTTCTTCAGAATCTTCGACGAAAACAAGCTTGCCTTTCTTTACCAGGATGAGACCAAGGATGGAAAGACAAGCCGCTTCAACAAATTCGTCGAGCGTGACTGAGCGCCTTGACGCGGCGATCGGATCGCCGCGTTCCTGCTGAGGATCCTTGTCGCCATGGACCGCTTTCAGCAAGCCTGTCGATCACTCAGGCATAGGCAAAACTTTTAGTCGCACCGACCGACGGAACATTTCGTGCCATGACTTTCAGATCCTCGCGAACCATCTCCGCAACCAGCTGATCAAGACTGGTTTCATGTTTCCAGCCAAGCTGCGTGTGCGCCTTCGTCGGATCGCCAATCAGAAGATCAACTTCAGTCGGGCGGAAGTAGGCTGGATCGATCTCCACGACACACTGACCGGATGTCTTATCGTATCCTTTTTCCTCGACACCGCTCCCACGCCAATCAATTGGCATGCCCACCTTGGCAAAGGCCTTGTCCACAAAGGAACGAACCGAGTGCGTTTCGCCGGTCGCAAGGACATAGTCCCCCGGTTCGTCCTGCTGAAGCATCAGCCACATGCCGCGGACATATTCTCGTGCATGTCCCCAGTCGCGCTTCGCATCCAGATTGCCGAGATAGAGCCGGTCCTGCAATCCAAGATGGATCGCAGCCGCCGCCCGGGTGATTTTACGGGTCACGAATGTTTCGCCGCGGATCGGGCTTTCATGATTGAACAAAATCCCGTTCGAGGCATGCATGCCATAGGCCTCGCGATAATTGACGACAATCCAATAGGCATAGAGCTTGGCCGCCGCGTAGGGTGATCGAGGGTAGAAGGGTGTCGTTTCGCTCTGCGGAACTTCCTGAACCTTGCCGTAGAGCTCCGAAGTGGACGCTTGATAGAAGCGGGTCTTCTTGGTCAACCCAAGGAGGCGAATTGCTTCCAGCAGCCGCAGGGTGCCGGTTCCATCCGCGTTCGCAGTATATTCCGGCGTCTCGAACGAAACTTGGACGTGGCTCTGTGCGGCGAGATTATAGATCTCGTCCGGCTGTGTTTCCTGTATGACGCGGATGAGATTGGTTGAATCGGTCATGTCCCCGAAGTGCAAAATGAAGCGAGGATTGTCGACATGGGGATCCTCGTACAGATGCTCGATGCGACTGGTGTTGAAGGACGACGAACGTCGTTTGAGGCCGTGGACGATATAGCCCTTGTCCAGCAGCATTTCGGCCAAATACGCACCGTCCTGGCCTGTTATACCCGTTATCAGCGCAACTTTTCGGTTCTTTTTCATTCCCGTATCCATGATTGCTCTCCAACTCGAATACAAATGCAGAAGCAGATGATGCTGTATTGTTGTGCAGCTTCAGAGAAAATCGGCGTTTGAATCGCACGTGCGGTGTATTTATACCTTGAAGTTATAGTACTTCATCAAGGATCTCGAAAACAGCTCTGAGTCGCTGAAATTATACAGCGCGTGCTGTTTAGGATTTACGCTGTTGATCGCGACAATGATTTCCGAATTTCGCGGGCTTTTCATTTGTTGCAGGCTGAACTCGACCGCGCGGCGGCTCGTCTTTCCCCATCTGACGACTGCCAGTGTTCTTTCCGCCAGCGCAGTCAAAAGCACCGTGTCCGTCGAGGCGAGCACAGGCGCGCTGTCGAAGATGACGATCCGGCCGGCCGCGCCCGCCATTTCGATGATTTCTGCCAGGCCATTCGAACGGACCCGCCGCTGAAGACTGAACTTGCCGGATGGAATGAAATCGATACCGCTTGGATGGTGGTCGACGATGTCGCGGATATCGGCGTGGCCATTCAGGAATTCGTTCAATCCCTGCTGTAGCCCCGACTTGAAATAGGACTCGAGTTCTCCCCGTCGAAGGTCGCCGTCGACCAACAGCACCGGAATTGCCGCGGCGGCGAGTTCCATAGCCAGCGATCTTGCGATAAGCGACTTGCCTTCTCCGCTGTGAGCCGACGTAACGACGATACTGTTCGGCAACTTGCCCCCGTTGGACTGTTTGAGTGTAAGGATCACGGTGCGGATTGCTTCGTCAAACATCGGGACCTGCACATGTCCGAAAATCGTCTTCGGATTTTCCTTCCGCGCCAGCCGCGGGATAAGCCCAGCCGGTATCGTGCGGGCCATTCCTGCTATTTGGTCGAAACTCCGGATGGACCGGTCCCACATTTCAACCACGAAAGCAGCCGTTACCGCTGCCGAGATTGCAGCCAGAAGGGCGCTCACCAGATAGAAAAGCCGTCCACGGCCCTGCGATGCGAGCGGCACCGAAGCCGGTGATAAGACTTCCAATTCGGCTGCGGGAAGCTTGGCTTTGCCGACGAGGTCACGGCGCTGGTCCTCAAACTTTTCGAGCGCCGTTTGTTCCTTGTCGGCGATCCGCTGCAGTCGCGTCAATTCCGTTTGCACGAGGGCGTCGCGTGCGCGTTTTTCATGAGCGACATCCAGGACGGATTGTACTGCGGCAGCCTCATGGTCAAGCGCGGCGAGCTTGGCGCGCATTGTTTGCAGATATTGCTTGGTCGCCAGGTTGAGATCGGCGCGGGATTTTTGGATTTTCCCGCGCAAATCCACGACGGCCTCGGCATTGCCGTCGTACAGTTCAAGCAGACGGGCAAGATCTGCCTCCTGTGCGTGAAGATCACGTTGCTTTGTGGCAATGTCGTCCGGGAGGGCGATGTTCTGCACAGCGACCGAAGCGCTATCCGCTGCCTCAAGCGTCGATATCACCGCCTTTACCTCAACCCGGCTTTCCTCAATTTTCCCTTCGCGGCCGGTGAGTTCTATAAGTGATTTGAGCCGTTCATCCTGAGCGTCCTCTTTCGAGACGACGTCCATCGATTCTTGATAGTTTCGGGCAGCCTCGCGCGCAATATCCGCGCGAGCCTTCTGTTCGGAGATGCGCTGCAGGATCCATTTTTCCGCTGAATCGAGTCGGCTGCGGACATTGCCCTTCCGCTCATCGAGGTAGATGCTGATGACACGGTTCGGAACCGCGGCTGCGAGTTGAGGGTCATTCGTGGTGAAGCTGATCTGGATAACGTTGCTCTTATCTTCGTGCCAGACGCCGAGCGCCCTAAAAAATTCCGGGATGACGGCGTCGATGCCGTCGCGCACCGGCTCGGCGGGTTTTCGCGGATCGAACAGGCCGCGCAATTTTGTCCGGATGCTCTCAAAGAATGAGGGCTCCCGCAGCGCTGGATTGAATTCCGGCCGCAGGTTAAGCCGCAACTCGCGAACGACCCGCTCTGCAATACTTCTGGATAGAAGCCGCTCAGTTTCCGCTTTCGCGTCAAGCATATCACCGCTGCTGGTATCCTCCTCACCAAGTGTCTTTGCGAGAGGCTGGTGGATAATCAACCGGGCCCAGGCCTGATAGGCGGGCTTCATCCCGGAGATCGTAATCGCCGCGGGCGCCACCAGCAGCACGGTTATCGCAATGATCATGACCATTCTTCGCCGGAGCAGACGAAAGGCGGATGCGAGGTCCAGGTTATCCGCCTTGGTCTCTACCTGAGCGCGAGGATCGTATCGCATCGACGAGATCGGAAGGTTGCGGTCCGGCGGAAGAGTGGAAATCGTCATCGTGCGTCAACCCATGCTTGAGGTTTCGCGGATACGGTTCCGTAAAGATTTTCGAGCGACCGCATATAGGCCATCATGCTGAAATGGTTGAGATAATGTGCGCGTCCCTGGACGGAGAGGCGGATGCATAATTCTGGATCAGACACCAGCTTTGCCAAAGCCGCCGCCAGGGCATTCTGGTCTCCTACCGGCACGAAGATACCGGTCTCGCCATCGGTAATGACTTCGTCATGCGCCCCGACGCGCGTGGTGACGACGGCGAGCCCATGGGACAGTCCTTCGAGCACGGCCATTGCCAGCCCTTCGGCGTGCGACGGCAAGACCAGAATATCTGCACGCCCACACAAGGCTCGCGCCTCACCGGCGTCAAGCCAGCCAGGCATTTCGACCCGATCGGATAGCGCCATGGCGTCAGCCACACGGCGATAATGCTCGACAGGGCCATCGCCGGCCAGTACGGCCCGCCACCGGAGTTCTTTCATAAGCGGGTGGCTCAGGGCTGACAGAAGCTCCGTGACACCCTTGCGTTCGCTCAACCGGCCGAGGAATACGATCAACGGTGTCCCGCCGCCGCGAATATTGTGCGTTCCGGGATCGGGGACGCAATTATGGGCAACGACCGCGCGGCGCTCGTCGACACCGAGAAGCGTTGTCAGCGTCGCGCGATCGCGCTGGCCCAGTGCCACGACGCGGTCGGCATTCTGAAACATCCGGCGGATGAGCCGTTGTTGACCCGGCGAGCGTTGCGCGAAATCGCCGGCGTAATCGTAGTCGTGAAGGTGCAATATGTGGCAGCACCCTAGCAAACGGGCAGCCGCGGTCAGGATCAGTTTGCGGGAGGTGCTCCCGCGGCCAGCGATATGGATATGGTGAATGCGGTCAGGCGCAACGATCCGGTCCTTTGCCATCGTCAGGATGGCACCGGCCAGTCGCGCCGGCGATGTCAATTTTGACCACCGAACCCCTCTCGTATCGGTGACGAAATGCTTGGTGCCGGTCTGTTTTGCCGTCTCTGTTATATAGCCGACGAGCCGGCCGATGCCGCCGCCGTTCTCGCAGCCGCCCGGAAGATAGTGGCGGACGCTCGCAGCGCTGCGTGCCGTCAGCCCGCTTCTGTCTGTGAGGGCTTCCATCAGCATGACCCGACCACCTCCCGATAAACTGCTGCGGCCTGGCCGCCGACCCGTTCAGGCGAATTCGGCCCTTTGGCCCATTCGAGCGCATTGGCGCCGAGCTTGTTTCTGAGCTCGCCGTCCTCTGCCAGTGCCCTGATCGCTGCCGCGAGCTCTTTGGCGTCTCCGGGAGGGACCACCATTCCCAGCCCGTTGGGCTGAACGGTCTCCCGCAACTCGCCGACGTCAGTAACGATGACCGGTTTGCCAAATGCGGCGGCAAGGTTGAGCACGCCGCTTTGGGATGCTTCCGTATAGGGAAGCACGACAATATCGGTGTCCAGGAAAAGCTGGGCGACCTCTGCATCTTCGATAAAACGATTGCGAATATCATAGCGGTCGGCATCCCCCATAAGCGGCAGGAATATCGCCGGATTGTCGCCACGGCCCGCGACCGTGACGCGCAGGTTGGGGAGCACGTCCTTGAGCATCGCCTCGGCCCGGACCAGATGTTCCAGGCCCTTATAGGCAAAAATCCGTCCGAACAGCAGGACGCGTATCGTTCCGTCCGCCTCGCGCGGCGCCATTTTCTGTCGCCGGGCGAGTTCCGCATAGCGAAGGATGGAGGGATGCGACAGAACATGGACGCAGTCCGGCGATTTTGCATATCGATCGAGGACCATCCGCTTCAGTCCCTGGCCATGCACGACAAGGTGTCCGGATTGCTTCACCATCAGTTCGGGGGCCCAGCCGGGCAATGTACGCGTATCGGAGTCACCCGGATGGATTTCGACGTCGTGGATGGTCGTCACAAGCGGGATCGGGCGCCAGAACGGCACGGCGAAGTTCAGCCAAAGCGTAGAATTGCTGAGGAGATGAATAAGGTTCGGCTGTTCGCGCCGGATCAGCCGCGTAAGCTGATACAGAAACCACGGATTGGAGAGAGAACGGTGTCTCGGCCAGTCCAGAAGGTGCAGGTCGACAGCCGGGTCGAAGGAAGAGGCGAGATGTGCATAGCGCCGGCGCGGCACGGCAAGCACGACATCGAGGTGCTGGGCGACGCCGCTGGCAAAGGAGATGGTATAGTCTTCCAGTTCGGAAACCAACAGCAGCGCCTTCATTTCGCTACCCCCGACAAGCCGACGTCCAGACCGAGCCGTGACAGGCCGCGCGCCGAGCGCAGGCTGTCGCGCGTCCGCCTGAGCAGGTTCGGTTCGCCGGCAAAGAACAGGCCTTCGACGGCAAGCTTGAACCGCGTGAGCGCATCGGCGCCCTGCAGCTTGGCCGACGCGATGCGATAGGGATAGTGGTCCCTCAGATGTAGTCTCGCCGGCAGGTCATGGGCTGAGAGAAACAGGTTCGTTGCTTCAACGGTATGCTGCCAGTGCGTCATCCGTCTCCTGAGCGTGGCGGCATCTTCGGCAGAGCGGTACCAGTTGTTATTGTGGATACGGTAGAAGCCCAGCGGATCCGGCATGGCAATCACGTCCCCCAGAAATGGATAGATCCCTACGAGCCAGGCGTCGGCCGATATGCGGAACTGTTCTGGAATGCTGCCCGCGGCATTCCAACTGCTTCGCCGTACCGCGATGGCCGACGTCATCGGAAAAGGCCACCAGCCCGCCGATCTTGTAAGCAGCGGCGACAAGGCACCCGAACACAGGGTTCGAGGGATCGGCTTGGACGTCGGGGTGCCATCGACAAGCGTCGGCTGCAGCCGGTGATAGACAAGCGATGCTCGAGGGTTTGTCCGGAAGGCTGCAACCGTCGCCGACAGCTTGTTCGGCGCCCACCAGTCGTCGGCGTCCAGGAAGCAGAGGATCTCGCCGGCGCTCGATCCTACCGCGGTATTGATCGCAGCGGCCTGTCCCGCGTTCTCCTGAAAGATCACCTTCACCCGGTTGTCATAGGCTTCCAGAACGGAGCGCGAGTCGTCGGTAGATCCGTCATCGACAACGATTATCTCGACGTTGCCCTCGGCCTGGCTCAGCACGCTGTCGATCGCCCGCCCGACAAAGCGTGCGTAGTTGTAATTATTGATGAGGACGCTGAGGGTCGGCCGCTCCATGACGCGCTCTCAGGCAGGTTGTCGCCATGCGCCGCTCTGCAGCGGCGCAAAGCTGCGCAGGGCCACGACAGGTGGAGCGCCCGTCGCATTGCATGGAGAACTAGGATCATGACGCAGGAACATAGCAATCCTAAACCTTCCAGGCTTCGACTGCAGAGACAGCCTCTGCCAGAATTGTTGCCTTGGTCCAATGGAGCGCGGCTTAATCACCACGCTTCACGAGACATTCATCGCCACGGTACCGGTGAACGGACATGCGCAACACCTGCTCTTAAGGGCAATCATACGGACACGAAGACCCGCCTTTGGGGTAGATGCCGGCTCGGAGATTAGCCGCACCATCGCCTTTGGGTGGAGAGAAGGTGCATTAGGCGTAGCCCGCCCCTCCCTAGGACAGGTTGACTGCGGATGTGGCCGGATGATTGCTTGAAAGCAGCGCAGCCACGCGGGCCGACACCTGTCGTTTGATCTGCCGCGATCAACAGTCGCTTATCTGTTCAACTCAGTCGGAACGGATGATGAGAGTAGATAGCCTCAGAACTGCCAGTGGACCCGCCATTAGTTGGCGGGCCATCGAATGCTGGGGCGCCGCCATATCCCTGTTTTTCCAGGCGGGCGCTTTTCTGCCGCTTATCCTGGCAGATCCGGACGGATCGCTCAGCGAATCTGCGAAATCTATACTGCGGCTTCCGTGCTTTCCCGTATACGTTTTTACACTCGTGGTCCTGGTGCGCAATTTTCCGCAATTTCTGACAGCGCTCAGGCGAAATCTGCTTGTTCCCCTCATCCTTATCCTGCCGTTCTTGTCCACCCTCTGGTCAATCGGACCTCCAACAAGCTTGAGGCGGGCAATCGGCCTTTTCTTTTGTGTGCTTCTTTCCTACGTCCTGGCGATACGTTTCACGCCAAGGCAACTGCTGTTCCTGTTATTTGTGACCCTTGGAGCCTGCAACGTCCTCAGTGTCGTTATTGCCGTGACGTCGCCAAGTCTCGCCTTGATGCCGGATGGTGCCATGCGGGGCGTCTTCATTCACAAGAACGTGCTGGGTTGGTACGCGTCCTTGATGACCTTGGTGGCGACGGCCGTGCTGCTTGACGGAACGCTCGGCCTTCGGCGAACCGCGCTGGTCATGCTGGCGGCGGGGATTATCTGCCTTGCAGGCTCCGGATCGATGACCGCGATCATTGCAACGTCAGTGTGCTATTGCCTGATCGGATTTTATACGCTGTTGCAAAGAAGCAGCAGCGTTGGCCGCGTCGTCATCGTCCTGTCTTTCGTTCAGCTGTCTCTCGGCATTCTGATTTCGCTGCACGAATTTCTGGTTCCGGCCCTCGAAGCGCTCGGAAAGGACGCGACTTTGACGGGTCGGGTGCCGTTGTGGGAACTGGTTGACCGCGAAATATCCGATCGTTGGATGCTCGGCTACGGATACCAGGCTTTCTGGACAACCGTGAACCCGCAAGCGACGCAAATGTGGCTAAAGATCGGCTGGGCGGCGCCCCATGCGCATAACGGATATCGCGATATCTTGTTGAGCTTTGGAGTTGTGGGAATGATCCCATTTGTTCTGATGCTTCTCCATGCGATCCGCCAAGGGGCGGTCCTTCAATGCCGCGATCCGCAGTACGGATGGCTTTGGCTCAACGTCCTGACGATCATGATTTTGGTGATGAATCTGACCGAGAGTTCCTTCTTCGTTCAGAATGACACCATGTTCATCCTGTTCACCGCAGCGATCATCATGTTTTCGCTGTACGCGCCTGTCGTGTCGGTCAGCCATGCGCCACCTTGGCAGGTGCCTTCGCGCGGCTTTACGACCGGGTTGCAGATATCGTGAGCCGGCCTTTCGGACTGATCCTGAGCATTTTGCCTGTGATGCTCTTTCCGAACTCCGGCAATCCCGCTCCAGGCGCGAGGGATTTGGATGCGCCCGAGCGCCTGCAGATCCTCATAAGGGAGGCGACCTGCGCGGAAGCTTCCGCGCCTTGGTCAGCCAAATTGAATGGGACTTCCTTAAGCGACGCATTGAGCAGCAGCACCGCGGCGCGGACGATATTTTACGTTTCTCCCGATGGAAAAGACACCTGGAGCGGCCTGCTCCCGACCGCAAACCAGCAGGGGGGCGACGGTCCATTCGCCAGCATTGAAAGAGCCCGTGATGCTGCCCGTGAGAAGGGCGGTCCCACCGCGATCGCACTGGGTAAAGGCGATTACTACCTCACTCAGCCGATCGTCTTCGACGCCCGCGATACGGGTTTGGTCCTCACAGCCAGATGCAATGAAGCGCCGGTTTTGCATGGCGGGCCACGCGTGGGCAGCTGGGCGCAGCAGTCCGATGGCCGCTGGACCGCGCTGCTGAAATTGCCGCCGGATGAAGGCGTCGGTGACCTGTTCCTCAATGGCGTACGGCAAACTCGCGCTCGATTCCCCGACGCACCCGCTGATGGCGATCCGCGCAAGGGGTGGTTATTCGCCGCAAAGTGCAAGCCCGCAATCGATATATGGGATGGAAACACGCGCTTTTGCTTCCATGCCGGCGATCTTCCGGATGTGGTTGATGCCGGTGGGCTGGTCGTGAACATTGTTGGAGGGTATCGACCTGGAACCCAGTGGGGTAACGATACGCTGCCGGTTGTATCGATCGATGGCGCAGGCCGTACAGTTTTCACCAAGGGCACAGGCTTTTTCTTTACCGCAGAAGGCAGCCGCTACTTCCTCACCGGAGCCAAGGCCCTGCTCGATGCTCCCGGAGAGTGGTGGTACGGCCTTGCCGCGGGCGAGCTTCACTATATCCCTGTCGATCAGTCGTTCCCCGATTCAGTTGTCGTTGCGGGCGTTCTGCCGACATTTCTAAAGTTGGATGGCGCCAATGGGATGGTTGTATCGGGGCTTGAGATTAGAGATGGAGCGCCTGAAGGCAGCGGCAAATTTTATACGGATACGAGAGGATTTGGCGCGATCCGGATCGAACACGCCGATGGTGTCAAAATCCTCGGCAACAATATCGAGAATGTCGGCGTCGGGATCCATGTGACGGAAAGCAAGGACGCGTTGATCGCCGGCAACGTGATCGCGGATGTGGCTGGCAACGGGATTTACGTCGGCACCAATTATGGCACCTTCGGCAAGTCGGACGGGTCCAGAATCCTTTCAAACCACATCCATGACATCGGAAAGGTTTACATCGAGACCGCCGGAATATGGTTCCAGGCGGCCGACAATGTCAGGATCGCCGACAACCGGATCGAAAACACGGCGCAGTTCGGGATCGCCGGCGGTTCGCTGTGGGGTTCCAATGACGCGGTCTATAACGCCGTCATCGAGCACAATGTGGTCCGTAACGCCAACCAACAGACTGCCGATGGCGGCGCCATCAAGATGATGGGCGAGCAGGCCGACCCGTTGAACAGCATCATCCGCTCCAATCTCGTGACCGGGACCGGTCACCTCATGAACAGGGCCGACGGCACGTTCTGGCCTCCCGGATATGAAAACACCAGCGAATGGCCGTCTCCGATCAGCTGGGCAATCTACACGGATGGGAAGGCGAGCGGGCTGCGCATCGAAGGAAATTCGCTCTCGGACAACGTATCGGCGATCGGCATCAACGGCGGCTGGAGCAACCTGGTGACGGGAAACGTCATCACAGGCGGATCGGGCGCGGCTTTTCGCGTTGATGACGGTACCGGCAGGGGCTGGCACCCGCCCTGGGCACGCCCAAATCGTATCGAGAGCAATGTCGTGTCGATCGACAGTAGCAATGGGCTTGCAGCATATGTCCATGCTCCGGACCACGGGGCCGGATATGTGCAATTCGCGCGTAACCGCTACATCGGCAATTTGAGCAGCCAGAGCTTCCGAGTAGATCCTGAAATCATGCGGTCCGGAGAGTTTGGCAGTCTGGAGGATCTTCAGAAGGCCGGGGCGGACACGGGAAGCGTAGTCGCGCCAGAGTAACAAGGGGCACCGCCACCAACGGTGTTCTGTGGCGATTAAGTCCGGCGCCGCGGCAACTTGTACTGCCGATCAAGGATAGTGGTGCCTGCTGCAGGCAAGAGCATCGACGAGTGGAGCGTGACGATCGAACCGAAGGCTCGCCAGCCGGCGCCGCCATCTCCCCTATCGGTTCACCATGTCTCTCTTCCCGGCTTGTTCGTGCTCAATCCTAACCATCTTCGCTCGCACGGAACGATATCTTCTGCGGCTCTGCTCGGGTCAAAGCGCAATTTCGGGGCGGCGTTCATCATAAGGAGCAACGTGGCAAGCTATGGGGTACGCAGACTTACTTCGAATATTGTACGTCATCTCGGCATAAGACGTAAACGAAAAGACTATTCTACGTCCAATAGCTGGAGCGGCAAGTATGGAGGCAATCGGTCTACCAGGATATTCTGATGACAGTTTCGGTCGCGAAAGCGCAGGTCATGAGAAAGCAATCAGCAGACAGCAGCCAAACTTCAGTTCTCCATCCGAAGGGCTCCTTGGGGTGGACGAATGTCCTTGGTGTTCGCATTTCGGCAGTCAATCTCAAAAGCGCGACCGGACTTATTCAAGACGCGATCGAAGACGGCAGGAAGGAATATGTGTGCGTTCGCGACGCGCACGGCATCGTCCGATGCCAGGACGATGCCGAGCTTCGGTCGATCCATAACCGGGCGTTCCTCGTGACCCCTGACGGCATGCCGTTGGTATGGGCATTGAAACGTGCCGGCCATTTGGAGAGCGACCGGGTCTACGGACCTGACCTGATGCTATCCGTTTTCGACGCCGGCAGATCCAAAGGCGTGCGCCACTTCCTCTATGGCGCGACGACCGAGACGCTGGAGCAGTTGCAAGCGCGCCTTCTCGCAAGATTCCCGGAAGCGCAGATCGTCGGCTGCTACGCACCGCCTTTTCATCAATTGTCGCTGCAGGAAGAGACGGATATTGCGGAGCGGATCAATCGGTCAGGCGCGGATATTATCTGGGTCGGTCTGAGCAGCCCCAAGCAGGAGCTCTGGATGGCTCGCATGCGCGATCGTCTTGATGCATCGATGCTCATCGGTGTCGGCGCTGCATTCGACTTCCACGCCGGCCTGAAGCGACAGGCTCCCAGGATCATTCAAAGAAGCGGCTTCGAATGGGTGTTTCGTCTTCTGTGCGAGCCGCGACGGCTGTGGCGGCGCTATGCGCTCGTCGTGCCGACCTTCATCTCACTGACAGCATTCCAGAGACTGGGACTTCGGAAATTTCCCATCGAAGACGAGGTTTTTGGATCGAGCGCGCCAAAAGCAGTAGCTGTAAAGGTGTAAAGCCATCATGTCCCTACTAGCGTCGATATCCGACCTGCCGAAGGCAATCACCCCAAATGATGTGGCCACGCGAACGGGTCCGGCAAATTCTGTCCCGCCGATGGCAAACGCCACGCCGGGCGCTGCGTTCGGCAAGGGGCTAAGGCTGAATATACCAGCTCCACTCGGACGCAGGGCACCTCGGCTTGCTACGTCGTCGATCTTGGTTGCCGGCGACATCGCGAGCTATCTCATCGCCTACTCTCTTCTTTTGCTGTTTCTTCCATACGGTTCGGAGAACATGCTGCTGGAGCGTGCTTGCGCACTCGCAGCACTGGCAGCGATCATCCTCTATGCGTCGAGCGCGCTCTATCCTGGCTATCGGATCCACGACCACGAACATCTGCGCCGCCGCACGATGGCGTCTGTCAAGGTGGCTGTCATTGCGGCGCTTGGGGCAATCCTGCTACCGGAAGGGACGCGACTGCTGCTTCCCCTTTTTGGGTTTCTTGGCCTCGGGTTGATTGTTCAGCCTGCCATGCATGGGGTTGCCCGTGGTCTGTCGCGCAGACTCGGTGTCTGGGGAGAGCGGGCGGTGATCATCGGGAGCCGCAACCGTATCCCCGCGCTCATCGCGCATTTCAAAGACCATTGGCAGTATGGCATTCGGCCGGAATCCTGCTCCCTCGACATTTCGGACCCATCACCCGATGACCGCCCATCGATTGCCTTGATCGCCGATGATACGGGCTCACACATCGCCGAGTTGGCGACGTTGCGTCAGACGTTCGCCGAAGTCATCCTTCTCTCCGACACGCCGAACGTCAAAGTGGCCGGATTGCGACCGGCGGAGATCGGCGGCGAGATCGGTGTTCGCTTGGCGAGCAGCGGGGGGGCGGCAAACTCGAACCTGGTGCGTCGCGCCCTCGATCTGGCGATCGCCATCCCCGCAGTGCTGGTGCTTATGCCCGTCATTCTCATTGCTGCTGCGGCGATCTATGCCATCGATCCGGGGCCGGTTTTCTTCAGGCACGCCAGGGAAGGTTTGTTTGGCAAGCCGGTTCACGTCCTGAAGCTCAGGACGATGTACCGAGATGCGGAACAACGCCTCGAAGCGTTGTTCCGAGACAATCCAGCCGCACAAGCCGAATGGTCCACTCACTTCAAGCTTCGGGAGGATCCGCGCGTCTTGCCGGTGATCGGACATCTCCTTCGCGCATCGAGCATCGATGAGCTCCCGCAGCTGGTGAATATCATTGCGGGGGAAATGGCCTTCGTGGGACCCCGTCCGTTTCCGGAGTATCACCTCTCGGCGATGGATAGCGATTTTCGTGACAAGCGCCGTTCGGTCATACCGGGCCTGACAGGCCTCTGGCAGATATCCGAACGAAGCGATGCGAACATCGAGCTGCAGCAGCAACTCGACGGGTTCTACATCGATAACCGGTCCTTGTGGTTCGACTGGCACATCCTTCTCAGCACAATTCCTGCGGTCTTGAAGGGCAAGGGAGCCTGCTGACCGGTTTCTCGTCCTGCGCGCAATCATCAACAATGGAGCACATCAATGCACGGACACAAGCGAGTTTTGGTTACCGGTGGCACCGGATTTCTGGGATCATTCCTGTGCGAAAGGCTTTTGCGAGAGGGCAATGACGTCCTCTGCGTGGACAACTACTACACCGGTTCGCGCGACAATGTGCTGCATCTCCTTGACGATCCTCGCTTTGAGGTGCTCCGTCATGACATTACCTTCCCGCTTTATGTGGAGGTCGACGAGATCTACAACCTCGCCTGTCCGGCATCTCCGGTCCACTATCAGCACGACCCCGTGCAGACGGTGAAGACCAATGTGCACGGTGCCATCAATATGCTCGGCCTGGCCAAACGCACCAAGGCGAAGATCTTCCAGGCATCGACGAGCGAAGTTTATGGCGATCCGGCCGTCCACCCCCAGCCCGAGGAGTATCGAGGCAGCGTTAATCCCATCGGTCCGCGGGCATGTTATGACGAAGGCAAGCGGTGCGCCGAGACGCTGTTCTTCGACTATCATCGTCAATACGGCGTCGAAATCAGGGTGGCGCGGATCTTCAATACCTATGGGCCGCGCATGCAGACCAATGACGGCCGCGTCGTCTCCAATTTCATCGTTCAGGCACTTCAAAACGAGCCGATCACCATCTTCGGCAACGGCACGCAGACGCGCTCGTTCTGCTATGTAGACGATCTGATCGAGGGCTTCATCCGCCTGATGGGTGCGCCCGCCGGTGTTACCGGTCCGATCAATCTCGGTAACCCGGGAGAATTCCAGGTCCGGGAACTGGCCGAAATGGTCATCGAGATGACGGGATCGAAATCAAGCATCGTCTACAATCCTTTGCCGATCGACGATCCGACGCAGCGAAAGCCCGACATTTCCCGCGCAACGCAGGACCTCGGCTGGCAGCCGACGGTGAATCTGCGTGAAGGTCTTGAGAAAACGATTGCATATTTCGAGTGGAAGCTTTCAGGCGGAGGCAAGAGCATGGCCGGCGCCCGGGCCCAGCGAACGGGTTACGCCCATCTGACTACCCCAGCCGTCGGCCTTCCTGTTCAGGAAGCCGCAGCAATCCGGCCATGAACGGCAACGTCGATCATTACAAGGCGAAGCTCTCTTTCGATGGGATATGCCGGAAACATGAATGTGCGTAGCGTACCAACAGGAGTCGCCCCTGCGGGCACAAAACAGCGGTTAGGCCCCATCGTCTTTGCGGTCGATGCGGCCTACGCCGTCCCCTTGGCGACCGCCCTTAGATCGGTCGCCGAGAATAACCAGAGCGCATGGCCCCTGGACATCCATGTCATTCATGAGGGCATAGGCGAAGAAACAAAGCGACGGATCTTTGAATCTCTACCGGCAAGTTCTGCCGTCATTCAGTGGCATCCCATCGCCACATTGTCCTTCGCAAGCGGATTTTCCACGCGCCCCGGCGTTTCCAGGATGACTTTTGCAAGGATCCTTCTGCCGCAGTTCCTTCCGCAGACCTGCGACCGGGCTCTGTATCTGGATGGCGACATCCTGGTGCTGACTGCGCTTGAACAGTTATGGAATACCGACCTCGGCGACGCGGTGATCGGCGCGGTACCCGATTACTGGCTGGATAGCGCTGCGCGCAACGGACCAGGTGCAACAGGGGGCGCTCGGGTCAAACGGTATTTCAACGCCGGCATTCTCCTTATCGACCTTGCAAAATGGCGAAACGAGCGAATATCGGAACGATCGCTGGATTATCTTGAGCGCTTTCCGACGACGGAATATTCCGACCAGGACGCTCTCAACGTTGCCTGCGACGGAAAGTGGAAGATCTTGGACCGGGCGTGGAATTTTCAATTCGAGCCGATGCGGGCGATCGCCGGCATCGCGCTCGAGCAGAAGCCCGCCATCGTTCATTTCGTGACCAATGTGAAGCCTTGGAAAACAGGAAGCTTGAGCCCGAACGTCGCCTTTTACGACACGTTTCGGTCCCGGACCCGTTTTGCCCTTACACGTTGGGGGCGCCTTCAGAGCAGTTTGAAGCGTGCAGGCTCCCGGCTGCTTGCCCGATCCGCTTTGTTGAGAGCTGCATGGTCCTACACGAAAGCGGCTGTGCGGGCGCACGCCTCAACGTCCGTGCATAAAGCAAAGTGAAGCCGAAAGACAGGCTGCGGAGGAACAAGCGTGCAACGCGTTGATGTCGTCATTCCCTGCTACAACTACGCTCATTTCCTAGAGGAATGTGTTGAAAGTGTTCTTACGCAAGCGGGCGTCGATGTGCGGGTACTTATTCTGGATGACTGCTCGCCAGACAATACGCCGGAAGTCGGAATGGCTCTGGCATCCCGGGACAGCCGGGTCACCTATCGGCGGCACGCGGCAAACAAGGGCCACATCGCCACCTACAATGAGGGAATCGAGTGGGCAGGCGGCGATTTATTCCTGCTTCTCTCCGCGGACGACTATCTCTTGCCCGGTGCGCTCGGCCGCGCTTCGGAACTGATGCGCGATCATCCGGATGTCGGGTTTACGTTCGGCAACGCCCTCATTGCCGAGCCGAGTGGCGCCATAACCAAGCGCGTCGATCCTCTCGGCTCCCACGGCGTGCCCGCGACGCAGGTCTTTTCCGGTCCGCAATTCATGCGGTTGAGCGGAGCCAACAACCTGGTGCCGACACCGACCGCCGTCGTAAGAACGACGCTGCAAAAACAGGTCGGCGGCTATAATAAGGAACTGCCGCATGCCGGTGACATGGAGATGTGGCTGCGGCTCGCATCACATGCCGGAGTGGGTTACATTAACAAAGTTCAAGCAGTGTACCGCAGACATGCTTCAAACATGTCGCTACAATACTATGGACAAACTATCCTTCCCGATCTCCGGCAAAGACAACAGGCTTTTGATATTCTGTTTCGCCAAGGCGCCGATAGCCTCAGGCAAGATGAGAAATTAAGACGTTTTCTTGCCAGAGATCTCGGAAAACAGGCGCTTCGGCAGGCTGGCCTGGCATTCAACAATTTCGATGTCGCCACAGCCGTGGCTATTCAACGCTTTGCTCTTGAGGTTTGCCCCGAAGTCAGAAATTCATTGCCCTGGGTCAAGTTGGTCTGCAAGCGGGCCATCGGGCCGAAGTATTGGTGCGCCTTGAATTCTATCGGGCGACGAGTCGCAGGATGAGCAGAGATCAACGGGTCCCTGAAACACAAAACCCGGTGACGCATGCGCGTCACCGGGTGAGTTGGGCAGTAACAGCTTGCAAGTTACGAAGATATTCCCTGCTGTTGGTATCAGCATAACGTCTTTGCGCTCATGCCAGACATACCATCCTGGAACAAGTCGTTGAGCTTGAATACAACTTCCGTTCTGTTGGTTGCCTTGACCTTTTTCATGATGTTGCGGACATGCACCTTGACGGTGCTTTCTCGCAGATTGAGCTCATAGGCAATGATCTTGTTCGCCTTGCCGCGCCGCAGGGCTGCGACGACTTCGGCCTGACGATCTGTGAAGATCCCAGCCAGCGGCTGGGCTGTCGAGCTGCTCGACTGCAGCAGGTGACGCATGGCGAACAGCGCGCTTGCGGGCACAAAAAGTCCACCTGCTACCGATAGCGCGATCAGTTCCATGCAAACGCTAATGCTGACGGAGGCCGGTATGTAGCCTTTGGCTCCGCAGTCGATCGCCCTGACGATCTGGGCGAAATCGTCACTATCAGACAGTATGATGACCGGCGTCGAGACAAATTCGGAGGAAAGGCTCTTGATCTGCTCCGAAACGGCAGGCTCGTCTACCATCTTTCCGCCGACATTCAAGAGGATTGCCGAAAGCGGAGGATATTCTTCGCGCTTCTGCTTCCACTCCTCAATCGATCCGAACGCCAGAATCTGGAAGTCTTCCGTGTGGGCGGCCATGCATTGCGCAAGGCAATGCCGATCAAGTTCCCTCCTGTCGAGAATGACAAGGGAGTGCTTCGGACTGCCCGGTCGGACAAGCACCGCCGAACCGTTTTCTATTTCTAGGGGAAGTGTTATATTTTCCTGCCTATGGTTTATGTTTATTGAATCCAACGCCTTATCCTCCTAGTCTTTTTCCACGCGTACACAAAGTCGAACATTTAACTCCCCTCGCAGAAAGGAGAGTTTGGTTAACAAAAGTGCTAATTTATTACCACAGTTCTGGGGTTGTCACACTAATTAATAGTGGTTACGCCTGCACCTTTGTTCCATGATTGGCTATCAATAGATCAACTTTTGAAACTGATCAATATATTTCTAAGCAATTTGCATGTCGGTTTGTGACATTACTATATATATTCAATGAAGCTCGCCAAACATAGCCAATCAATGCCCCGTGTTTGATGTAGGGGCAGGATCGGCCACTGGCGGACGGCCGCTGCTGTCGAGCGATGGCCATAGACGTTCGCGATCCTCGTCATCCGATTTTCGTAAGCATATACGCCTTTTGGTGAATAAGCTTCGACGTATTGTTTCTTTACTAAGAGGGCGAAAACAATTCTCTTTGGAGGCAGAGAAATATTTGCTCTGTTGAAATGAAATCTTGCGCATTCATACGATTGTGACCGGTTTCCAGATCAGGGCCTGTTTGAGTAGGGGACGAGCCGGGATGATTGCATCGAACGTCAAGCTGGATGACAGCTGCGTTATTCACCATCGAGATCTTGTGAATCTCTACGGCTGCACGATTGGCGCGGGAACGCGCATCGGCACCTTCGTTGAAATCCAGAAGAACGTCACCGTCGGAAAAGACTGCAAAATCTCCAGCCATTCCTTCCTCTGCGAAGGAGTGACGCTGGAGGACGGCGTTTTTATCGGCCACGGCGTGATGTTCACCAATGACACTTACCCGCGTGCCGTCAATGCGGACGGCAGCCTGCAGACCGAAGCCGACTGGGTCGTCATTCCCACGCTGGTCAAGCGCCACGCGTCGATCGGCAGCAACGCCACCATTCTGCCTGGCGTGACCATCGGAGAGGCCGCCCAAGTCGGCGCCGGCGCTGTTGTGACGAAGGACGTGCCTGACGGCGCAATAGTTGCCGGCGTTCCGGCCAGGATCACCGGTCACGTGCATGACCGGTCAGTAAACATGCAAGCGTTTGGAGGAATGCGATGATCGGCATTGCTGTTGTTGGATATGGCTATTGGGGCCCGAACCTGGTTCGCAATATTTCAGAGGCGGGCGGCGCACAGCTCATTTCAGTCTGCGATCTCAATGTCGAACGGCTGGCGGCGGTGAAGAGCCGCTATCCAGCAGTGACGATCACCGACAAATTCGAAGAAGTCCTGCGCGATCCGAGAGTGGATGCGATCGCCATCGCGACGCCGGTCTCCACCCATTTCAAGCTGGCAATGCAGGCTATGATGGCCGGAAAGCATGTCTTCGTCGAAAAGCCGATGGCATCGACGACGGAGGAAGCCTCGCGAATGGTCGAAGAAGCAGCGCGGCGACGCCTCGTGCTCGCCGTCGATCATACCTTCGTCCACACCGGCGCCGTCCGCAAAATGCGCGAACTGGTCGAAAGCGGCTTGGGCGACATGTATTACTATGACTCGGTTCGCGTTAATCTGGGGCTGTTCCAGCATGATGTGAGCGTCATCTGGGATCTCGCCGTGCACGACCTGTCCATCCTGGACCATGTCCTGCAGGAAAGGCCGGTCGCGGTTTCCGCGACGGGAATGAGCCATGTCCTCGGCGAACCGGAGAACATCGCCTATCTGACGCTCTTCTTCGAAAGCAAGCTCATCGCCCACATCCACGTCAATTGGCTGGCGCCCGTCAAGGTGCGCCGCACGCTGATCGGCGGCAGCAATAAGATGATCGTCTATGACGATCTGGAGCCCAGCGAGAAGATCAAGGTCTACGACAAGGGCATCACCATGTGCCCCAACTCTGATGCATATGGCGAGAAGGTCCATCAGATGCTGGTGGGATACCGCAGCGGCGACATGTGGGCGCCGAAGCTCGATATGACAGAGGCGTTGAAACGCGAACTGGATCAGTTCGTCGATTGCATCGAGCAGAATTCGCGGCCGATCACGGATGGCCAGGCAGGCCTGCGTGTCGTCCGCATCCTGGAAGCCGCAAGCCGGTCGCTCGCTCAGCGCGGTCGCATCATCGAGCTCGAAGAGGCGAGGCTTATTGCATGATCCCGTTCCTCGACATCAAGGCACAATATCAATCGATCAAGGGTGAGATCGACGCCGCCGTGCTTGGCGTTCTCGCCTCCGGGCAATACGTGCTGGGCGAAGAGGTTCTGCGCTTCGAGCAGGAATTCGCCGACTATTGCGACGTCAAGCATGCAATAGCCGTCAACACCGGGACGAGCGCGCTGCATCTCGCTCTGCTTGCCGCAGGCATCGGCCCCGGCGACGAAGTCATCACGGTGCCCTTCACCTTCGTCGCGACCGTGTCGGCAATCTGCTACGCAGGCGCACGGCCGGTGTTCGTCGATGTCGAGCCCGTGACGCTCACAATGGATCCGGCTGAGATCGAGGCGAAGATAACCTCGCGGACCAAGGCCATCATCCCCGTCCACCTCTACGGTCAGATGGCCGATATGGACGCGATCAAGGCGATTGCCGATCGCCACGGCATCCCCGTCATCGAAGACGCCTGCCAGGCCCATGGAGCGCTATATAAGGGCCGGCGTGCCGGCAGCATCGGCGTATCGGGATGTTTCAGCTTCTATCCGGGCAAGAACCTCGGCGCCTGCGGCGAGGGAGGCCTGGTGGTCACCGATAACGACGACCACGCCAAGACGATGCGTATGCTGCGCGACTGGGGTCAGGAACAGCGCTATCACCATCTTCTGAAGGGGTTCAACTATCGCATGGACGCCATTCAAGGAGCCATCCTGCGCGTGAAGCTCCGGCACCTGGAGGACTGGACGGAGGCGCGCCGCGCTCATGCGCGCCGTTATTCGTCGCTGCTGGCCGGATTGGCGCATTTGAAGCTACCCGCCGAAACCGCCGACCGGCGTCACGTCTACCACGTCTATGCCGTCAGGAGCGCCGATCGCGAGGGACTCCAGCGTATGCTCAGCGCCGAGGGCATACCCTCGGGATTACACTACCCCATTCCCGTTCATCTGCAGAAGGCTCATGCCGATCTTGGTTACCGGGCCGGCGATTTCCCCGTCTCGGAAGCCGCGGCACGCGAGGTGCTCTCCTTGCCGATCTATCCCGAGATGCCATCGCGGCATATCGACCAGGTCGCGGCCGCCCTGGAGTATGCCTATGTCAGCTAGTCATGCAGGCGGGGCCCGGATCGTGCAGGCGGTCCACGGTCGCCATGAGCGGCCGGCAGATCCGGCTTATCAAGCGGGGCTTGTCGAAGAGCTCAGGCAATCATATGGGCGCGCCGGCCTGATCGAACTCTACGGTCGTTTTGCGACCGGGGACGGCCCTGTCGACACCCTAATGCGAAAGGCAATCTGGCAGGCGATCGCGCGGAGCTGCGGCACCGGATTGCAGGTTGCTGGCGGCGCCGGTTTCAAACATCCGGAAACATTCGAAATCGGTGATGGCGTATTCATCGGCGCCCAGGCCTATATCCAGGGACGCTTCGACGGAACCTGCAGGATCGGCAACAATGTCTGGATCGGCCCGATGGCCTATTTCGACGCCCGCGATCTGGTGATCGAGGATTCCGTCGGATGGGGACCTGGCGCCAAGGTGCTGGGATCGACCCACACGGCACTGCCGGTCGATGTCCCGATCATTCGCACGGATCTTGAAATCAGGCCGGTCCGCATCGGCGCGGAGGCCGATATCGGAACGAATGCGACCATCCTTCCCGGCGTGACGATCGGGAAGGGGGCGATCGTTGGAGCGGGAGCAGTCGTCGTCTCGGACGTCGAGCCCTTCTCGGTTGTCGCGGGAGTGCCTGCAAAATTTATTCGTTGGCGTTCGGAGAATGATCCGATGACGAACATGTCGCGTGAGGAAAGATCATGAGAAATAAACGGGTGCTCATTACCGGCGGTGCCGGTCTGATCGGTTCGCATATTGCCGATCTTGTCGCATTGGAAAAACCTCGCGAGATCATCATCCTCGACAATTTCGTGCGCGGGCGCCGGGACAATCTCAGCTCGGCAATAGGCAGCGCGCCCCTTAACATCATCGACGGAGATATCCGCGACAGGGCACTGCTGGCGAAAGCCTTCGACGGCGTCGATATCGTCTTTCATCAGGCGGCCATCCGCATAACCCAATGCGCCGAAGAGCCACGACTGGCTTTCGAAGTCCTGGCCGAAGGAACGTTCAATGTTCTCGAAGCTGCCGTCAAGGCGGGTGTTTCGAAGGTCGTCGCGGCCTCTTCCGCCTCCGTGCTGGGGCTTGCCGAAAGCTTTCCGACGACCGAAGAACATCATCCCTACAATAACCGGACGATCTACGGCGCGGCAAAGACCTTCAACGAGGGATTGCTGCGCAGCTTCGCGGACATGTATGGCCTACGCTATGTCGCGCTGCGCTATTTCAACGTCTACGGGCCACGAATGGACGTTTACGGCGCCTACACCGAAGTGCTGATCCGCTGGATGGAACGCCTAGCAGCCGGAATGCCGCCGCTTGTCTATGGCGACGGCAGCCAAACGATGGACTTCGTCGATGCACGCGACATCGCCCGGGCAAACCTGCTGGCGGCAAAGAGTGACGTTACCGACGAGGTGTTCAACGTCGCGAGCGGTCGGGAAATAAGCCTGCTGCAACTCGCGCAGATGTTGAGCGACATCATGGGATCCTCACTCGAGCCGCAACACAAAGAGGCGCGCGCGGTCAATGGCGTAACCCGTCGTCTTGCTGATATCAGCAAGGCCGAAAGGCTTCTGGGCTTCAAGGCGGAAATCTCGATGGAGCAGGGGCTTCGTGACCTTGTCGCGTGGTGGCAGTCGAAGACTGCTGCGGCCGGAGGTCAAGCTGCATGAGCCCGTCATTATCCACAATCCCCGTCGCCAAACCCGTGCTCGGAGAGGAAGAGGCTGAGGCTGCGCGCCGCGTTATTCTATCGGGATGGGTGACCCAGGGGCCGGAAGTCGCCGCTTTCGAGCGTGAATTCTCAGCCTTTGTCGGCGCGGCACACGCCTGTGCCGTATCCAACTGCACGACTGCGCTGCATTTGGCCCTGATGGCGGTCGGCGTAAGCGCCGGCGACGAGGTCATCACGGTCAGCCATTCGTTTATCGCAACCGCGAACGCCATTCGATATTGCAATGCGGTGCCTGTATTTGTCGACATCGAGGCCGATGGCTACAACATCGATCCCAGCCTGATCGAAACGGCCATCACGCCCCGCACCAAGGCAATCCTGTGTGTGCATCAGCTTGGGATGCCTTGTGATCTGCGGCCTGTCGTCGAGATCGGCAAGCGCCACGGGGTCCCGGTCATCGAAGATGCGGCCTGCGCGACGGGAAGCGAAATCCTTTGGGACGGCCGCTGGGAAAAGATCGGCAAGCCGCATGGCGACATTGCCTGCTTCTCCTTCCACCCGAGAAAGGTCGTCACGACGGGCGATGGCGGCATGTTGACCACGGCCAATGCCGAATATGACCGGAAATTCCGGCTGTGGCGCCAGCATGGCATGAGCGTCACCGATGCCGTCCGCCACGGCTCGAAGCAGGTGATTTTCGAGGATTATGACGAGCTGGGCTACAATTACCGGATGACCGACCTTCAGGCCGCCGTCGGACGCGAGCAGCTGCGGCGGCTGCCGGAGTTGGTTGCCCAGCGCCGGCTGCTTGCTGAGCAATATTGCGAACGTCTGTCGACGATTTCAGGGCTTTCTCTGCCGGCCGAGCCGGGCTGGGCGCGGAGCAACTGGCAGAGCTTCTGCGTGAGGTTGTCCGACACGGTCGACCAGCGGGCCGTCATGCAGAGTCTGCTCGACCAGGGCATCTCGACCCGGCGTGGTGTGATGAACATTCACCTGGAGGGAGCCTATTCCGGTGAGCGCACCCACCGCGCTGCCACGAGCCTGACGCGAAGCACATCTGCGCAGCAGCAAACGATTATCCTGCCGCTTTACGCCCAGATGACGGCGTCTGACATGGACCGGGTTGTTGAGGCACTTCGCGCAGCCCTTGCGGAAGCGACCGTCGGAGCCGCCGGCGATCAACGTGCCATGGATGTCGCAGTCGCCTGAACCGGCATTTGCCCGACACGATAAATCTGCATAACCAACAATGCGCGTATCTGCGGATGCGCGCATTGCTCGTTATGCGGATTTCGTGATCCAGCCGCGGATGATTGCCGGCACGGACTCCGGCGGGAGCAGGTCGATCAGCATACGCAGCGAATAGAGCCCGCAGATAATGACGGCGACGAAGCCGATCATCGTCGCCGGCCAGAGCGGCACGATCGAGAACATCAGGAACACCAGTCCCGATGCGGGCAGGAAAAGCAGCGCGTGTCTGCGATTGGCGGCGGACCAGCGAAAACCGGTCAGTGTCCGCACGATCACGTAGATCAGGATGCTGTGCCAGACATAAAGGCCGAAAAACGCCATGCCGGCCCCTTGGGTGCCGAGCAGCGATACCAAGAGCCAGGCAAGCCCGACATGCACGACCGCCGCTGCAACTTCCGTCCAGAAGAAAATCGCCTGGGTATGCTTGGCAACGACGATGAAACCCATCGGCCAGGAAATAATCCGCAGCATCATGCCAAGGCAGATCCAGCGCAGAAGATCGACTGCGCCATGAAAATCTGCCGAATAGAACAGGTTCATCATGAGCGGCGCGAGCGTCAGCGTTCCGAGCAGGCCGGGGCCAGCGAGCAGCATGCTGATTTCCGCCTGTTCATTGACCAGCCGATTGCATTCGGCATTGTTGTCGGCTGCCGCGGTCAGGCGCGGATAAAAATCCGTTCCCATCGCCTGCAGGATGAAGCCGGCATAGAGACCGCCGAGGCCCCACGCCGCCTGGTACAATCCAGCCGCCATGACGCCGCCCTCCTTCAGCACGATGAGGCGGACGGCATAAGCCGCACCGAAGGTCAGGAGCCCGCTCGCCATGAAGACGAATCCGAGCCTTAGCAGTGCAGACACTTCCCGGCCGAACTGGCGCGTGGGCATTGGCGAGGGATGCGGTGAGATCCGCCGGCTGTACCACCAGGTCGGAAGGATTGAAGCCGCCGCAATCACCACGAGGGACGGGGCGATCGCCTGCAGGCCGAACAGATAGATCAGCGGGATGCTGACGGCCGTGCCGAAAAACCCGGCGAGCACGTTGATGCGGGCAAGATCGGCAATGCCCCGCAGGCCCTGGATCAGTGCTGTCTGCCCTGCAGAGACCAGCCGAAAGAAGATTGCCAATGACAGCAATGCAATGCCGCCGGCATGCTGGTAGTCGCCGAAAGTGAAATTCGAGACGGGAAATGCCAGGGCGGCGAGAAGGAGCGCACCGAGCAGTCCGAGCACCATCGATATGCGCCTCAGCACTGTTGCCGATCGTGCGATCCTTTCCGCGTCATCGGTGCCTGCAGCTTCGGCAATCTGGCGCACGCCGCTGCTGCCCACGCCGAGCCCGGCAATCGCCTGGGCGATGTCGAGGATCGACCCGTAAAGGCCCATCAGTCCCACGCCTTCCGGCCCAAGCATGACAGCCATGGCTTTGTTTCTGATAATGCCGAGCGCAACGTTGACGAGGGAAGAGCCACCCATCAGCATCGTCGATTTGAGGATCTGGGTGTAGGTCGGGCTGCTGGGCGGGATCATCCTCAACGTCATCGAAAGCCCCAGCCGTTTACCCCGGGCCGACGTTCAATCGCCCGCCGCGGGCTCGATTGCAGCACATGCTTTTCGCTGATCACCGGCTTGCCTGACTGACATGCGCCTCTGTCTGAACAGGCAGCGCAGCGTCGTCTTTGGATGGTGCATCGGCGAAGCGGGCCCGGGTGACCCTGACCACGTCGCCCGGCGCCAGTTCCGTCGTTTCGGAGGCCGGGAACTGATTGACCTCACCCTTGTGGCGCCGGCTGACACTGAACGTCAGCGGCAGTTCGTCGCTGCGGTTCATTACGCTCGCGCCGTTCGACACTTCTTCGAGAAGCAGTTGTTGCGTGGTGTCGCGCTTCAGTTTGAGCTGATCGAGATTGGCCTTCTCCGCCTGCACCTCGGAAGCGTTGTCGCTGCGGCGATTGTCGGAAAGTCCCTCGAGATTGCGCGTCGTCTCATTGATCGCCTGGCGACCCCGCATGATGGCGGTGACGAGGTCGAGCCGGTCGGAGCGATAGGTGGTCAGCAATCGTTCCAGATCCATCTGGCGTGAGGTGATCGTCAGGCCCTTCTGGACCAGCGTCCTCACGCTCGTCAGCTGGTCCTCGACCGACTGGATGTTGTCGTCCGAGCCTTTCAGCTTTTCTTCCAGCGTCTCGATTTCCGCGTTCAAGAGATTGCGCAATTCGACGAGGGCCACCGACTGTTTGTCCAGCGCGCTTGCACGGGCCTGAAAAATGACCCGCTCCTCCTGGTAGATACTCTCGGCATATTGCCGGTCGGCAGCGGGCGGTTGATCGAAGACGATCTCCTTGGCGCCGGTCATCTCCGCTTGCAGCCGCGCGAGCTTTGCCGCACTGCGCAGCAGCGCGTGGTCGATTTCGCGCAGATCGCCGGCAAGCTTGATCGTCTCCGATTGCTGCTGCGCCGCAGCCCGCAACGGGCCGCCGCTCATGGCGAGCGATTGCAGGACGCTCAAGCCGGAGTGAAACTTGTATTCTCCCGGCGCCATCACGTCTCCGACGACGTAAATGGAGGGATAGTTGAGGATATCGATAGTCACGGCAGGTGCCTGGGCCAGACCCATCTTCGCCTGAAGGCGCTTGCCGATCTCGTTGGTGAGGCCCTCATTGTCCAGATTTCCAACCGCCAGCGACCCTAGAAAGGGCAGGGAGACTATGCCTGCATCCGAAACCGTATATTCGCCGCCAATCCCATCCCATCGTTCAAACTGGCCCTTGGACGGTATCCATTGCACGACCGTCAGGCGGATCTTCGTTTGTGGAGTCAAGGGGGAGCTGTCGGCGAGAGCTGGCGGTACAGCTCCGGCAAGAAAGACGAGTGCACTGATGACGAACGTCGCGCGAAAGAACGCGCGCGGGGTGCGGTGCGAAAGATTGATATACATGGCTCGCCTGCAAAACATTCTTACACGGACGCTGATACGATGCCTGAACGCTGTTCGAACGCCGGACGCGAAGTCCGACGCTGCATCGCCAGTGTGCAGTCTGGCGAAGCCTTGAGGAAGGTGGAGGTCGTTTGCTTTGCCACATCAATATTGATGAGGTGGGGAGGTGCTTCAGGCTAAATTGGGTAGAAACATATATCCTCGGCGCGACGCGAAGCTATAGACCGGGGAAAATCAACAGGTTCTGCACGCAGGAATAGGCGGGCTCGCTTTGAGGAGCCGCAACCTTGCCGGCAGCGCCTTTCTGCTCGGATCGTCGTTTTTGCCGGATGATGACCGGCGGCGTCGCCACTGCCGCGGCTTCGAGCCTGCACAGGGCGCGCTGAACTTCGCCCTGGTGCCTCTGATCCAGCGCCTCAGCGGGAAGCGAGGCCGTTTGCCCAAAGGATGCCGCCAGTAGAGCGAAAGGCGTAGGACATACCCGGGTGTTTTTCGACTACAATTCAGGGCCGCATGCCGAACGATTCTTATAGATTCGGTCCCGTTAATCACGCGAGAGGTGCCGGCCATGTATCGCAACGCTCGTCGGTGGACGTCGCGCTCACTCCTGGTGGATTCGTTGATTCCTCGGTGGTTGGCCGCCGGCGAAAAGGGAAAGCCACGCAAGCCTGCCGAAAGGCGCGCGGATAGTGCGCAACTTGCGGCATCCTCGCAAACAGCGGATGGAAACAAGTATGATGGCACGCTCGTCGACGATCCCAACAATAAGCCGGCGCTCAACGAGCACGACGCTGAACATCGGACGGGCGTGATCGCCGATCCGGACGGTCAGGACAGTATCGCTCACCCACTGCCGGCCTTGTCCAACGCTTTCGCAGCAAATGGCGAGACGGGGGACCGGCAAGGCGACACGGTTGCGTCGCGGTTGTTCGCCCATGCGCCGGGTTTTGCAGGCTTCAACGTGAAGGCGAACGGGGTTGCATTCGGATATCAATCGCCGCCTTATCGCGCCTACGCTGGAATGAACCTCATCGGCGACGATCCTCTGGCTCCGTATCTGCCGCAAAGCCCCGCACCGACAGGTTCGGGGCACGAGTCTGCTTCGGTGGCGGGCGAGCGTGCGCAGTCGGGCAACGTCGTCATTCTCGAATCGAGCCCGTCAGCGCAGGCGAGCGCCCAGCATGCTGGAGCGAATTCACTGGCGTTCGGCATGCCCTTTGGTGTGTGCGGGTGCGGCTACTTTACGTCCCCCACGCGAATTCTCGATTGGGCGCATGGCGGCGCCATGCTCCAACAGGACGGGCAATTGCCGGGAACCAAGCTGACCGAAGGGCCGGACTTTGTGTCGACGGCCAAGCGGGCCATTGCCGCCTCGATCAGCGACCCGCTTCTCGATCGAAACCTGTCGCCCCTCTCGGGCTGGCGCGGAACGGCAAGTTGGACGGAAACAACGGCCTTGAACGGATCCTTGCCGGGCGGCGGTGAGACCGGAAAGGGCACCACCACGAAGGGTGTCGGCATCCTTTCCGGCTCGGTGACGACGTCACCGACGACACAGCGGTCGCTGACGACACAAAATCAGGCAGCCGCGGCCGCTGCGGCCAGCAACGCGATCGTCCTGGAAAATCAGAAGCCGGGTAATCCGGAAAGCGAGTGGGGCATCGTCGGTGCCGGTAGCTCCAACATCGAAGGGTTCGCGACCGATATCAGCGTCGACAACGGCAAGACGATCAGCTTCAAGATCAACACGAATTCCACCAACTACCGGATCGATATCTACCGGCTCGGCTATTATGGCGGCATGGGGGCCCGCAAGGTCGCGACCATGCAGCACACCGGTTTGCAGACCCAGCCCAATCCGTTGCGCAATGCCACCACGGGCACGGTGGACGCGGGGAACTGGGCTGTTTCGGCGTCGTGGACCGTACCTGAGGATGCCGTCTCGGGCGTCTATATCGCCAAGCTCGTGCGTCAGGATGGCACCTCCGGCTCAAATCATATCCCGTTCATCGTGCGTGACGACAGCAGCCAAAGCGACATCGTCTTCCAGACCGCCGACCAAACCTGGCAGGCCTACAACGGTTGGGGCGGCGCAAACTTCTATGGCGGCAACGGGCCGGCGACGGGGCAGGGTGCTGGTCGCGCTTATGCGGTCAGCTACAACAGACCGATTGCCACCCGCGGCGGGGTCGGCACTTTTGCCGGTCCGCAGGACTATCTGTTCGGCGCCGAATATGCGGGCATCTACTGGCTGGAGCAGAACGGCTACGATGTTTCGTACATGTCCGGTGTCGACGCCGACCGTTATGGCAGCCTGTTGCTCAATCACAAGACCTATATCGATGCCGGGCACGACGAATATTGGTCCGGCCAGCAACGCGCCAATGTCGAGGCCGCACGCGACGCGGGCGTCAACCTGCAGTTCTGGAGTGGCAACGAGGTCTATTGGCGCACCCGCTGGGGCAATGCCTATAGCGCCGACGCCACGCCCTATCGCACGCTGATCTCCTACAAGGAGACATGGTCGCCCAGCGCCAGCATCGACCCTTCCAACGAATGGACAGGCACCTTCCGCGATCCGCGTCTCAGCCCACCTGCGATCGGCGGCGGAAACCCGGAAAACTCACTGACCGGGCAGTTGTTCAAGGTCGACGATGTCGGCAACAATCTTCAGGCGATTACTATTCCCTATGACGACGCCAATCTGCGTTTCTGGCGCAATACGAGCGTCGCCAACCTTCAGCCCGGCCAGACGGCGACGCTCACCAAGAACTATCTTGGTTACGAGTGGGACGAAGCGGTCGATAACGGCTTCGATCCAGCCGGCCTCGTAAAGCTGTCATCGACGACGGTTCCGGTCAGCACCTATTTGCTCGATTACGGAAACACGACCGGCAATGGCGTCTCGACCCATAATCTGACACTCTATCGCGCTCCGAGCGGCGCGCTGGTGTTCGGCGCCGGCACCGTCTACTGGGCCTGGGGCCTGAGCGACAATCACGACCTCCAGGCGACGCCGACGGACCCGCGCGTGCAGCAGGCAATGGTCAATCTGCTCGCCGATATGGGCATTCAGCCGGGAACACTGCAATCCGGGCTCGTCGCCTCAACCGGTTCCACGGATAATGTTGCGCCGACCTCCGTCATTACGGTGCCCGCCACGGCGGCTGTTGGAACCACCGTCACGATTTCGGGTACCGCGGCTGACACGGGCGGCGGTGTCATCGCCGGTGTCGAGGTTTCGACCGACAACGGAGCGAGCTGGCATCCGGCGACAGGCGATGAGAACTGGACTTATAGTTGGTCGCCACAAGTGGCAGGCAGCTATACGATCCGTTCGCGGGCCGTCGACGACAGCATCAATCTCGAAACGCCTTCGGCGGGACGCACGGTCACCGTCAGCGGGCCGAATTACACGTCGCTCTTCGGTTCGGCGACGCCGGCGGTCGTCAACACCAACGATAGCTCAGCCGTCGAACTCGGCGTCAAATTCCAGACCTCCGTGGCAGGCACCGTCACCGGCATTCGCTTCTACAAGGGCGACCAGGATACCGGCACGCATACCGGTTCACTATGGTCGAGCACCGGCACGCGGCTTGCGACTCTCACCTTCACGAACGAGACCACCAGCGGCTGGCAGACTGCCTATTTCACCAGTCCGGTGTCACTGACGGCCGGACAAACCTACACTGCATCTTACCACACGAATACCGGTCACTATTCGACGACCACCAACTACTTCACCTCAAATGTGACCAGCGGTCCGTTGACGGCGCCGGCCAGCGGCAACGGCGTCTACCGCTATGGCAACAACAGCCTGTTCCCCTCGAGCACCTTCCAGTCGACAAACTATTGGGTCGATGTGATGTTCACGACGCCGAGCTCGAACAGGGCGCCGACGGCGGTTGCCGATGCGGGGAACGCGACGGAGAAGGGCGGGGTGGCCAATGGTTCGGGCGGTGTGGTTGCGAGCGGCAACGTGCTGACCAACGACACCGATCCGGATTCCGGTGATACCAAGACCGTTACGGCGGTGGTCTTCGGTGCGACGTCGGGCACGCTCGGTTCGGCGCTGAACGGCACCTATGGCAGTCTCGTGCTCAATGCATCGGGCGCCTACAGCTATGCGATCAACGAGAGCA
>NZ_NWTA01000012.1:0-221705 GCF_002531955.1 Rhizobium sp. M10 | reverse complement strand
TGATGCCGAAAAGTGTGAGCGGTTTTCGGACGACATCATGCTCTAACTCTTTAATTTAGAACAGGATTCGGCTTTTAGGCCGGCCGGGCCTAAAATCATCCTGTTCCAGGCGTCATCTTTCAACAGCAGTCTCAGGCCCTTTGCAGCTTCCAGGTCCTGATCTCAAACGGCATGATCTCGGCAGGTCCTTTCCGCTCCATCGGCTCTTCGAGAATGTTGAGCGGCTGCGAGGCCGACCATCCGGACGGCAGCGCAAGGGAGAGGCGGCCGCGCCGGCCGGCAGGTTCATAGAGGCGCAGGATCAGGCCATCCCCCTCTTCCGCCGGCTTCAGGCCAGAGAAGGCAACGGGAGTGCCGTCGACAGCGAGCGGCGCGAAAGTGCCGGCTGACAGGTCTTGAGCTTCCGCTGTGACGAGCGGCTGGTTGAGATCGATTGCCTCGTCGAGAACGCCGCCCTCATGCCATGCGCCGTCATGCGGCATCAGCGCATAGGTGAAGCTCTGCTCGCCTTCGTCGGCCAGCGGATCCGGATAGATCGGTCCGCGCACCAGGCTCATGCCGATCACATTGCCGCGGGCGCTATGACCGTATTTGGCGTTGTTGAGCAGCGCCACGCCGAAGCCCGGCTCGCTGATATCGACGAAACGATGGGCAACGGCCTCGAACATTGCCTGTTCC
This sequence comes from Rhizobium sp. M10, assembly GCF_002531955.1. Classification (NCBI taxonomy): domain Bacteria; kingdom Pseudomonadati; phylum Pseudomonadota; class Alphaproteobacteria; order Hyphomicrobiales; family Rhizobiaceae; genus Rhizobium; species Rhizobium sp. M10. The sequence continues at coordinate 221,027 of NZ_NWTA01000012.1, read as the reverse complement.
CAGGAGGTGTTGGTGTGTGTCGCCCGCTCGACGATGCCGAAGGCGCATTCGAATGTTGCTTTGCGGGCCTTTACATCGACCGGGTTGAGGGTGCGCAGCAGGGTGCGGCGGTCATGCCAGTCGATCGTCGTTTCAATGTCGAGCCGCTTGGCATTGGCGCTGAGCACATAGGTCTGGGTGACGCTCGAATTGCGGTAGCGGTGAACGACACGGATCGCCGCGCGGTGCGGGCCGCTTTCGACGAGCGAGATGCTTTCGGGCGCTTCGAGACGGACGGCCTTTTCGGCATAATCGGCATCGATATCCCAGGCGTCCCAATTGCGCGGCTTGTCGGCCGGATAGACCCAGAGCTGGTTTGCCGAGCCGTCGACCGCTTCGCGGCCGCTCGCCTTATGAACGAGGCTCGCAACCGCACCGTCCCTGCCGATGACGACCGCGAGATGATCGTTTTCGAGGCGATCGGAACCTGCCTTCAGCCCGCCCGCCGGCTTCAGCACCTGCCGGTCGAAGACCGCAACGGACAGAGGGGCGACGATATCGGCGGCCGAGACGACAGTGCCGTCGGCAAGCGTGGCGCTCAGCGGCCGCGGCGCAAGCGACGGATTGACGACGACAAGCGCATCGCCGACGCTACCTTTCGGCAGATGGGCCGACAGTGCCTGCAAGGCCTTGGCCTGTTCGGCCTTGGCATGGTCGATGACACCGCCGAGCTCCTGCTCGGCATCCTGATAGACCTCGCGGATGCTCGAGCCCGGCAGAATGTCGTGGAACTCGTTCTTCAGCACCACCCGCCAATCCGCTTCAAGGCTTTTGGGCCTGTCGGCGCCCAGCAAATGCGCGAGCGAAGCCAGGGTCTCGGCGGTGATCAGCGCGCGTTCGGCGTGGCGGTGCATGCGCTTGACGCCGCTTTGCGACGTCAGCGTGGCGCGGTGCAATTCGAGATAGATTTCGCCGTCCCAGACGGGAAGATTCTTTTCCCGTGCCGTGCCGTGCGCCTGCTCGTAGAAGCCCTTGACCGTGCCCCAGCGCGCCTGCGGGATGGCGGGGAAATCGCGCAGCTGCACTTCGCGCTCCACCATTTCGGGCGTGACGCCGCCGCCGCCGTCGCCATAGCCGACGGCGAGAAGCGAGGAGTGATGCTGCACCTTGCCGCGGAAATTCTTCCAGGTCGGCACGTAGCAATCGGCCTGCACGAAGCCGTTGTAGCCCTGCATCGGATTGTCGAAGGTGTGGGTCAGCACCTGGCTGCCGTCGAGGCCCTTCCACCAGAAAAGATCGGAGGGAATATGGTTGGTCTCGCTCCAATTGACCTTGATGGTGAAGAAGCTGTCCATGCCGCCCTGCCTCAGGATCTGCGGCAGCGCGCCTGAGAAACCGAAGCAATCCGGCAGCCAGCACACCGTATGACGGAAGCCGAAAGTCTTTTCGAAATAGCGCTGGCCGTAAAGAACCTGGCGGACGAGGCTTTCGCCGGTCGGCATGTTAGTGTCGGGCTCCACCCACATGCCGCCGACGGTTTCCCATTTTCCTTCCGCGACCTTCTGCTTGATGCGCTCGAGAAGTTCCGGATCCTCCTCTTCCATCTGCGCGTAATAATGGGCGGTCGACTGGTTGAAGCGGAAATCGTCGGAGCGCTCCATCAGCGACAGCGCCGTGTTGAACGTGCGCCGCATCTTCCGCCGCGTCTCGCGATAGGGCCAGAGCCAGGCGAGGTCGATATGCGCATGGCCGGTCAGCAGCAATTCGCCATTCGGCGGATAGCGCTTCTGCAATTCCTTCAGCCGCGTCGTCAGGGCCTCGAAGGCGGACGCCGCCGAAGCACTCTGCTCGTCGGTGAGACCCGCCGGGTTCGCCTCAAGCTCCGGCAATTCCCAGATCTTCTGCTGCATCACGGCATCGGCGGTGCGGGAGACGTAAGCGGCGGTATCCGACGGCCAGTCGAGGCTGCGCAAGGCGTGCTCGGCGGCATCGACCAGATGCGGCACGACTTCATGATCACCAAGCACCTCGATCGCCTCAGAAACCTGCTTCAACAGAAGATGCAGGCGATGGGCCGGACCGTCGAGCCAGATGAAGCGGGCCTTGTTCAGTCTCGGCGCGCGGTTCGGTTCGCCGAAGGGAAAACGCGCGACGCTTTCCGTCGCGATCGAAAAGCGGCGGCCCTTGAGCGGAAATTCCTGATGATAGGGATCGAGCCCGAATGTCTCGCTCTGGCCATCCGGATAGCTCAGCGTGATCAGGCTCTCGCCGCCGAGATCGAGCTGCAGGCGGATATCCTCGAGCGGCCAGCCCGCCGGCGCCTCGGCGCTTGCAGCGAAATGCACGACGCCCTGGCGATGCGGCCAATCCTGCTGATGGCCGATCGGCTCGCCCTCGAAGGTCCAGCCGTCGATCGGGCTACTCTGCCGATCCCGCCAATGCGCCAACTCGGCGATGCGGACTTTGAGGCGATCGAGGCGTTGGGCAATGGTCAGAGGCATGGTCTATCCCTGTTGAAAAAATCGGCGGCGAACGATCCGGAGTCATGGCTTTGGGAGATGAAGATGGTGCGACAGAGATCGCGATATGCCGGCCCCTCCTCCCAGCGGGTCCTGCCGGAGCTTAGATTAAGTAACTTTGATTTGCCGTCAAGTGCGAAAGGGATGTCGCCCGCCGGAGAGGCATACGTGACTTTGTCAGACAAGTGCCTCCGTCGCTAAATCCGTGGTGACGTCAGAGGCTCGATGGACATGTCAGTTCCCGCATTAGAATGCGCACGGAGACGGGGTTGGCAGGCTCGGCGAACGACATCTGCAGGTAGGCGCGTGCGCCGGTTGCCCGCACGTCTATGAGAAACCGCCGGCCGCCGTCGCGTGGCCGCAAGCGGGACCCGTCCAGAAAGCGCAGCAGACCCCACGGCCCGGGCGTGCTTTTTTTCTCAACCGCGCTACCGCTATCGAAGGAGATTTCGAAGCCGCGTGATGGCAGATCGCCCGGCCAGCTAAAGGTCACTGCCCCGCCTGATGTGGTAACCGGCGCGTGTGCGCCGCCGATCGAGATGGTAGCCGCACCGCGTTGTGCAAGTGCCTCCAGCGATACAGGGAGATGCGGCGAGGTTCCCTGACGAAAGAGCGCGTCGCCGATCGCGGAAGCTTTCTGAAAGAACGTTGCACTCTCGGGCGCATAACCAGAAAGCCGTGCTCCCGGTTTCCAGCGCCACGGCGTCGTTGATATATCCATCAAAGGCGCCAGTTGCGTCCGGAAATAGGTCTCCACGAGACCCTTGGGCGCGAAAATGCGCGCGACTTCAGCCATATCCGCGTCCGACCCGTCAAAGAACGGATAACGGCCCGCGACAGCAGCCTGGCAAGCCATAGCGATCTCGCCCCAAGCCCCTAGCGGCTTTGCTGTCGGGACAGGATCTTCGGCCTTTTCTACCGCCTTTGGAGATGCCGTCTGCGAGATCACGTCTTCGACCATTTGTACGACGAGGAGCGGCGCTTGCTGCAGGGCGACAACAGAATTGGCACGCTCCTGCGCATCCATCAGCGACTTTTTACCGATTTCGGAATTTCCGTCGAGAAGAGCAAGCGCGACATTCAGCGACACAAAGAGGCGCGAGATTTCCGACATGCGACCCTGCTCCACGAATTGGATGGCAGGTCCGAGTGTCGCGGCAATTCGAAGCTGGTTCGCATGGCTGCGGCTGCGGTCGGTGCCCCCCGCCTGACGCCATGCCTCACGGATCAGGGCCGAGAGCGGTGAGTTGGTGGCGCTTAGCACACCGCTGACAATAACCGCGCTCGGTTGGTCGGTGAATGGCCGAACACGAAGATCGCCGAGGTATTGAGACCACGTCTCCAGCGTGCGCTTCTGAAGGAGGTCCATGACTGCATCAGCGCTTGTCTCGGCTCCGGCGTGTAAGAGGATGGCAGTTTCGGCTTTCGCCTTCCCGATCGCCTCTTCTGCAGCACCAGAGCGCGCGTGGGCCCATCCTGCCTCAGTGTAAAGACCGGGCACGGCCTGCTCGATGGGCAGTCCGGACCTGCGGATCAATATCCTGTCGAGACCAGGTGCTGCCTGCCCGAGAGACCAGGCAGGCAGGCCCGCAGTTTTCTCGGCCCGGGCGAGTTCCAGCATGGCGCGCTCGTTTGCAAAACCCTCTGAAGCAAACTGTCTTGCTTGAGCAATTGCTTCGGGATCCGGCTCTTCAAGATCTGTTGGAGGTCCGGACATGGCAGCGACATGCATTGCCATGCCGGCAAGTCCGGGAAATGTCTGGGCTCGATCTTCGATCCAGCCCGCCAGGAACCGCGGTTGCCAGTCCGATGTGCCCTTCAAGATAGACCAGGCGCGTAAGGAATCGTAAAGTGCGGTCGCCTCCCCTTCCGTGGCGAGAGCAACACCAAGGGCTTCAGCAAGCGGGCCGCTGGCCAGGGCGTCGACGGCTTGGCCATAGCGCCGGCGTGCGGCCTCTGCTGGATCGAAAATCCCTAAACGATGAATGAGACCAAGGGGTGAACGCTGCGCATCCTGCTCAACAAGTCGAACTCCTGCAAGGAATGCATCGAGTTGGGCTGCGCGCGCCGCCGGTGTTGCCATGCGTCCGGCTTCTACGACACGTGCGACATCGGGCAGTTGCGACAAAAGCCGCTCACCAAACCGCCATTCCGCCCATCCTGCCCAAACCGCCAGAATTGCCAGGAAAAGTCCGATCACAAGAGCAGCAAGACCGCGATCCGCGAGGGTTTTATGCCGTGTGCCCGATAGAAGGGCCGCCTGGACAGCGTCGCTACAGTGACCGAGGAAGCGGGCGAGATCCCGGCTCGCCGGCCCTGCCTTCGCTGCCGCCCGCGCGCGTTCGGCGAGGCTGCCGGCCGCCATAACGCCCCCAATTGGAAGAGCAGCGGCCAGCGCGCGCTCCCACTTTCGGATTGACAATGCCGGATTGTTGCGCGCTCGCGCATCAACCAAAGCAACAAGGGCATCGCGCGCATCCAGGAGCCAGTCCTGGGGGACCTTCCTGCGCCGTGCTTCCGTTTCGAACGCGGCGACGAGGGTCCGTGCCATTGCCGCAAGCTCGCGTGGATCCGGGTTCTTTTCGCTTTCGGCCCGTTTTGCAAGATCCAGCAGCGGCTGCGCCAGGGCGGCGAGCACATCTCCCTGCATAGCGGCTGGACCCGGCGGTTCGAAAACGCTCTTCACAGCTTGCCCTCGGCCGCCCATTTTCGCAGCAGCGCCTCGCCTACCTCGAAATGCATAGAATCTTCGCGGCTATAGCCCGCACCCCAATACCAGCCAGCCTCGTTGAAGAACTCCGCGAGCACCACAAGCCCGAATTGCGTGCTGTTATCGCCCATGTTGTCGAGGTTCTTCTTGAGCGTCAGGTCTACGGCCGCCCCCCACGCATGTGAGGACACCGACTTCGCCGACCCACGTACATACCTTGCACAGAGCGCGCCCGCGGTTCCGATTGCGGCATAGATGTCGGGCTCTTCTTTTTTTAGGCGCGCCATGATCTGCTGAAGCGAATCGAGCGCTGGCCTGATCATGGTCAGACGAATACCGCCGACGTCGCGGGTTTCGAGTGCATGCAACAATTTGGGATTGGTGACCGGTGCACAGGTGGTTGAATAGGTGCTTCTCGGTTCGCCCAATATCTGTCGCAACACGGCCGGGGTCGGGCGTATGACATTCTCGTTGAAACGCTTCTTAGCCAGTTGCATCGGTTCAGTCAGATTTCCTTCTTCCTCACGCGGTGCCATACCGCCGAACTGGTCCGTGAAGAGGGGGGAAGGTTCTGTCTGTTGGATGGCTTGCGGATTGATGACAGGGGCTGTCTGAGCAGGCTCGGGAGGTGGAGCTTTTTCCAACTCCATCACCCTGCCGCCGACATCCGCCATCTGTCCTTTGAGGGTGTTCAATTCAGAGCGCAGCCCCCGAATTTCACTGTCCTGCTGGGCAAGTTGCTGTGTGAGCCGATCTATCTTGCCCGCATTCGGATCACGCTCCGTATCTTGCAAGAGGTTTCCGACAAACGCAAAGATGACGGCTGCGAGAATGATGCTCATGCCGATGACGATGGCCGCGATGGCATTCATTGGCCTCAAGATATCGCAGCTCCATCAATCTGGACGACAATCACTGAGACGTTGTCCGGGGCACCGTTACCGAGAGCAGCATCGATCAATCGCTGACAGGTCGCCGCCGGGGTTGAACCGGCATTCGTAAGGGCAGCGATCTCGGCGTCCGCCACACAGTCGGTTAGCCCGTCAGAGCAAAGAATGAGGACATCACCCGGGCAAAACGAAACTTCGGTGGTTTCGACGACAAGATGATCGGACGCTCCAATAGCGCGTGTTACAACATGCGCTTGCGGGTGCTGCCAGGCCGCAGCGGGAGAAAGGCGCCCATCGTCGAGAAGCTCCTGCACGACCGAATGATCACGCGTCAGCTGTTGTAATTCTCGATCCCGCCAGCGGTAGGCCCGGCTATCGCCCGCCCATGCAAGCGAAATAGTGCCGCCGTGCAGAAGCGCAGCCACCACGGTTGCACCCATCTGTGCCACGTCGGCCGAGGTTGCCCATCGCCGAATGGCGGAATTGGCGGCCTCGAGCGCGCCCACCAGATCGGCGCTCGAAATTGGCGCATGGGGAAGCAGGGCTAGATGCTCGATCACCAGGCCTGCCGCGACGTCGCCGTGGCCATAACCGCCCATTCCGTCGGCAACGGCCCAAAGCAAGCCTGTGGGATCTATGAGTATCGCGTCCTCGTTGCGGTTGCGAACATGACCGGTGTGGCTCAGCCCGGCCCCTTTCGGCCTGCCCGGCCAGCTCGGGACCCGCGTCGATGGGCTATCGGGATACTCCGGGGTCATGACCGGAAGAACCTCATCATTCGCTCCGCCGTGAGGACCGCCACGGAAGCGGTTGCACCCACGAACATCCTATAGTAATTTTTTGGCCAGGCGAAACATTTTTGCCGAGAGGAACCTAAAATGAAGCGCCTGCTGACTTTGAAGCTGCTGGTGTCTCTCGCTTTATTCTTCACGTTACAAAGTGAATTGCGTGCACAGGAACTGAACGAGACGGCGCTCAAGGAACGTTTCCAGAGGCAAATGGAATTGTTCAAAGCCGCCAAGCTGGGGCCGTCCCGCGGCCTCGTGCTGACCAATTCCGGGCCTGCGCCGGAGGCAACGCCAGTGCCGATCGCCACGCCCGAGACCACGCCGGCCAAGATCGGCTCCACTCAAGCGAGCAGCAATCCGGACGCTTCGGCAAATCCGGCTAAAGAGGAGACTGTCGAGGCCAGTCCGACTTCCGGACAGGGGCCGGCGGCGACTTCACCAACAACTGCAGCAGCGACGATAACAACACCGCAGACATACTGGAAGCTACCTGACGATGATCAGGTTAACTACCGCGTGCAGTTTGCTTTCGATTCCTCTGCCATCGCACCCGAGCAAAAGCCGATGCTGCAGAAGCTCTGCAGTGTGGTGAAAGAAATGGATATCAAGCTCATTCGCATTGTCGGTCACACCGATGCCTCCGGCGGAGCGAGGTACAATCAGAATCTCTCGACGCTGCGTGCAAGGGAAGTGGCGCGCTTCTTCACAGAGGATTGTCATATTCCTCGTGAACGGCTCGAGGCTGTTGGCGTTGGCGAGCAGTTTCCGCTCGATCCACAAACGCCGAAAGCTGACGAGAACCGACGTGTCGAATTCCAGGCAGTCAGCTAAAGACGCACAGCTGCCGCAAATGCCATCTGAGCGCTATTCAAAGGCGTAGTTGAAGCCTTCCGCAGATGCCCCGACCGTCGCCTTCGTCAAGCGTTTACCATCCAGCGCCCAGTTCAATATGCCGGTGCTGAGGGCCGGCAGAAGCGTGTTGGTCAAGATCGCATCGATCATGCGACCACCCGACTCCACTTCGGTGCAGCGCGCCTTGATCAAGTCGATAACGCCCTCACCTATGACCAGTTCGGCGTTATGGCTCTTCCGCAGTCGCTCTGCGATCTTCGCAAAATTTGCCTGAGTGATTGCTTCGATCATCGAATCCGAGAGGGGATAATAGGGCACGACGATGACGCGCCCGAGGAAGGCGGCCGGGAACACCTGCAGCAACGGTGTCCGCAACGCAGCTTCGAGTTCTTCGGCTGGCGTTCGGGAGAGCCCGTTGCCGGTCAGCTTCATGATGACATCCGAACCGACATTGGAGGTCAGCAATATAAGTGTATTTCTAAAATCAATCCGTCGACCCTCGCTGTCGTCCATCATTCCCTTGTCGAAGACCTGAAAGAAAATCTCGTGGACATCGGGATGCGCTTTTTCGACCTCATCGAGCAGAATGACGGAATAGGGCCTGCGGCGAACGGCCTCGGTCAGAATTCCTCCCTTGCCATAGCCGACATAGCCTGGGGGTGCTCCCTTCAGGGTCGAAACCGTATGGGCTTCCTGAAATTCCGACATGTTGATGGAGATCAGGTTCTGTTCGCCGCCGTACAACGCCTCGGCAAGGGCAAGCGCCGTTTCCGTCTTGCCGACACCGGACGGTCCACAAAGCAGGAAAACGCCGACCGGCTTTTCCGGCGACCCTAGTCCTGCGCGGCTGGTCCTTACGCGGCGTGCGATCGCTTCCATGGCAAGGTCCTGGCCGACAACGCGTTCGCCCAGAATTCCGGCGAGCTTGAGCGCCCTTTCAGTCTGGCCCGCGAGCATTCGCCCGACGGGAATACCTGTCCAGTCCTGAACCACCGAGGCGACCGCGTTGCGGTCTACCGACAGGAGCATCAATGGCGTTTCGCCCTGCATTTCGGCGAGTTCCTGCGTCATCGCCCTTAGGCGCACAAGGTCGGCATTTCCGTCGGGGGCTTCCTTTTCGCCTTCCGGGGTCGCTGAGGAATTTTCGTCGGGGACCGTCGGATTGGGCGCGGTAGCGCCCGGTTGCGACAACGCCGCATCCAGGGGAACTCCCTCGCTGCGCAGCCTGGCCCGCAGGTCGAGAACATCAGACACCAGCAACCGTTCCTTTTCCCAGCGGGCTTGCGCCTCGGCTAGGGCCGTCTCCACCGCGCCAAGGGCGTTGTCGACTCTAGCTTGACGCTCTGCAACCTCAATGCCGATGGACCTTTCGCGGCCGATGATCCCCTGCTCGATCTCGAGAGCCTGTTTGCGTCGCAGAAGATCTTCAACCTCGGCCGGCGTTGCGTGCTGTGATACGGCCACGCGCGCGCAAGCGGTATCAAGCAAACTGACTGCCTTGTCGGGCAACTGACGGGCCGGAATGTAACGATGTGAAAGGCCGACCGCCGTTTCGATCGCCTCGTCGAGGATCTGAACCCGATGGTGTTTCTCGAGGATGCCCGCCACGCCGCGCAGCATGAGAACGGCGCTTTCTTCGCTGGGTTCCTCAATCTTGACCACTTGGAAGCGCCGGGTCAGCGCCGGGTCTTTCTCGATGTGCTGTTTGTACTCCGCCCATGTCGTTGCGGCGATCGTGCGAAGTTCGCCGCGCGCCAATGCCGGCTTCAAAAGATTTGCGGCGTCTCCCGTTCCAGCAGCCCCGCCCGCTCCGATCAGCGTATGTGCTTCGTCGATGAAGAGGATGATCGGCGTCTCCGATGCCTGAACCTCGTCGATGACCGTCTTGAGGCGTTTTTCGAACTCGCCTTTGACGCTCGCTCCGGCCTGCATCAAGCCAACATCCAGCATGTGGAGCGCCACCCCTCTGAGTGGCGGCGGCACGTCCTCTGCCGCAAGGCGAAGCGCAAAGCCTTCAACGACCGCGGTCTTGCCGACCCCGGCCTCGCCCGTCAGGATCGGGTTGTTCTGCCGTCGGCGCATGAGAATATCGACGATCTGGCGAATTTCCGGGTCGCGACCCACAACCGGATCGATCTTGCCTTCTCGAGCCCGCCTGGTCAGATCAGTCGCATATTTGGCCAATGCGGAATCGCCGCCAGCCGGTCGTTCCTTTCGCGGCGCTTGTCCAGCTTCGCGCCTGCCTTTATTTTCAAGCGATTGCGAGAGTACGTCGTCCAGGCGAGCAAGGACGGAATCGGCGTCGATCCGGTCGAACTCACCGCTGATCTTCAACAGCAAGCCATCAAGCACCGGTACCTTTCTACAGGCCAGAAGGACGTAAGCGCCGCGCACCTCTTCTGAGCCGAACTGAAGACTTCCGAGACTCCAGGCCTCCTGGACAGCGTGAAATATGTGGTCTGAAAACTCTTCAATGGACGTCGCGCCATAGGGCAGCTTGTCGATCGACCGCGCCATGTCGGCTGCAAGACGCCCGAGGTCCACGCCAGCGTCGGCAAGGATCAGTTGGAAATCCGCGCGGTCGACGAGCGCCAGCTGCTCGATCCAATGCACGAGTTCGACATAGGGATTGCCCCGAAGCTTGGCGGCGTCGGCTGCCGCCTTGAATGCACGCAGACATATCGGATCGAGCTTGCCGATAAGTTCTTTGCGTTTGAAGCTGTGAGAAGACACGTTCTGCTGCATGCCGGTCGGCTCCTGCCAGGTGCTCTCGAATGAACGAGCCTAGTCTTCAATCTCAATGGCAAACTGCCATATTATAGTGTTCTTGACAAATATTCGAACCGCATGTCTTTGATGAATAGTGACCGCGTGGTTTGGAGTTAGCAGATGATTGACCCATTGCCCGGTGACATCTTTCGCAAGAACCAGGTCCTCAACAATACCTACGAGATCGAGGGTGTGCTCGGCCGCGGCGGAACGGGCGAAGTCTACCGCGCCAGCAACAAGATCACCGGCCGTGTCGTGGCGCTCAAGGCACTCAAGCGGGAGCTGTCCGCCGATGCCGGCTATCTGGAATTGATGAAGCGGGAAGAGGAGATGCGCGGCATCTCGCATGACGCGGTCGTGCGTTATACCGACTGCAGCCAGACAGCCGAGGGTTACGTCTATCTGGTCATGGATTACGTCGCAGGTACGCCACTCAACGACTATCTCGAGCGCGGCGGGATTTCTTCCAGAGACCTGCTGGTCGTGGCCCAAAGAGTGGCGGAGGGCCTGGTTGCGACACACGAACGCAAGATCGTCCATCGCGATCTGTCGCCCGACAACATCATCTTGCGCAGCGGCCGGCCGGAGGAAGCCGTCATCATCGACTTCGGCATTGCCAAGGACAGCAAGACGGGCGCACGCACAATCGTCGGCAAAGAGTTTGCCGGAAAATATGAATATGCAGCGCCCGAACAATTGCACGGGCAGGCCGAGCCGCGATCAGACCTTTACGCCCTCGGCGCATCCTTGCTTGCGACCTTTCGGGGAAAAATTCCCAACGTCGGAACGAGTCCCGGGGAGGTTGTCCGCTACAAGGAGCGCCGGCTGGACACAACGGGCGTTCCGGAGCCGCTCAAGGCGTTGATCGACGATCTCACCCAACCCGACCCATCGCGACGCCCGCCAACGGCTGCGGCCGTCGTCAAGCAGGTGGGGGAGATGTTGCGGACCGATCGCAGCGGCCAGAAGGGCGGTGGGAGCGGCGCCAGTCCAGGCAGGCGGCACTGGCCGGCGATCTTAGCCATTGCTGTCGTCGCGGCTATCGCGGGACTTTGGTTTGCCGGCTTTGGCGACAGCCTGTTTGTGAAAAGCCTCCCGATCCAGGCACCCTATAAACTCAGCGCCGGGCTCGACGGGCAACACCAGGCGACCTTGTCCGGCTTTGCTCCCGATGCCGACCAGCAACAGGCGATATTGGCGGGTTTTACGCGCACAGCCGGGCAGCCAGCACCCACGGATGCGCTTGCACTTGCGAAAGGGGAACCTTCCGAGCGCTGGGCACAGGACATCGACGGTTTTTTCGCCGCCGCCGACGGGCTCGACGAGTGGAAGCTCGATGTCTCGGACCGCACCGTCCGCCTGACCGGCCTTGCACCCGACAAGACAGCACGTGACACTGTCGTCAACCGGTTCAGCGAGGCGAGCAAGGCCGCCGGCTATCAAGCTGTCGTGCGGATTGCCGCAGGACCGAGAAGCCTGACGACCGACCAGCTGAGATCGACCATCGCACCGTTGGAGACCTGCGGTCCGCTTGTCGTTCAGCCACCGGAAGGGGGAAACTTTCCTCTTGGCTCGACGGTCGCCATTCGAGGAAACGTTGCGGAGAGCGGCGATATCGAAGCGCTCCGGCAAGCGCTGGCACCGCGGCTAGGTGATCGCGATCTGCGATTTGATACGACAGTGCTCAACAATCAGTTGTGTGTCGTCCAGTCATTGTTGCCCGAGGTGCCGCAAGGGCCGATAACGATCGTGCTCGGTTATGGTGACAAGTCCGAACCGAACATGTCCGGCATCTACTCGGTCGGCGACAATCCGGTCATCGATGTGCTGGCTCCGGCCACGATCACGGAGGGTTATCTCTGGGTCGCGATCGCCGATGTCACCGGCAATCTGTTCAACGTTCTTCCCAACATCAAGCGGCCGGACAACGCGCTTTCCGGTCTCGGGACGGTGTCCAATGGCATGCGTACCATCCGTGTCGCCTACTCCACCGCAGATGGAGCGACCGATCCCGCAAAGCTTTCCTTCGCGGTCGACAATACATTCGGCAGAAGCCTGATAATCGCGATGCAGACCGACCGCCCTCTATTCTCTCAGCTACGCCCCACGACCGAATCCACGAAGTCCTTTGCCGAGGATTTACATACGGTTATTGCCGGCGGGAAGGTTTCGATCCTATCGACGACGACCCGATTGATCGACACTCGGAATTAATGCCGCTCATCGATAAGTGGCATTAGTACAGAGCGAAAATTTATGCTAAAACAGGATCGCGAGAAGAATATTCGGTAAAGCGGGGGATCTGTTGTTCGACTCTGCGCTCTGGTTGAATCCGATAAACGGTGACAACCCGTCCGGCGAAAGCCTACGGAACGACGGACGATTCCACGAGCTCGAACGCCTCGTACAGCCCCAGATCGAAATCAGCCGCGACGAACGCAACAACCCCGTCGCACGAACGGAAGTGCCGGTCGACTGGTCAACCGTGCTTCGCAAGTCAGAGGAGCTGCGGACGCACGGGCGCGATCTCAGGCTGCTCGTGATTGTAACGCGTGCCCTTGCAAATGAGCGGGGACTGGCCGGCCTCGCCGAGGGGTTGAGGCTGATCGGCCAAACCTTCGACATGCACTGGCAGACAATGCATCCGGAGCTTCGCGACGGCCTGCCTCCACGCGAAGCCGCTCTTCGTCGCATCAACGCACTGATCCAGCTTCAAAATGACAAGGATGGCCTGCTCGGCGATCTGCGCAAAATGACGTTCTTTACGGCTCGTGGCGCTGGCCCGGTGACAGGACGCGATCTGGAGCAGGGGGCGATCGACAGCCGCACCGTCCTGAACGAAGCGGCGCCGGGTTTGAGTGCGGCCGAAAAGGCCTCGCTCGTCAGCGAACATGAGCAATTGGTCAATCGCGTGCGGTTCGGGTGCGCGGCATTTGGCGAACAGGCCGCTGATGACGCCGCGGCGCTGGCCGCCGATGCACGGGCTGCCGTCGCAGCACTGGAGGCGGCCGAACAGTCGCTCAACCTGCAGATCGGCGGCGACTTGCGCGTTACCCTGCCGGATCTGAGCCGGTTTCTGCAGCGCGTGGCGGCGACCCTGGAGCGTACCAAGCTTAATGCGCAACAGGAGAGTCAGAAAGAGGACACTGCCGGCGACGAACCTGCGTCGGCTGCCACCAGCGCTGCGGCAGACCAGGCACCGAACCAACCGGCAACAGTCTTCCCCTCCCGCCTGAGCTCGCGAGACGAAGTCACGCGCTGCATCGACCTCATCATCGCTTTTTACGACCGTACGGAGCCATCAAGCCCCATTCCCCATCTGGCCCGCAGGATCAAGCGAATGGTGCCAATGGATTTTCTCGAGCTCATGGAGGACCTTGCTCCTTCCGGGCTGAAAGAATTCCGGCTTCTGGCCGGCGTTTCGGAAAGCAAGAAACCTGCCCCTGGGACAAAAGGTGACCACCAATGAGCGAAACTAAGGCGAAGGTAATCGAACGCAACAGGGCGCCTCGCGTCCAGATCGCCTATGAAGTGGAAACATATGGCAGCCCGACCACGATCGAACTGCCTTTCGTGATGGGGGTGATGGCAGATCTTGCCGGTGCGTCCCAAACGCCAGAGGCACTCAAATCCGTGCGGGACCGGACCTTTGTCGAAACCGACGCTAACCGGTTCGGGCGCTTCATGGAGGCACTGAGCCCGCGGGTCAAGGCGCGGATCAAGAACACGCTTCCCCAACCGCCCGGCGAAGAGCGTGACGAGGAACTTGCCGTCGACCTGACCTTTACGAGCATGGGTGACTTCGCTCCGGACCGGATCGCCGAACAGGTTCCGCAGCTCGCCGAACTGTTGAAGATGCGCCGCCAGCTTGAGGAATTGCTGGGCTTCATGGATGGCCGCGTCGACGCCGAAAAGCGTATCGCCCAGCTTTTGAACAACGAGCCCCTTTTGGCAAAAATCGCCGACCAGGCGATTGATGATGGCAGCAAGTCGGAGGGCTGAACATGGCCGAGCAGGAAAGAACCGCCGCTGTCGACGTCAAGGAAGCCGAAGGCGTCGATCTTCAGGAATTCAGCGACCTTCTTGAAAAGGACTTCAAGGTCAAGAAGGATGACAGCGACAAGCTGCAAACCCTGGTGCAGAATCTCGCGCTTGCAGCGCGCGCGCGCTCGCAGTCGACGACAATTTCCTCGAATGCGATCAAGTCGATCAAATCCCTGATCTCCGGCATCGACAAGCTTCTGACCGAGCAGGTCAACGAGGTTCTCCATGCGCCCGAAGTGCTGCAGCTCGAGGGAACATGGCGCGGTTTGTGGTATCTGGTCAACAATACCGAGACGGATCAGAAGCTGAAGATCCGCGTCATGAATATTTCAAAAGAAGCCCTGGCCGACACGCTCGAAGACTATGAGGGCCAGATGTGGGACCAAAGTCCCATATTCAAGAAAGTCTATACGGACGAATATTCCATGCTTGGCGGCAGCCCGTACGGCTGCCTGATCGGTGCCTACGAGTTCTCCAACCACCCGAAGGACGTCGCTCTCCTTCGCAACATGTCCGGCATCTGCGCGTCGGCGCACACGCCCTTCATTGCAGCCGCCGCCCCGCGACTCTTTCGCATGGAAAGCTGGCAGGAACTGCCCAACCCCCAGGATCTGCAACAGATTGTCTCGTCGCCCGCCTACGCGTCCTGGCAGTCGCTGCGAGAGAGCGAGGATGCGCGTTACATCGGTCTGACGATGCCCCGGGTCCTTGCGCGCCTGCCCTACGGCGCGGAAACCATTCCGGTAAAGAGCTTCGCCTTCGAGGAGGATGTCCAGGGCGATCATCATCGCTACGTATGGATGAATGCCGCCTTCCCGATGGGGGTCAATATCAATCGAAGCCACAAGCTGTTTGGCTGGGGCACGCAAATTCGCGGCGTCGAGAACGGCGGAGCGGTCATCAATCTTCCAGTCCACAATTTCCCGACTGACGATGGTACCGTCGCGATGAAATGCCCGACGGAGGTCGCCATCGACGATCGCCGCGAGGCAGAGCTTGCCAAGCTTGGGCTCATGCCGATCCTGCATCGCAAGAATACAGACATCGCAGCCTTCATCGGTGCGCACTCGCTACAGGATGACGAGACGCGCGCCGGGCGCCTGGTCGATCCGGATGCACAGGCCAATGAGCGCCTGAGCGCAAATCTGCCGTATCTTTTCCCGGTTTCGCGTTTCGCCCATTACCTGAAGGCAATCGCCCGCGACAAGATCGGTTCGTTCAAGGAGCGGTCCGACATGCAGATCTGGCTGACGGAGTGGATCAATCGCTACGTTCTTGCCAACCCTGCCTTTGCCGACGACAAGGCCCGCGCCAAACGGCCGCTGGCTGCGGCCGAGGTTCAGGTCGACAGCGTCGAAGGCCGCCCGGGATGGTACAATGCCCGGTTTTATCTGCGCCCCCATTATCAGTTGGAAGGCATCAATGCGTCACTGCGTCTCGTATCGGAGCTGCCGTCGACGAAGAGCTGAATTCACAAGGGAGGTTATTCATGAAAATTGACGGTTTTCTCAAGGTGCCGGATATCACGGGACCGAGCGTTCGCGATGGCCACGAAGACGAGATCGAAATCCACGGCGTGGAGTTTGAAATGGTCGCCCCCTACGATCCCAATTCGCTCTCGCGACGGGGCCGTGTCAGTCTGGGCATGATCAATTTCATCAAGCACTATGACAAATCCTCGCCCTATCTGAAGAAGGCGCTGTTCGCCAACACGCTTCTCGGCGAGGTCAAGTTCTCCGCGCGCAGAACGATCGAAGGCGAGACGAGCGATTATCTGGTCGTTACGCTGAAGGAGGCTTCGGTCACCCAGTACAATATGAAGCCAAGTGAGGACGAACCCGATCTCATCGAGGAGCGCGTCGGCTTCGCCTACAAGAACATCACGTTCAACTATGACGACAAGGACGAGGTCGAAATGGATGTCTATGTCGGCAAGTGACGGCTGGCGAAAAGAAGTTGGAAGAGAGTTGAGACCGCTTGGCGGGCACCAGCGCGCAACCCGCGAAACGATCCAGCCATCCTTGTGGGATCGCCTGGTCAATGATTTGCCGGGGCTCGGCTCCGAGATCAAAGATCTCCGGCAGATGTTGCAAAGCGAGATAGACGCAGAGCGGCTGGACGCGATGGTGGCCGGCGGCGTCGGGCAAATAGAGTCGGCGACGGATCTCAGTTTCGAGCAGAAGAAGAACATCCATCGTCTGCTTTCCCTGGAACGTCGTCGTCTGGAACTGGAAAGTCGCGGCGTGGTCGTTTCGAGCGATGTGCTTCGTGAAGCGGTGCGACGCGACATCGAGGCGCTTTTCAATGTGCAACGTTTCGAATCCTCGCCCCTTTTGACCGATGCGGAGGCCGACCTGGTGGGCGAGAACCCTCCCTCGCTTGAAGATTTTCCGCTGGTGCGCCGCAGTGTAGTCAATTACGGCGTGCCGCCATTTTCGGGCCGCTCATCGCGTGATTTCGACCGTGAGGAACTCGCCAAGGAAATCGCACAAGTGCTTGCGGCATTCGAGCCCCGGCTCAAAGAAGGCGCAACAAAGGTGACCGTCAGCCTTGGCGACAAGTCGATTGGCCTGAGGATCGATATTGACGCGCTTCTCCTGACGACGCCCGCGCCAGAACGGCTACGCATCCGCACCATTCTCGATCTCGACAACGGCTCGGCGAGAACCGAGTTGAAGGACACCTGAAATGGATCGGGTCTTCCTTGAATATTATGAGGAGGAACTCAGCCATATTCGCGCGCTTGCCGCCGAGTTTGCCCATATGCACCCCTCGATCGCGCGCAATCTTTCTCTGGATACCATTCCGTGTCCGGACCCCTTTGTCGAACGGCTTCTTGACGGCGTCGCGTTTCTGGCAGCCCGCACCCGCCAGAAGGTGGACGCAGAAAGCACGCGCTATGTCCGCAGCGTGCTTGAAAACTTCTATCCCGACCTCGTCTCGCCGGCACCGGCAACGGCCATGGCCTTGCTGAAGCCCGGCCAGCAAGTTCAAACCATGTTTGCCGGTCACCTTTTGAAGCGGGGAACGCGGCTCGTTTCCAGCGTGAGGCCTGGAATTTCGACAAGATCCATCTTCACCACGGTCCAGGACGTGACGCTCTGGCCGCTTACAATCAGGTCCGTGACCTACATACAGGACCGAAGCGCACTTGCGGCGGCGGGGATCGGCGCCATTGACGGGGTTGCCGGCGCGTCCGGGTTGAGCATCACCATCAATCGAACCGGCAGGGGCAAGCTCGCCGACTTGACGCTCGATCGCCTGGACTTTTATTTCAGTGAGAAGAGCAAGGCGCCATTGCTCTTCGATACGCTATTTGGCGCCTGCGCTGGCGTTGGGGCGCGCCCGGAGGGGCGCGACAACCCCCTGAAGCCACTGCCCGCGCCCGAGATGGTCGGCATATCTGACGACGAGGCGCTCATGCCTCGCACGCGCGAAACCTTTGAGGGCTACCGCCTTTTGCGCGAATATTTTATCGCCCCCGAGCGGTTTCACTATGCGCGTGTGACGGGGATGCGGCCGGTCGTTCGCCAATGCGGCGAGAGGCTGGAACTGGTTTTCCTGCTTCGTCGGCCCGTTCCGGAGCTTGCCGGCCTCACGGCCAAGGATCTGGAGCTTTTCGCAACGCCGATCATCAACCTGTTCGAGCGCTCCTGCAGCGTCATCGAGTTCGATCCGCGGCGGACCCGGCAGGTCCTCCACGCCGATCGAACGCGGCCGCGCGATTTCGAAATCTATCGCGCGGTGCGTGTGGAAGACGCCGATGGCGAAGGCTCCGACGCCGAGATACCAGCTCTTTTCAGTCTCGGTCAAAACCGAACAAACGGTTGGGTCTATTTTACAGAACGTCGCCCACGGCGGCCGAGCGAGGACGAGCTTCGTCAGGGACAAACCCGCACATCCTATGTCGGAGACGACGTCTTCATCTCGCTCTCACGCCCGGCACAGTCGAAAGCGGGGCGACCGCTCAAGCGAATTGAGGTGACGGCCCTTTGCACCAACCGGGACTTGCCGATACTGGACGACACGCCCTCCCTTACGCTCGAAAGCGGCGATCCTGTCGAGACCGTGCAATTGCTTGGCGCGCTACGCCAGCCCTGGCCTGCCATTCCGGCAACGCTTCCGGCCGGCGCCGTCGAAGCCTCAAGAGCCGATGAGCTCGCCTGGCGCTTTATCGCGCAATTGTCGCTGAATTTTCTCAGCCTGGCGGAGGAAGGCCGCGGGGTCGACCCTCTTCACGCCCTGCTCGATCTTTATGCACAGCGGGGAGATCCAAGCCTCTCGCGCCATGTACGCGCCATTGCGCGAGTCGAGGCCCGGCCTCTCATCGAGCGCCTGCCGATCGCTGGGCCGATGTGCTTTGCCCGCGGCAGCGACATCACGCTCCATGTCGACCAGTCGGTGCTTGCCGGGCATAGCAGCTTGTTGCTTACGGCGCTGCTCTCGAGGCTCTTTGCACGCTACGCGGCGATTAACGGATTCGTGCGCACAAGAGCGCGGATCCTGCAGAAACAGGAGGATGTGCTATGGCCGATAACGCCGGGCAACCGCTTCCTGATCTGAAGAATGAAGTCGTCGGATCTGCCGAGCAGTTCGACTTTTTTGAGCTCCTGCGGCGGCTCGAGAATACGGACATGATCTTCGGTCAGGCAGGCCCGCCGCAGCGGGAACCGGCCCGGCTCGGACAGCACATACGGCTTGGTTTTGCCGTGCAGGACATCGCAAGGCTCGAGCCTTCCACCGAAACAGCGCCCGCCCGGGTAACGGTGGCGACGATCGGCTTGCTCGGTCCCGAAGGTCCGATGCCGCTTTATCTGACGCGCTGGGTGCTGGATCGCCTGTCGCAGCGATGGTTTGCCGGTGCCGACATGCGCGAGGTCAGCGACACCACGTTCGTCGACTTCGTCAATGTGCTTCAACATCGCATGATCGCACTCTTCTACCGGGCGTGGGCGGATGCGCACCCGGCCGTCCAGATCGAGCGCGCCGAGGGCGGTCGCATTCGTGCCATGGCGGCGGCCATGGCAGGAATCGGCCTGCGCGGCAGGGCTGAGCGTCAGCCGACCGCGATCGACCTGACGAAGCTTGCTCACGCCGCAGCCCTTGCCCATCAAGTCGACGGGCCTGAGAGGCTCACGCAGTTTCTTGGCGATCATTTCAAGGTTCCTTTCAAGCTTCGCGAATTTGTCGGTGTCTGGATGGACATACCGCTAAGGATCCAGTCCCGCCTTGCCGGCGCCCACGCACAGCTTGCCAGAAGCGCCACGATCGGGCCGAGAACATTCCAGCGACAGCAACGGATCGAACTTTCCGTCGGACCGTTGACGCTTGGAGATTACGCAGCCTTTCTGCCTGGCAGCGAGCGTCGCGCAACCTTGCAAACGGCAATCCGCGATCTGATGGGAAACGGGCTCGATGTGGATGTCAGGCTCGTGCTCAAACGAGACGAGGTTCCCGCAGCCAAGCTGGGACAAGCGCGGCTCGGGCATATCGCTTGGCTCGCTCCGAAACAGGATCGAGGCGACGCAGCCGATTTGTGCATGCGCACCCTCGTTGGTTTTCGTCCTGAGATTGCGGAGGCCACCGCATGGCCTTGATCCTTACCCTCGAACAGTCCCCCAGGCCCCAGGCCGTGCGCCAGATGCGGCTCGTCGAGGGCGAGCTCGTCATCGGTCGTAGCGCAGACGCCGACTGGCGGATCGACGATCCGGACATGTATGTTTCCCGTGCCCATTGCACCATTGCTTGCGTTCACGGTCGATATCAGGTGACGGATACGTCAAGCGGCGGCCTCTTCGTAGACGGGGCGCGCGCACCACTTGGAGCGGGAAATTCCGCCCCGTTGCATGACGGCGCCCGGCTGCAGCTCGGCAATTATGTCGTCCGTGTCGAGCTGCAAAGCATGCAGGCAGAGCGCCCGTCTGAACAAACGACATCGCCGCCGCCGATCGGCTTCGAAGGGGATTCTTTCTTCTCGGAACGCATCGAGCGGGTTGAATCCCCCCGGCGACCCGCCGGATTGCCTGACCCGTTCGAACACCCCGCTGCGGCGCCGTTTGCCGATCCCGACCGACAGGAGCCGAAAAAAAGCGCGCCCCTGTTCGACGATCCGTTCAGCCTCGACCCGCTACCGGCCCAGCGGCAGGACAATCGGGCCTGGGATCTTTTTACGACGGGCACGGCTGCAGAGCCGCCGGCTCCGGAGCTCGCCACACCACAAGTCGGGCCGCAAGCCAATCCGGAACCACAGACGGAGCCGAGGCAGCAGAAGACAGCGCCGATCGAGACCGACCTGCGCGACGCCTTTCTGCGCGGATTGGGCTTCCGTGGCGAGGAGTTTCCGTCTGCCGATCCCGTCGTCCAAATGGAGAATTTTGGCCGGGAGTACCGGATGATGCTGGAAGGGTTGATCCATCTCCTGCGCAAGCGGGCCGAAGAAAAGGGCGAGGCCCGGATCGCACAAACTGTTGTCGGGGCCTCCGAGGTCAACCCTCTCAAATTCATGCCGACCGTCGACGACGTCATCGCGACGTTCCTCACGCAACGCAATGTCGGCTTCCTGCCGCCCGAAGCGGCGATCAACGGCTCCATCCGCGATCTCGCCCACCATCACGTGCGCACCTGGCGCGGCGTCCAGGCCGCGCTGGCAAGGATGGTGGAGCGCTTCGATCCGGCGGCGCTGGAAAGCGAATTGAAGTCTCAATCGGCCTGGGACGCGCTGCTTGCCGGCGGGCGACGGGCAAAGCTCTGGGAACTTTACGAGAAACGCTATCGCGAAATTGCCAGGAGCGCATCAACGCGCTTCCTCGGCGAAATCGGCAGCGATTTCCGGGACGGCTATGAAGAGAGGGAGAAAGAATGATGCTTAACCGACGTGGTTTCTTGATGATGCTCGGTGCGACAGGCTTGATTTCCGGTTGCATGAGCGGTCCGCCAAAATCCTCGACCGTGACCGTAAAGGCGACAGGACAGGCGGGGATGAATCTTGCCGCTGATGGCGGGGATCGCCCGGTGACCGTGCTCGTCCTCAGGCTCAAGGATGTCGGGAAGTTCAATTCTGCCGATATTTTCGCCCTCCAGTCCGACCCTGCTTCCGCACTCGGGGCAGACCTTCTCGGCTCCGACCAATTGACCGTCTCTCCCGGCGGATCGGCCACCAAGACGGTGGCGTTCCCGCCGGAAGCCACGTTCCTCGGAGTGGTCGCGTTTTTCAGGACGCCCGGCGGCCGTGTCTGGCGACAGGCAGTCCCGGTCAAGCCGGAATCGACGGTGACGGCGAATGTAGCATTGAGTAGCGGCGGCATGGCGCTCGCGCTCGCCTGAAAGGAGGGCGTTCCAGCATGACGGATACGAATAAGGTGCTTTGGTCCGAGGGACTCTTCCTTCGGACGCAGCATTTTCAGCAGCAAGACCGGTATACCGAGGCCCTGATACGCGGCGCGCTGCAGGCGGGGAGGTTGCAGACCTTCGGCTTTAGATCCCTTACGCTGGATACCGCACAGCTTGAAGCAGGCCGCGTTGCCGTCTTGTCGGCGCGCGGCATTTTTCCGGACGGCACGCCCTTTTCCATTCCCGAGACGATGGATGCGCCGGTGCCACTGACCATCACCCGCGAAATGGGTGCGGGGGCGGTGCAGCTTGCGCTGCCGCTGGAACCGCCAGGCGGCGCTTGTTTCGATGCCGCTCATAACGAGCCGACCGGAGCCCGTTATAAGGGACAGATCGAACGCGTGCGTGACGCCGTCAATGGTGGCGCCGATCCCGAAGAGATCGAGATCGCCCGCCCTCAAGCCCTGCTCCTGTCGCCGCTGCAGGCGACCGGCGGCTATACCGCGATGCCGGCTGCGAAGGTCGACGGGCTGCTGGCCGACGGCAGCGTCGCGATGGGGGAAAACTTTCTGCCACCAGCCCTGACGACCGGAGGCGTGGCCTTCTACGGCCAGTTGATGCAGGAGGTGATAACCGGGCTCGACCGCATCGCCGAAGCACATGGCAAGATGGTTCTTGGTGGCGCCGGCCGCAGCGTGGAAAATCTGCTGGTCCTCGAACTTGCCAACACGGCGCGTCCGCGGCTGGCCCATATGCTCCCCCAGGAGGTTTTTCACCCGGCTGAACTCTTTCTCGAGCTGAGTGGGCTTGCGGGGCGAATGGCGACCTACGGCTCCGGCTCCCGACGACTGACCGAGCTCCCGACCTATGAGCACATGGCGCCGGGACCTGCCTTTGCGGCACTCGCAGACACATTGCGTTCGCTGCTGCTCAGCCTGCGTTATGTCGAGCCGAAGTCGCGGGCACTTCCCGTACTCAAGCACGCGACCAATGTCTGGAAGGTTCGGGTCGACAATCCCGAATTGCTGACCGCCAGTCGCATTGTCGTGCGGGTCGGATGTGACATGTCCGAGGAGGCGCTGCGCAAAATCTTCGTCGATCAGGTGACGGTGGGTGCTGCCGACGAATTCGAGGCCCTGTGGAAGTCACGACTGCCGGGCATCCGTCTAAAGCCGCTTCATTCGCAGCCTCGCGAGATCCCCTATGACGGTGACCGTCTCTGCCTTGAACTCGATCAGCGCAGCGAACATTGGGAATCCCTGCTGCGTTCGCCCGGCTTCGTAATCGGCGTGTCCGGCGTTTTGCCCAGCGAACCGCAAGTCGACTGCTATTCGGTTAACAGGTAGCGCCATGGCAAGTGAGGATCCATTCGGTCTTTCAGGCGATAAGGGTCGTACACGCATCCGCCCCCCGCCCCCGGCGAGCGCAAGACAGCTTCCTGCTGGCGGAATCCTGGCAAGAAGGGCGCGGTCTCATCCAAACAGACTGATCAGTGCCTTTGCAAAGTTGCTCGAATTTGCACCGGAACTCGAAAGTGCGTTGCCACCGAGCAATCCAGAAGTGCTGCGAACGAGACTGATGGAAGAGCTCGTTTCAGCGCGAGACGCTGCGGTGGCGTCGGGTTCGGCCCTTGCGCGGGCGGACTCGGCTGCCTGGGCTGTCGCCTCGCTTCTCGACGACCTTGCGCTGAACACGCCCTGGGGTGGAGCAAGCGCGTGGCCGCGCCAGCCGCTGGTCGTCATGCTCCGTGGCGATGTCGATGCCGGAGCGCAATTTTTTGCCCGGTTGGAAGAATTGGAACGCCATCCCGGTCGTGATCAGGAATTACTCGAGCTTTATTATTTCTGCCTGGCGCTTGGTTTTCGCGGCAAGTACCGCGTGCCCGGCCGTGCCGGCGACCGCTCGATCAGCGCCGTTCGCGCCGCCGCGGCTCGTTTCCTGCGTGACGCCGATGCTGAAGCTGCCCCGCTCTCGCCCAGATGGGAGGGCGTTGCGGCGGCCGACGAGCCATCCCGTTTTGCCGTGCCGATCTGGGTCCTTGCCGTCGTTGCGGCAGCGCTGTCGACGGCAATTTACATGTTGCTGTCGATGCGGCTCGATACCAAGGCTGAGGAACTCGCAACGCTGGTGCGGGCACTGCCGCCGCCCGAGCGGGCGGAAATATATCGCCCCGAGAAGCGGACACCACCGCCGAACGCACCACCCGTAGAGCCCGTTATCATCCAATTGCTGCCGGAATTTCGCGTCGCAGCGCCGGCTTCCCTGCTGCCGGCCCTGAAGGGAAATGAAAACGCCTCTTCAGTCACGCTTCTTTTGCAGTCAAGCACACCGGAGCTTTTCCAGTCTGCCAGACCCGAATTGACGAAGGGCTTTGAACCCCTCGTTGCTTCCATTGCAACGGTTCTCAAGCAGAATGCGGAGCTGATCGGCGGCATCACCATAACCGGGCACACTGACAATGTCCCGCTGCAAGCGAGCAATCCGCTGTCCAACAACCAGCGCCTCTCCGAAGCCCGCGCTGCGACGATTGCCTCATTGCTGGCCGCCTCCGGCGTGCCGACAGGGCAGCTGAAATCGCAAGGACGCGCGGCGACACAGCCGCTTGCCGCAAACGACAGCCGCGAGGGTCGGGCCGCCAACCGCCGCATCGAAATCCTTATTCAAAAGAGGCTCTGAGATGGCGATCTTCCGGTTCCTCTGGGCTGTTCTCACCTCTCGCTGGCTCTGGACCTTCATCGGGCTCATTTTGCTGTCCCTCATCGTCTGGATATTCGGTCCTATCGTCAGCGTCGGAGACAGTGCGCCGTTTGCTTCCGAGATCGTGCGACTGGTCATCATCGGCCTTTTGTTCCTCGTGTTCATCATCTGGTGGGTTGCGGCGCGGCGGCGTGCGGTGCGCGCCAACCGTCTCTTCGTTTCCGAGATTGCCCCGCAGCCCGAAGCTCCGCCAAGTCCAGCTGAAGAGGGCATTGCCGCCGTCGGAGCGAAATTCCGGGAGGTCATGGCGGATCTCAAACGCCAGAAGGTCGGCGGCCGAAAGTTTCTCCGCGAGATGCCTTGGTATGTCATTATCGGCCCGCCTGCGACGGGCAAGACGACAGCCCTCCGGCAATCCGGATTGAGTTTTCCAATCGATCTCACCGACGACCTTCATGGCGTCGGCGGCACGCGCAACTGCGATTGGTTCTTCACCGAGGAGGCGGTGCTGATCGATACCGCCGGTCGCTACGTTCAGCAGGAGAGCCAGCCGGAGGTCGATGCAGCGGAATGGCTGGGCTTCCTCGATCTCTTGAAAAAGCACAGGGGCCGTCGTGCGTTAAATGGCGTCATCGTGGCGCTCGGCATAGACACGCTCTCGGAAGACGATGCGGCGATCCGGATGCATGGAAGGCAGATCCGCAAACGCTTGACCGAGCTTCAGGAACGCATCGGGATCCGCTTGCCAGTCTATCTCATGCTGACGAAAGCGGACCTGATCAAGGGCTTCGAAAGCTTCTTCGGGGCGCTCCCGACGGCCGATCGTGAACAAGTGTGGGGAGTGACCTTCCCGCCAGGCGCCCGCATCGAGGGCATCGAAGTCACCGAGGAATTCTCGGCCTTGGCCGGCGTGCTCGAACGACGTCTCATTCCGCGTCTCGAAGGCGAGGAGAACCTGACCGCCCGGGCGGAAATATTTCGTTTCCCAGCCCAGGTCGAAAGCCTTTCAGAACCGGTTCGTGTGCTGATCGAGACCGTCTTCGGCGAAAGCAAATATGCGGAAAGCGCCTGGTTGCGAGGTATCTATCTGACCTCCGCCACCCAGGAAGGTACGGCAATCGACCGGCTGACGGCAGCATTGGCCTCATCCTTCGGCCTGCCTGCCCAACCCGTTGCACCAATGTTGCGGGCCGAAAAGCGCAGCTTCTTCCTCAAAGACCTGCTGACGAAGGTCATTTTCAAGGAGGCGGGCCTCGGCACCTTCGATCCGGCTGCAGAGGATCGGCGCATCTGGATATGGCGTGGCGCCGCCGTAGCAGCAACAGCGTTCGTGGTCATTGCCGGTCTGTTGTTCACGATATCCTATCGGAAGAACGATGCCGCCCTCGCGGCGCAGGCCGAACAGCTCGAGGCCCTGCAGCTTCCCCTGACGCCGGTTGCAGCACGCCAGGCGCCGGTGGATCCACTCGACCTTGATTTGGCGCTCGAAGCCGCCACGGAAGTGGCGAATGCACGGACCGACCAGCCAGGCGGAATAGCTGCCGTGATAGGTCCTTCCGCTGAAACCGAAATTCGCCAGGCGCAGTCGGACGCCTATAACCGCACCCTGCGCAATATATTGGAACCTCGCATGGTCGCGCTGCTCGAGGCGACGATGTGGCGGCAGATCCGCGACCCCGAGTTCCAGTTGGGCGCGCTGAAAACCTATCGCATGATGACCGGCCTGTCGCCGATGGACCCGGACTTCGCCAAGCAATGGTGGACGGAGAAATTGCCTGAATCGGCCGCCGTGCCACCTTTCAAGACCGAGATGGCAGCGGATCATCAGCTTGCGGCGATCGACAATATGGCAACGGAACAGGCTTTCGTCGCTCCTGACGAAGCGCTGGTGGGCGAAGCGCTCCGCACGATCTGCTCGATCCCGCTGCCGCTGCGCGCCTATAGCGCACTGCTCTCCGATCCGGAGGTCACGGCGCTGAAGGAATGGATCCCGGCAGATCATGTCGGCCCGAATGGCCTGAAGGTTCTGGCACGGCGCTCCGACAAGACGCTGAGGGTCGGCATCAGCGGTGCCTTCACCTATGACGGATTCCATAACGTGATCCTAACCCGGCTCGAAGACGTCGCAACGCAGGCGGCGCTGGACCGCTCGGTTTTTGCCGGTGGCTGTTCCGAGAGCGCCAGCCCGTCGGTCGCCGTCCTCTCGCAAGATATCCTCAAGCTTTACTATGACGACTATATCGCCAAGTGGGACAGCTTCATGCGTGACGTCAGGCTTGCACCACTGGCCGACCTGCAGACCGCCAGCGAAAACCTCAAGGATCTCTCCAGCGCCGATTCCTCAATGAAGCGTCTGCTGACCGCAATCGTGCGCGAGACGGAACTGACCCGTGCCGATGACGACGGCGGCGGCCAGGCTCCTCCGCCAGGAGCATCCAAGCTTTTGTCCAAGCTTGGCAAGATCGGCAAACTTGCCGCCAAGGGCGTGAAGATGATGCCTGCAGCCGGCTCCAAGGCGGATGTAGATCTTTCGGGCGCGCTGGTCGCCGAGCATTTCAAACCCATCAAGGCTGCCATTGTCGAGGTCGACGGCCAGCCTCCCGCACTCAATGATGCAATCGCGGCCTTGACCGCGCTGTCGAACATGCTTCAGACCGTGTCAGCAAGCCCGGATGCGCAGGACGCAATGAAAAGACAGGGCGGACTGGCGGAACTGACCGGTGCAGTGGCAAAACAAGCCGTGACCCTTCCCGATCCGCTAGACGACTGGCTGGCCGGATTGGCCGGGAATACGAGCGCGCTGGCAACAGGGGCGGTCACTTCAGAGCTCAATGCCATCTGGCGTGCCGACGTGCTTCCCTTCTGCCAGGCAGCGCTTACCAACCGCTATCCGTTCGTCCCCGACAGCGCAATCGATGTCAATGTCGTCGATTTTCAGCGCGTCTTCGGTCCCGGCGGGCTGATCGACAGTTTTATCAATAATAATCTGGTCAACTACATCGACACGACCAGCCACCCCTGGAAATGGCGCTCCGACATCAAGCTCGATCCCCGCCCTCTGGCGGCGCTGGAACAGGCGCGGCTGATCCGCGACAGCCTCTTCCCGGGAGGCGCTGGGCCAATCCTGACCTTCACGCTCGAGCCCAAAGATCTTTCGCCGACAGTCAGCCGCGTGACCTTGAATGTCGACGGTCAGAGTCTCTCCTACTTCAACAACCCGACGCGCCCGCAGCCAATGACCTGGCCCGGCAAGGATGGCACCGGTGTGATCACCCTCGCCTTTCAGCCCCTCGACGGTTCGCCGGAAGTGATGGTCAGCGAGACTGGAAGCTGGGCGTTTCTGCGGATGCTGCGCGCCGGTCGGCTGAGCGGAACCAATCTTGCCGAGCTCTTCAAGCTGCGCCTTGCCGCCCAGGGCTATTACGCCGATTTCGAGCTCCGCGCGGCAAGTGTCGCCAATCCCTTCGACTTGAAGATGTTTGGGAGGTTCTCGTGCCCGACGCAGCTTTGATCCTGCCTGGATTCTTCGGAAAGCTGCCGGCGATGGGCGATTTCGTCACACGCCGCCTGCCGGCCTCCTTCGTCGGGCGGTGGGATCGGTGGATCAGCCAGCATCTGGTTCACCGATTTTCGCAAGGGTCGATGGAAGACGCTCCGGTCCTGCGATTTCTGCTCGGCGGGGAGACATTCGGCCCGATGACCGGCGTGATCCTGGCAAGCGCTGATCGTGCCGGCAGGCGGTTTCCGCTGACCATCGCCGCAGCGCCCCCACTTGCCGCCATTGAGATTGCAAGCGTTGCCGCAGACTGGTTCGGTCAGCTGGAAGCGACAGGGACGTCAGCAAGAGACGATAGAATGGACGGCGACGCGTTGGCCAGCGTCCTTGCGGCACTGCCTTACCCAGCGTCCAAGGCGTGCGATGGCCCGGTTCGCGGCATGGTTTTCTGGACATGGGAGCGTGAGGTAACCGCGATCGACGCTGCCATGCCCGATGCCGCGCTTGGGCAGTTTTTCCCCGAAGACGAGAGCCATGTCTGATGAGGATCTGGAACCAGACCGGTTACCCGACCGAATTCACGATGGGCATGGACAAGCAGGGTCGGGAATACATTGTCGTCGTCGTCAAGGGAACCTTCGACTTTCCCGATGTCGCGGGCGGCGTCGCGCAGAAATCGCCCGAGCAAGTCCCGCTGGTCATGGCCGACACCTACACTGGCGAACCGGGTTATTCGGCAACTCTTTGGGAATCCGACTTCGCGTTCCGCAAAGCGTTCTGCGACGTCATCGCCAATGGATGCGCCTACGCTCCGCAGGGCCGTCCAGCCGACCGCGTCACGGTCGGAATCAAGATTGGAAACTGGTCAAAGGTTTTCGAAGTCCTCGGTCAACGCGAATGGCGTGCTCGAGGCCCGACCTTCGTCGCGACGGATGCTGAACTCTTCCTGCGTCAGCCCTTCTCATACGACACGGCCTGGGGTGGCATCGACCGGCTCGATCCCGGTGAACAAACGCCCGCAAGTTACAAGCAAAACCCCTACGGCACCGGTTGGGCGCGCACGAGCAATCAGCGCTTTATTCCTGGCCTGAGGCTGCCGAACACGCAGGCTGTCAACGAAGAGATCCGCTCGCCGTTCGGCGACTATCGGCCGATGAGTTTCGGCCCCTATGGTCGAGGTTGTCCCGGCAGGATCGAGTTCGCGGGGACCTATGACCAGAATTGGATCGACAACATCTTCCCCTTCCTGCCTCCCGATTTCGATGAGCGCTATTTTCAGATGGCGCCATCGGATCAGCAGATATCTCACCCCAAAGGTGGTGAGCAGGTGATACTCATCAACCTTACTCCCGAGGGAAAGACCTGGTTTTTGCTGCCCGATACGGCACTGCCAATGACGATTTTTCGCGATGACGAGATAGTGCTCGACAAGACCATCCGACCCGACACGCTGCTGTTCGATATCGAGAGCAGGCGCCTATCAATGGTCTGGCGAGCAGAGGTGCGGATACGAAAAGTCATCACCGAATTCGGGGAGGCCTGGGTCGGTCCTCCGACTGCGACGATGAGAAGGGCTCGGGAAGAAGGCAAGCAATATATCCGGGACGTGGCAACGCAGACGGAAATGATCGCTGATGACGAGGTGGGCGCATGACGACCCGCGCGCTTGATGTCCTCGCCTGTGGGATGGTAACCGCCGTTGGTCTCGATGCGCCGTCGGCCTGCGCTGCCATACGCTCGCGCATTGATGGATTTCAGGAAACCCGATTTCAGTCGGGCCCGGATGAGCCGATCATCGGCGCTCCGATCCCGTTGATCCACGAAGTTGTGGGCGAGCAGCGTATGGCCTACCTGGTCGCAGCTGCGATTCGAGAAAGTTTGGATGCCTTGCCCACCGCCCGTGCAATGGCCACCCAGCTGGTACTTTGCATTCCCGAGGAAGGTCGTCCCGGTTCTCCGATCGAAGATAGCTTGCAGCTTGTACGCCGAATTGGCGATCTCCTTGGAAATTCGGCCACCCACTCCACGCGCGTGATCAGCGAAGGAAGGCCGGCAGGACATGCCGCCTTGCGAACAGCAGCGCGATTGCTGGCCGATCCGGACACGGACCACGTCGTCATCGCTGGCGTGGACAGCTATCTCACAGCCGGAACGGTCACCCACTATCTGGCCGAGAACCGGTTGCTGACGCCAGACAACGCCAATGGTTTCATTCCGGGCGAAGCCGCCGGCGCGATCCTTTGCGGCCGGGCGGGACAGGGCAATTTCCGACTCGCCGGGCTGGGGCTCAGTCGAGAACAGGCTTTCATCTACAACGGGCTCGATGAGGACGGGATGCATCTCCCCTTGCGTGGCGATGGAATGACGGCGGCTTACAGGGAGGCCTTGGCTGAATGCGGGATCGAAATGGCGGGTCTTGGCTACAGGATCGCAGATCTCATCGGTGAGCAATATTGGTTCAGACAATCAGCCCTTGCGTCGATCCGGCTGGTTCGCGGGGCCCACGACTTTCAAGATATCCGGTCTCCCGCCGAATCGCTCGGCAATGTGGGAGCCGCCGTCGTGCCGATCATGGTCGGAATGGCGATGACCGCAGCCGCCAAGGGCTATTCGGGCGGCAGCCCCGTTCTCATCGAGGCATCCAGCGACAATGGTGCTTGCGGTGCTGCGATCTTCTTATCCAGGGTGCCGTGATGGGAAATGTCTTTGCGAACGGATTGGAGATTTCGGGCAAGGACACCGATGGAAAGACCATCGCCGCATTCCCCGACACCTGTTTCACTCCGCCTCAGACGCCCGCGACGCCACCGGGTGTCCCCGTTCCCTATCCGAGCTTCGGTACGTCGAGTGACACCGACAAGGGCACGAGCACGGTCAAGATCGGGGGACAGACGGTCAACATCAAGAACAAATCCTATCTGTCGAAGACAGCCGGCACCGAAGCCGGCTGCGCACCAAAGAAAAACCTCATCACGTCCAAAAATATCGGCAAGGAGTATTTCCACTCTTGGTCGAATGACGTGAAATTCGACGGCGAGCCGGTCATTCGCTTCAGCGACATGGCGACCAATGACCACGCATCGCCACAGGCCGGTACGCCACCTTGGGTTCATGTGCTCTCGGCAAATGTCGGAGGAATAACGTGCGGCAAACTCCTGCAGAAGATGAACTTACGTCTGCATCCGCATAACAAGAAGAAATGTCCGCAGGGATATCAATCGGAACACTATGTCGGAAACGAATACTTTCAGCCCGATCGAGCTCACAATACCTCGTACGATCAGTGGAAGGATTACAGTGTGCGCACGGCCCCATGTGTCTGCATCCGTTCGATGAAGCACAAGAAGGGTGGTGGGTTCCAGGAAACCGGCAAAGGAAGCCGCAAGGACACCCCCCATGACACGAAGACGAAGGCGGTCAACGACTACAACGCAAAACTGGAGGCACAGACAGGCAGGTCGCCTAAGCTTCGCGGGGCTGTCGCAAAGGGAACGAAGTCAATCTCCGAACAACACAAGGAGTGCAAGAATTCCAGCCCTGCCACGCAAGAGAAGGTCGCGAAATGCCTGACTATGGTATTTATGGCTTATATTCAGAGCGTCGTCGGTCCTCCGCCTCCCAAGAAGTCAATGGAGGAGCTTAATGAGATGCGAACGATGCGTCACAGGACAGTGGCATGACCGGGCGCAAGACAGTAGATGGCGTCCCCTCACAAGACCTCTACCTGGAGGTGATGCGTGGCTTTCATCTTGGCGGCACGCTTTTTGGTGTTTCGATTGAACTGAGCGATGAATACAGGGAGCGCGGGCGTTCCTATCTGCTGTTGGTGGATTTTACAGGACGTAGCGCCCGGTTTCACGTGCTCTTGCAGCTGGAAAACCAGATGTTGTCGCACATCAGCAGTTCGCAGGATGATCATGTGCTTCTGGAAGTCGGCGGCCTGACCCATTTCCTGCGTGGCAGTTCGCACAGCACCGCACGGGCGCCGGAACCCTTCTTTCACAAGCTGTTTCGCCTGCCCGATGGGGCGCTCTTCACCTACGGCGAGGACGGCTGCGTGTGTCGTTTTGACGGCATTTCGTGGCAGCCGATCCAACCCCTGATATCGTCATTCCTGCGGGCGATGCATGGCCCGTCGGCCGAGCTCCTTCATGTGGCGGGCAATAATGGCACTCTCCTCCATCTGCAAGGGGACCGTTGGCGGCAGGTCCCGCTCGATTTCAACCGCTCAATCGAAGCGATCCATGTCTCGCCCAACGCGACGGTCAGCATCGGCTGCGAAGACGGCTTCTGCTTTGAGTACCGAAACAATGTGTTGAAAGAGATCAAGGCGCCCGATAGCGATTTCATGTCGATATGTGACTTCAAGGGCGCGCGGTTTTGGGGCGACAATGACTTCGGGGTTTTCGTCCAGGACAATCACGTCCTGAAAGAGTTCCGGGCCTTGGGCTTTGCCTATGCGATGCAGCCGTCGCCCGATTTGCTCGTCGTCACCGGGTGGAAGGAGATCTTCCTGTTTGACGGAAATTCCTGGTCGGGCTTCGAGTTTGGCTACGACGGACAGCTGTATATTCAGGTCATCGACATGAACACGCGCTATCTCTGAGCGCTTGCGCCGTTGGCGATCAAATATTCCCTGACTTTGTCCAGGTCCAGCTCTTTTACAGGGATCGATCGTCTGGCGCTCAGCATCCGCACCACAAACAGCTCGCCTGCCTCGGGAAACTCCGCATATCGCTCCTTGGCGATTTCCTGCCCTGTTTCCCCTGCCACTCGTAGCCCATCGAGATGAGCCTCAAGTCGCTCGACCAGGCGAGCGAGCCGCTCCTCATCCATGTCAGGATTTTCGTCCGGATGAAGGAGGTGATAATCGTAGACGGTCCATAAGAACGCAGCCATTTCAGCGTGCTGGCGGACGATTTCGTGAAGAACGGGCGCGGCTGCCATCAGTTGAGGTTCACCGATCCGCCGCGAATGCGATTGGCTGCACTTGCGTGGCTCGTCACATACGTGCCCCGAATGGTAATGTGCCCATCCCTTTCCATGATGATCGTCGCCTTACCGCAACGAAGTTCGATCCGCTCTCCGGCTGTGATCTGCACACGCTCGCCGTCACGAACAACATTCGGCGTCGGCGCCCCGCGCGCCGGATCGACGATGCGCCCTACGATTAGCGGCCGAGACGGGTCCCCACCCTCGAAGAGCAACGCTACCTCAGCCCCGACCATGGCAGACGTGAGCTCTGCCAAGCTTTTCGCACGGAGCGCTGTCTCCTCGGGGTTGCCGGGAAAGACGACCAGTGGCACGCCTGCATCGAAACCCAGCAACAGCCCGATGACCACTCCTTCAATCCGCTCCAGAATGTCGGACATATGACCCGTCCTCAATTATGATTGATCTTGCTGCCCTTCCATGTGACCTCTCCCGAGGCCTTACCGTTGAATTTGCCCGAGGCGTTGATCGAAATGTCCTTGCCTTCGATCGAGATCGTGCCGTCCTTCTTCATCGCGATGCTTGCCGACCCGCACTTGATGACGACCGAGTCTCCCGCTTCGATCAGCAGGTCCTGTCCGATCTTGATCGCTCCATCCTCGCCCACCTCGACGAGACTGCCCTTGGCGACTTTCACCGCCCGGCTGCCGCCGATTTCCGTCGCATCGTCGTCGCCGATCTTGGCGCTACGCGCCTTGCCAACGCTGCTCGTCTGCGCCCCGCCGATCGACACGCCCTGGTCTGATGCGATATTCCAGCTGTCGGAGGCGCCGATGTCGTGGCTCTGGCCGGCACCGACGCTGACGGAACGGGACGCGCCGATCGTGTTCGATTGCGTCGCGCCCACTGATCTGGTCTCTGTCGCGCCGACGGTATCGACGCGTGCGGCACCAACCGTCACCGTCTGGACGATTGCGACGGTCTGGGTATGACTGGCGCCGATCGTCTCCGTCGAGTTTGAGCCGATACTGATCGTCTCGTTAGCGCCGACGGTCAGAGATCGGTTGACCCCGACCGTCTCGGTATCGTTCGATCCGATATTAACGGTGCGGTCGACACCCACCTTGGTCGTCTTGTTGTTGCCGACATCCTCGTCCAGGTTCACGCCGACGGAGTGTTTGGCATTGTTGTCGATGCGGTCCGACTGGTCGTGCTGGACGAGCTTGCTGCGATCGTGCTTGATCAAAAGGTTGTGGTCCTTCTGCGCCTGGAAATAGACCTCCTCCGATCCGGCTTTGTCTTCGAAACGCAATTCGTTCCAGCCACCGCCCCCCGGCGAGGAATTCGTCTTCAATCCGGATTGCGTGGCGTTTCCCGGCAACTCGTAGGGCGGCATTTCCTTGCCGTTATAGACCCTGCCGGTGATGATGGGTCGGTCAGGATCCCCTTCGAGAAAGTCGACGATCACCTCCTGGCCGATCCGGGGAATCTGGATGAAGCCCCAGCCGGCACCGCTCCAGGTCTGCGACACGCGCACGAAACACGAGCTGTTCTGATCCTTTTTGCCGAGGCGGTCCCAGTGGAACTGCACTTTCACGCGTGCATATTTGTCGGTGAAGATCTCCTCGCCCGCTGGGCCGACCACGGTCGCGGTCTGTGGCCCGCGCATGACCGGCCTTGTCGTGGTGCGCGGCGGCCGATAAGTGATGGACGTCGGAGCGACCTGAAAAATTGCTCGGAAGGTTTCCTCCCCTGCATCGGCGGCAGGCCGGTAGCCGGGGTCGAACAGACGGTAGTCGGCGCGAAGCACGACATATTCCGCGTTCTGATCCTTGCGAGGAAAATTCTCGAGCTTGAACGTGGAGCCCGAAGCAAGCCCACGTACCGTGCCGGCGGCAGCGATCCGCTGATGTGCCGCCTGAATTTCCTCCCGCCGGACGACGGCAACCGCATCGCCGCGGCCGACCGTCAGATGCGCGCCCGGATGGCGATAATGCTCACCCTGCGCCTCTGCGTGAGAGAAAGGTTGCGCCGATTGCGCCATGAGGTCGGCGCCCGGCTTGGTGAAGTCATAGTCCGTGTGAGCGAAAATGCCGGGCTGGACGGAACTGGTCGAAACCCAGTCCGTCATATATTCCTCATCCCGACGCACGGGATCGCCCTCGGCCCGGAACTTGACGCTCCCATAGCCTGGCGCCGGCTTCAGCTTGTTCATCGCATCGGCAAGGACGAGGGTGTGTTCGCCCTCGGCATACTCGAAGAAATACATGATGCCTTCGTGCTCAAGCAGCCGCTGCACGAAGTCGAGGTCGCTTTCGTCATATTGCACGCAGTATTCCCTCGCCTCGTAGGAACCCTGCAACCGCTTTTCGAATTTTGCCGCCTTGTATTTCGAAAAGATCTTCTCGACGATTTCGACGACACTCATATTCTGGAAGATACGGCAATCGGTGCTGTTGCCGAGCAGCCAAAGCCAGGGCCGCACCTCCGCCTCGTAGTAGGCAAACCTCTCCTCGATGCGCGTCAGGCGAAAATCCGTGACGAGCCCGCTGAACCAGCGCTTCTTGTCTCCGCTTTCTCCTTCAACCGACAAGGGTTTTCCGAGCAGCTTCAATGCGTCGACATTTTCATCGGGACTGATGAAGCCGACCGTGAAGGCAAAACACCGGCTGACCTCATCGCGGCCGATGAAATGCGTGAAGGTCAGCGCTTCGGATCCGAGCGGCGTCTGGACGGTTGTCTTGCGATCATCAGCCATGCGGAGAATGCCCCTGTCTCGTGACGCCGGCGATCCTGATGGAGAAGCCTAGCACAAAGGGCCGTCGCCTCGGAAGTGACATCAACAGTGCAACCATCCGATGCCTGTCGTGTGGCCGTCCGGTAGATCGCAACGCCTGAAAGGAGGGGATCTGTCTGACCTGCGCAATCGGGCGCGGCGAAAATGTCATACGCGGGCGATCGATCCCCCAAGCGCGCGATCAGTCCTGACAGAGAATGCCAGCTCTTCAATCGCCAGTGCCGCTTCACGCGCTCCATTGGCAAAAACGATGCGAGCTGCGCGCATACGATACTGGGTGAGAAAATCTTCCGACAGGGCGAGTTCGATGGCCTCGTGCGCTCGCTCGACATCCACCGCTCTCAGACAGAGCCCCAAACCGGAGCTTTGCGCATAGGCGGCTCTGATGGCTTGCTCGTCCATCTCGGGCGCCTCATTGGGAACGAAGATTGCCGGGATGCCGCCATAAATAGATTCATGGAAGCTGTTGTAGCCGGCATTCGTTATCATCAGGTCGACGGCGTTGAAATATCTGGCGATCGGATAGATCGCCTTTTGCACGGTGCCTCCAATATGATCCTCGCGCTTCGGGGCGAGGGGATTGACCGCATCGATGATCTGGACGCCATGTTTGAGCAGCCCGTCGATGATCGCCGGCCGCAGCCGGCTGACGTCAAAATTTCGTTCCGAACCGAGCTGCACGACGGCGACGAGACCGGCAGGATCGACACCGAGAGCCGAGGCAGCTTCTGCCCGCGAGAGCCTGCCGTCATTGTCAACGAGGAGGATCGGAGAAACGCCGATCACGCCGGCGCGCAATTGCGCGGTGATGCCGTGATCTTCGTCCGCGGCGAACTCGCCCGGCTCGATCACCATGTCGAACCGATGCTGCATCGACGGATCGAGACCATGACGGGAAGCCCACATCCCGCGGCGGATCCAGACCCAGTTCAGATCGGGACGGGCGGCCAGCACTTTCAGCAGGCCGGGAAAGGGATGGTTGCTGTCGAAGACGACGCTGTTGATGGCAAACGCCTCCACGGCGGCCAGCAATTCCTGTGCGAAGACCTCATTCCAGCTGTCGTCCGTGACACCGATCTTCGGGGCGGACGGTATGTAGTCGACCGGGTGCCCACGTGCTTCGATAATCGAAGATCCGGCCGACATTGTCAGGAAAACGGGCTCCATGTCCGGCGACATGCGCTCGGCGATTGCCATCAATCGCGTGATGTGGCCAAGGCCTATGCCGTTTGTTGCGACAAACAGGACGCGCCGACGTCCCATTAGCGACCGCTGCGGTCTTCCCGGCCCGGAACGGACCGTTGCGCGCCCGCTCGACGCGGAGAACGCGTCAGCGTCAACGGCCTTGCCGACCGTGGCAAGCGCGGGAGGCGAGCTAAGCCCGAGTTCGTCATAGAGCGCACGCATTCTTTCCGGGTATCGGCTTGTCGAAAACTTCTTCTCGACCAATGTGCGCGCGGCTGCCGACTGTGCGTTGAAGGCCTCGGGAGAGGCGAGAAATCTCTCCAGAACGTTGGTTGTTTCTTCAGGTCGGCAATAAACCGCACCATCTTCGAACAGGTCCCGAAACGATGGGTCCAGAATGGTCACAAGCCCGCTCGCCATCGCTTCGGCAATGCCAATGCCAAACGCCTCAACCCATTGCCGGCTGTGAAAGAACACGTAAAAATCAAGCCTGTTCAGAAATTGAGGCACACCGCTGTTCGAATAGGGCGAGATGTTCCAGTTGGCTCCAATCAAAGGCACGATCTGGTCTGGCACACCGCCCATGACCTTAACCTGGACATTGCCAAGGTCGGGATAGGCCGCGCGCAATTCAGCCTCGGTGTCCGGCCATTTCAGGAGATCGCGACGCGAATGTCTGCCGATAACCGCCCGTTCGCGCGGCGGCTGCGCGGTCCTGATCGGCCACTCGTCAAGGTCGACGAGATTGAAGAGATCATGACGCAAGAGCTCAGGTCTGCCGGCGATGATGTCTTCGAACTGATGGCGCACCTTGGGGCCGACCGGTGCGAAGATGACGGGCGCCCCGAACATTCTCTCCAGATTTCGTTTCACTACGTCGATATTGTATTGCGCATTCCCCACTCCGTCGAAGGGCGGATGCTGGACCGAAAGGAGGACGACCTTCGATCTGAGGCGCAGCGGCCGTGCCGGCATGTGCGCGAACGCCAGGGGATTATGCGCGAAGAGAATGTCGCACTCGACTGGCTCCTCGCCCGTCAGCCACGGCACCTCCTGACGCTCAAGAACGTCGAGAAGACGTTCCTCGAACCGCCTGGAACGGATGTCGGAAACGCCGAGAAATGGAAGCAGAGCCGTCGAGAGGCCGAATTGCCGGGCGGATTGGATCTCGACCCGCACCGCGGATGAGGAGCCGCCATAAAATCGAGGATCGGCTGCATGGACAATATCAAAATGCATTCGAAAGCCAGATGGGTGCTACCAGATTCAATTCCCAGTTGACAGGCCAGTTGCTTCAATAAGCGCTGCCGCTACGGCCGAAAGAAGAGTTACGTTCGGGACTTTCCAAATTCCTGACAGCAACGGGCTTTGGCTTGACCGACCGGGTGATCCTTGATGCCGCAACTGGGACATAGGAACTGTTCGGATACCTGCTGATAAAATTGCGATAGGCTTGATCGGTGTTGCTTCGCCGTGCGTTGCGCCAGGCCACTTCTTCAGCGGCGGTCGGCGCACCTCGGTAACCGCTGATCATCGACGCCAGCGTCATATTCGAGCCTTGAGAGGTGCATGAGGCAAGTATCAGCGTTCCGAGGATAGAGATCTTGCGAAGCATATATTGCCCTCCCCGCAGCTTATTTTAGTAAGCATTCACAAACCACGAAAGTCAATGGCCGCAAGTTGAAACTCATTATTTTCTACGACCCGATGCAGCCCCGATGGACCTCCCTGGCTTTTTAAGCAACGAATAGATGCACGTTTCAACCCTGAAGATTAATTGAGGGGTTTATCTAAGCGTGCTCCGCCTTTTCGCTATGACAATTGCTCGGCAAGGAATTCCTCAAAGCTCAACCCCAATGTCACCTCACGCGAGATCGCCCACTTTC
The DNA here is from genome assembly GCF_002531955.1 of Rhizobium sp. M10. Lineage (NCBI taxonomy): Bacteria > Pseudomonadati > Pseudomonadota > Alphaproteobacteria > Hyphomicrobiales > Rhizobiaceae > Rhizobium > Rhizobium sp. M10. Next base: position 182,154 of record NZ_NWTA01000012.1, on the reverse strand, counting down.
GCAACATAAGGTCGTAACGCCTGCGCACATAGTCCTGATATTGGCCGGGCGAAAGCGACGGAAGGTGGTGCACCTGCGGAATGAATTCGGCCGGCGTCTCTGCCCGCGACATGAGTTCCTGATGGAAATCGGAAAGAACAATGATCGGATATTCGTTCTTGGCCGTGCAGATCTTGCGAATGGACTCGATGGCTTCGAGAAAGCCGTCTGGTCTCGGCCCGAACCAGGTGACAAGCGTTCGAGATTTTGCGCGGTCATGCGCGTCGGCAATCGTATAGCGGAGTTCCTCGGGCATTGTCTGCTCTCGCCTCAAAAACGCGAAAGCATCGAAAGGCATTCTCATATTGAACAAGCGGCGCAAAGAGGTGGTCGGTGAAACCATCTGGTGGGTCTCCGTGCAAAGGACTGGCTTGTTCGATATCCTGGCAATCTCGTTCGCCTGCCTAAGATTGCTCTCGACAAAGATCTCAGCGTCGCACCGCCGATAAAAGGCGGCCTTGAATCTTGCATGAGTGCCCCGCCGCCGACGCTCCGCCGCGCTCGGCAGATCGAGCATGATGAGCTTGCCATAGTCGATCGCATTTGTACGAAGCCAGGTTTCGGTCAAGGACCTGTACTTTTCGAGCCGGCTGGTCACGAGATAGGCGATGAATCGCGTCGGTTTGTGAAGCGCCCGCGCATTTCTCAAGAAGGCTTCATAGGCCGGACCATCGTCATTTTCAGTATCGGTCGGGTCGAGGCAGAGCACCCCGTCAATGTCGATGCACGCCTTCGATAACAGGCCGTGATGCATGAAATTCCACTGAAAGAGCCTTGGCTGTTCGACGACCTCGAATATAAAGTCGACATCCTCGACGCTATCGCGCAGGCCGTAGACCGCCGCGAAGACAAACTGAGCGCGTGTTTTGCATGCCATCAATTTGGCTTTGGCTTCCCGCATGGCGCCACCGGTGTTGATGCTGTCGTCGAGGACAAGAACCTTTCGAACATCCGATGCGCTCCTGAACGACGCCGTATTCTTGGTTGCACCGAACGAATAAACGCGGCCTTCGATGAAACTGTCCAGGTCGGTCGTCGGTAGGTTGGCGACAAGGCCGAGCATGTTGGCGGCCAGTAAGCCGCTGCGTGGAATGCCGACGACCAGATCGATCTCGCGAGGAAGCATGTGCAACCCGTTGACGATCGCTTTGTGAAGATCCGATATCGAGCGATACTGCATCCGCATGCCGTTGCCCCCCGTTCAGGTCAGCTCCGGACCGTCATTTGCCGTTCTGTTCCAGAAAGAGATCGACCTGAGCTTCCATCTTTTGCCGTGTTGCCGTGTCAAGTTTCTTGCCGATCGCCGCGCGCGCTTCATCGGCTCGATTGACGCCCAGCTTTTCGGCCAGCACCCCATAATAATAGGCAAGCGGCACATCCGCCTTTCCCGTGAAGCTGCCTTTGTCGTAACCGAAGGCAAGATCGAGGTTGGCCAGTTCAAGGCCGCGATTGGCAGATAACTTGAAAAGGGAAAGCGCTCGATTTCGATCAGCAGGAAGTTTATCGGCGCCTTTCAGGTACAGCCTCGCGGCATAATAGGGGGCGTATTTGTTGCCCATGTCCGTTGCCTTGAGCAGGGTCTCCAAGCCACGTCGAAGGTCCTTTTTGGTGCCCTCTCCGCTGATATAGGCCTGACCCAGATTTGCCATGGCGTCGATCTGGCCAGTGTCGGCCGCCGCGATGTAAAGCGCTACCGCCTGCGAGGCATCCTGCTTTACACCCGTGCCCAGCCTGTAGCAGTCACCCAGCGCCGTGATAGCGTTCGCCCATCCGCTGGAAGCGGCAAGACGATACCAGAGAATGCCTTCTTCTGGCTCCTTCGAGACACCTTGGCCAAGAATATAGGCAGTGCCGACGTTCGTGCGTGCGCGCAGGTTGCCCATTTTTGCGGCCGCCATGTAGTAGGAGAGAGCCTGATCGTAGTCGACCTTCCGGCCGATCCCCATGCGTGCCATATAGCCGAGGTTGACGAGAGCCGCGCTATACTGATGGCCGCCGGCGACTTTGTAGAAATACTCCGCCCAGTTGTATCGACCGGCGATCTCGAGAACGCGCCCAAGCTGATACTGCAGCCGGGGATTGTTCTGGTCTGCTGCAAGCGCAAAGGCGCAGGCCCGCAACGCGTCGCGCACATTGACGAGACCATTACTGACGCCGGGGACTTGTCGCTGCGGATCGTTCGGGTCAGCACCGTAAAGATCGCATTCGGTCACAAGACTGCGCATCCCGCCCGCCGTCTCGGGCAGTAAACTCGGCCACATCCTGAACGTTTCGCTCACCGCTCGCTCGCCCGATTGTTGGAAGACGAACTCCTTGGCCTCGGAGTCGCCTGCGCTCGGCACCTGGCTGGCGATGGATGAGGCGACAAGGCTTTCGCGGATATAGAGCCCGCGTTTCGAAAGGGCAGCAACCTGGACACGGCTCTTTTCTTCCGCCTCGGCCGCGTGCGCGCTTTGGGGAAAGATCTTTGCGAAGCGCTCGAAATCGGCAGGATCTGGACTATCCTTGATGAAGGTCCACAGCACCTCGTCAATATTAACCGGGCTCGAGGTCTCGGTGGGCGGAACGACTGCTTCCGCGTTCAAGATTGCCGCCTGTGGCCGGAACACGAACCGCGTTTCGATCGAGCCGGTGATCCAAGGTATTTGGGCATTGCCGGTCGCTTGCCTGACATCGCCGCGAACCGTTCGAAACGTGTCATAAACATCGAGGTTCGGTCGCTGCAGGGCATTGGCGAGCGCCGACGAATAGGGACTGTTCAGCCCGGTGCCATCATAGGCGACTTCACCGGCGCTCGTTGCATACGCCACCAAGACCTGCCCGCTTCCCGCCTCAGTATCTGCCAGCCCCTGACGAAGGCCTTGGAAATTTGCAGCCGGATTGTTTCGGCATGCATCAAGAATGAAGAGCTTCAGCCCGACAGGATCGTTCTTGACGATATCGATGAGATCATTGAGGACGAGTGCATCGGCGACGACCCGTTGCGCAGAGCTGGTATCGACGTCCACGGGCAATAGGAGATTGCGGCCACTGGCCTGCAAGGCGTGGCCGGCATAGTAGAAGACGGCAATATCGGCACCGACCAGATGCGTCCGAACGGTCTCTTTGAGATCCTTGACCGCCTCTTTCTTCAGGTCGTAAAACAACAGCACATCGAAATTCAATTCGGTCAAGGTATTGGCGATCAGCTTGGCGTCATTCTGGGGATTGCTCAACGGCGCAAAAGGATAGTCACTATTGCCAATGACGATTGCCGCGCGCTTTTCTGCGTGAGCAGGTCCCGCGAAGACTTGACACGCGATCAGCAGGAATAAGCAGACAAAAAAACGTGGGACTCGCCACTGCGCAGATGTGGAAACCATCACTATCGCTCCAATGAGAAGACCATGCCCGAAACCATCGGTGCAAAGCCTGAACCTTGCTTGTCTGCCTGCCACTCCGCGATCGAGAATTTGAAGTGTATTAGCTTCCGGATAATCTCACCAGTCTACCTATTTACACACCAATCGGCAGCCGTTCTGCAATACACAAATCGCAGACCGGCATCGAGCGAACCCCGACGGGCGAAACACAATAGCGGTGGAGGCGAGGACAAAGCTGGCGGACGTTGACGCAACCACAATCCAGCGGTGGCCAAGTCATGCATGAATTTCCTGGGTACGACAGCCAGCGTTGCAGGATTTTCAAGGGCGTTGGTCGGGGCGATCGCGACAAGGGTGATTGATTTCCGGACTGTCGTAATCGGTCCACCGTGGAGAACGCTTATGAGCCGCCGGCTATTTTTAAAGCGATCTCCATCATCTCCCTCCCAACTCATTTTCGCATTTTGACGGACTATGCCTCTCGAACACCCAGCGCGCTCAGGACGAATGCGATCTGGCCTCTCAGTTCCATGTCGACATCATTCTGGTTTTTTAGGCGTAACTCAACGAGAAGAGGATGCAGAAACGGATTCATAGCGTCGACAACAGCTTGTGCGGTTTCCGCTGAACCATCATTGCTCAGTTTAGATGATGCATTCATCTCGCGGAGGATTTTTGCGAGAATCGCAGTCAATCGTTGAAGATAGAGGCGCGTTACTGTCCAGTTGTCCAAATAAGCTGCGACGTAGAGCGCGTGGATATTCGGCGCATGGATAAGATCGTCGCGAACCCGACGATGAAGGACTTGGAGGATTGTAACCAGCCTTGTCGGAGCGGTATCAGGACCACCGGCGATATGCGTGATCGCCGACAGCGTCTCGTCGGTAAGCCTGGCAAAAACGCCATGGTCTATGGCCGCTCTCGTTGGGAAAAAGCGATAGATGTTCGCCCGGCTCATGTCCAGGTTATCTGCTATATCGGCGACGTTGGTTTTCTTGTGGCCAATACGGCGGATATATGCCTCGGCATGATTGAGAATAAGGTTCCTGATTTTAGCGTCTTCGCCTCGGCGTGACCTCGGGCCATCGCTTGGCATCGCCAAGGTGTCAGAGGCCGCCAACATTTCCCCTCTGCCTATCTTCGCTGCTTTTCAGAACCGAAAAGCTGTTTTGCAACGCCTCGGGCTGAAGCTTGTCCCAGAGCGAGGGTGACCCGTTTAGGCGGGCAAGATCCTCATGGCGCCGTATCCACTGCTCGGCCGAGTTCAATCTGTTGGGATGGATGTCATCAAGAAGCAGGTAGTCGCGTTTGATGATGTCATGCCTCCACATGTTCCAGAAGCCGGTGAAGTTGTCCCTGAAACTCATCGTGCTCCTATCGGCGGGATCCGCATTGTAGCCGGCTGGCCGATCTGCCGCGTTCTTGAGAGGTCCGCCGAAATACTGATGAACGTCCGTATCGATGTAACGTGCGGGATGTCCCGTCACACGCTCGAACGCCGCAGCGAGTTCGTCGTAACGCACATGTTCGATGGCAACCTCAAGGTCCATTCCGACAGACCGTTCGGTGTTGTCGAAAAGCCAACGGACGTAGTATGCGCAATCTTCGAGTGAGACATGGACAACGGCTCCACGCCCAAGCGGCACCCTCCAGGTAACAACGCCCTCCTCAATTCTGGGCGTCATCGGCGTAAAGGGCGAGAACGCCATCTCCATGTACGGCCCGGTCGTAAAAATCGCTGCGCCCATCCTGTCGGCATTGGCTTTGTTTTGCGACAGAATCCATTCTGCGACGCGCCCCTTGCCGTCATAGTGGCCGGTTCGGAAACGCGAATCATATCCTGACTTTTTCAGCACATAGTCGAGGTTGCCGAAAACGAAGAACCTGACCCCCTCCTCGATCGCGATTTCATAGGTCCTCATCGCGAGATAGGTTTCTGTTTTCTCGCCCGTGTTGAACCCGTCGATATTGACAAAAGCTCCATTGCAAGCACGGAAGCCTTTGCGGAGAACCTCTTCGTCAGCGAATGAACCCTCTATTAAGGAGACATTGCCCATCTCCTCGAGTTGTCTCGCGCGCTCCGACGTACTGTCTCGGGTAAGTGCCAGAACGTCGTATTTGCCGTCAGCGACCAGACCCTTTACCACCGACATTCCTTGTGCTCCGGTGGCACCAATCACGAAAATTCTGCTGGTTTCATATGACATATGGATCTCCTTCAAGTGCTCGATATGCCCCACGACCATGAGAAGATTTTTGCGTGCGTCGTTCGGGCAGTCATGCGGATCGAATCGCAGGTGCGGACGTTGTCAGCGCCCGCCGAAATGCCGGCCGCCCTTCACCGCGTGCGACGTAATTCTTAAGGTTTGGGTTATTCTCGAGGAATTCGGTGCCGCGCAGCGCTCGCAGCACTGTCACCATCAACAGGTCCGCGGCACTGAATTCTCCTTCCAGCCAATCAGCATTGCCAAGCTTCGAGGAAAGTTCCCTAAGCCGGGCAGGCAGATAGCCGGCGTTGCCTGAAGACATGCAGGGCTCGATCGTGTTCAGCGCCGCAAACATCCACATGACCGCACGCGACCGGGCGTTCGGGTCGAGCGGCAAGAGACCAGGGTACGTATGCGCGATGTGATGGACGATCGCACCGGATTCGAAAAGCACCAGATTCCCGTCCTCATAGGTCGGCATCTGTCCGAAGGGGTGGAGCGCGCGGTATTCAGGACGGCGCATTTCGGAGAAGGCCAGCAATCGTAGCCGATAGGGCTGACCGACTTCTTCCAGCGCCCACCGCACGCGCATATCCCGGTGGAACCCCCGACCGCCATCGGGCGGGTTTTTGAAAATTGATACGATCGGGGTCATGTTGCACCTGTTAGTTCGTGAGCGTGGATCGTTTAGCTGGAGACCGGCGTTGCCGGGCTTGGGGCAGTACTCTGTCCCTTTCGAAGGAGACGGCAGACCTTATGCCCGATAACGTGACGGCCTGCCCTTTGACCCTCCGAAGCGTCAGGGACGCTTCGGAGGGGTCTTTGCATCACTCGGCCGCCAGATGCAGCTTCGGTTCCGGGCGGCTCGCCTCCGGCTGTGCGACGCCATGGTCGGCGTGCATCGTGTTGTCCTCTGTCGGCTTGATCCGGAACCATGCCGCATAGAGAGCAGGAAGGAACAGGAGGATTATCGCGGTGCCGACCGCCGTGCCGCCGATCAGCGTGTAGGCCATCGATCCCCAGAACACCGAATGGGTCAGCGGAATGAAGGCGAGTACCGCTGCAAGCGCCGTTAGGATAACCGGACGGGTTCGTTGCACGGTCGCTTCGATGACAGCGTGATAGTCGTCCAGACCTGCCGCCTGATTCTCCTTGATCTGCTCGGTCAAGATAAGCGTGTTGCGCATCAGGATACCGGCAAGTCCAATCAGACCTAGAATGGCGTTGAAGCCGAAAGGTTGGTTGAAGAGGAGCAAGGCCGGTACTGCGCCGGCAAGGCCAAGCGGCGCCGTCAGTATGACCATGGTCATGGTCGACAGGCTGCGAACCTGAAGAACGATCACGATCAGTGTCGCTGCGATCATCAAGGGGAAGATTTTGGCGAGCGCGACGTTTGCCTTGAGCGATTCCTCGATATTGCCGCCCATTTCAATCCGATAACCGACGGGCAGCGAGGTGATCAATGGCTGCAGGGCCTGCATGACGGCTTGCGACACTTCCGGCGGTTGCGTTGTCTCGCTGATGTCAGACCGGACGGTGATGACCGGCGTGCGGTCACGGCGCTTCATGATCGGCTCTTCGAAGCTGACCTCTGAGTGACCGATCTGATCGAGCGGAATTGCCCTTCCGTCCCTGCTGATCAGCGAGAAGTCTGAGAGCTTTGAGGGATCGAGACGATTGTCGCCGCCGCTGCGCGCAACAACGGGGACGTTGCGGATGTTTTCACGAACCTGGGTTATAGGAACGCCCGTTAGCAGAAGCTGCAACTGTTGGGCGGCTTCGGCGGGCGACAGGCCGATGAGATTGAGCCTTTCCTGGTCAGGAATGAAGCGGACGATAGGCGTGCGGTTGCCCCAATCGCGGTTGGACTGGCGAACGTCCGGGACGGTTTTCATGATCGCGAGCGCTTGTTCCGAGATTTGATAGAGCTTCTCGGGATCGGGCCCCATAATGCGAAACTCGACGGGGAACGGTGTGTAAGGGCCGAACACGAGCTGCGTGACGCGAACGGAGGCTTCCGGCGCAAGGCCATCGGCGATGGCTGCACGCAGGCGATGCTTCAGCGCTTCACGACCCTCGGCATCGGGGGTGAGTGTTACGATCTTGGCGAAGGCCGGATCCGGCAGTTCAGGCGCCATTGCAAAGAAGAATCGTGGGGCGCCCTGACCGATATAGCTGGTTACGATCTTCGACTCGGGCTGCTTCTGCAGCCAGCGCTCGAGCTTTTCTACCGTAGCGCTGGTCGTTTCGATACTCGTGCCTTCGGGCAGCCGAACCTCGACCAGCACCTCGGGGCGATCCGACGTCGGGAAGAATTGCTGCTTTACGCTCCCCATTCCCACGACGGAAACACCCATCACCACGACCACGACAGCGCAGGTCATGAACTTATGCCGAACGGCGAACTTGATGACCGCACGAAGACGTTGGTAATTCGGCGTGCCATAGATGGCGCCGTGGCCTCCGGTGACAGGCTTGATGTCGGGAAGCATCTTGACGCCGAGATAGGGTGTGAACACCACGGCGATGATCCAGGATACGATGAGAGCGAAGCCCACGACCCAAAAAATGTTGCCGGCATATTCACCCGCCGTCGATTTCGCAAAACCGACCGGCATCAGGCCGATAATGGTGACAAGCGTGCCTGACAGCATGGGCGCTGCGGTATGGCTCCAAGCATAGGCGGCCGCCTTGATGCGGTCCATGCCCTCTTCCATCTTTACGACCATGACCTCAATAGCGATGATCGCATCGTCTACCAGAAGTCCGAGCGCCAGGATCAGGGCACCAAGCGTAATGCGATCGAAGAAGCGTCCGGTTTCCAGCATGATCAGGAAGACGACGGCAAGCGTCAGTGGAACGGCAAGTGCCACGACGATACCGACGCGCCAGCCCAGAGCGATCAGACTGACGAACAGCACGACACCAAGCGCCATCGCGAACTTCATCATGAATTCGCCGACAGCTTCCTGGATGTTTACGGCTTGGTCGCTGACCTTCGCCAGGGTCATACCGAGAGGCAGCGACTGGCTGATCGTCGCAGATCTTTCCTCAAGCGCCTTGCCGAGCTCGAGACCATTCCAGCCCGATTGCATCACGGCAGCCAGCATGATCGCCGGCTCGCCTTCGTGTCGAATGATGTAGGTCGCGGGATCTTCGTAGCCGCGACGGATGTCCGCGATGTCGGAAAGTTTCAGAGTCCGGCCACCGGCCACGATCGGTGTATCCGCGATGGCCTGTATGTTGTTGTAGGCGCCGTCAAACCGGATAAAGACCTGCGGACCGCGTGTATCGATGGAGCCGGCGGGCGTGACGGTGTTCTGGTTTTGGAGGGCCGATGCAATGTCCTGCGCCGACACACCAAGTGTCGCGAGCTTGGCGAAAGAGAATTCGACAAAGATCTGCTCGGGCCGTTCGCCGAGAATGTTGATCTTCTTCACGCCCGGCACATGCAGAAGGTCCTGCCGGATCGTTTCCGCCTGGCGAACCAGGTCACGCATCGGCATGCCCTTGGCTTTCAACGCGTAAAGGGCGAAGCTGACGTCGGAATACTCATCATTGACGAAAGGTCCGAAGACACCAGGCGGCAGGCTCCTCGCCTCGTCGCCCAGTTTCTTGCGCGCCTGATAAAACTCGCCCTCGACCGCGCTGGCCGGCGTATCGTCTTTGAGTGTGACCGTCAGGAATGCGTAGCCCGGACGAGTGGTTGTTTCCACCCGATCATACCAAGTCAGTTCCTGAAGACGCTTTTCCAGCGGTTCCGCGACGAGATCCTGCATCTCGCGCGCTGTTGCGCCCGGCCAGACACTCGTGACCGTCATTGTCTTAATTGTGAAAGACGGATCCTCTGCGCGCCCGAGGCTCATGAAGGCGTAGACGCCTGCTGCGGCTAAAAGGATGATGAAAAAGAGGGTGACGGCCCGCTCACGGACGGCCAGCGCGGAAAGATTGAAGCTCATCACTTGGCCGCCCCTGCTTTTTCTACACCGGTCCGAATGGTCGCGCCGTCGGTCAGGAGATGCGCGCCAAGTGCAACGACGACTTCGCCCGGCTTCAAGCCAGAAACGATCGCGTCTTCCTCGCCGAGCCGTTCGACGGTCAGTTCCCGGAAGTGAACGGTAGAGGATTTATCGACGACCCAGATGCCCGAACGGTTGCCGTCGTCTAGAAGCGCGCCGATCGGCACCTCGGCATGGGTTTGCGCATCCTTATTGGGGATCTTAATCGTTACCGTTGCGCCCAAAGGCGCTGTCGCCGCACCTCCTTGCAGGACCCAGCGCGTTTCGTAGGTGCGGGTTCGCGTTTCTGCTGAAGCCGAAATCTGGCGAAGCACCGCGTTGTCTTTGGTATCGCGGCCATAAACGGTGGCTTGTGCGGTCGCGCCGATCTCCGGCCTGAGATTTTCGGGCATCCACACCAGAGCCTCCCGCGCTCCGGCCTGGGCAAGCCGAATGACCGTCTGGCCGGCTGCGACCACCTGTCCGGGTTCGCCCAGTGTTTCGACAATTGTTCCGTCGGCGTCTGCCAGCAGCACCGTATATGTCGCCTCGTTGGCGGCGACATTCGCCTCGGCTTTTGCTGCGGCAAGTTGCGCGGTGGCAGTATCAAGGGCCGCTTTCGCCTTTTCATACTGCTGGGTGGATGCCGCCAGGTTTTTCACCAGTGCGGCGAAACGCTTTTCGTCGGCTTGTGCCTGAACGAATGTTGCCTGTGCCGCCGCAACGGCATTGCGTTTGGCGGTCAGCGCGAGGCGCAGATCTGTTTCATCGATCTTCATCAAGGGCTGTCCGGCTTTCACCTCGTCACCGAGGTTCACCAACCTTTCGACGATCTTGCCGGGGACACGAAAGCCAAGATCGCTCTGGACGCGGGGCGCGATCGTCCCGGTAAAGCTTCTGGCGACGGTATCCGGCGTCGTTGCCTCTACGACACTCACAAATGGGATTGCGGTCCGGGGATCGGCCGCTGCCGAGACTTTCTCGGTCGGCCAAAAGACAAACGCGGCGGTGGCGGCGCCGGCGATCACGACCGCGGAGGAGAGGAGAAACTTCGTTTTCATGTGATGACCCTTCTTGACGGTCGATTCATCGGAATAGATTGCAACTTAAATCTAAAACGTATATAGATGTCAAATGAAATCTAAAAGGAGCACTAAATGCGAGTCACTCGAGCCCAGGCCGAAGCAAATCGAGACGCCGTGATCACTGCGGCAAGCCGGCTCTTTCGCGAACATGGTTTTGACGGGATCGGTCTCAAAGACCTGATGAAGGCAGCCGGCCTTACCCAAGGCGGCTTCTATAAGCAGTTCGAATCCAAAGACGATCTCGCGGCGCTCGCATCCCGTCGGGCGATGGAGAGTGCAACACGCCGGTGGTCGTCCGTCGCAGCCTCAAGCTCGGGTCCGTTGCGCGCGGTCGTCGGTCTCTACTTGTCGGCCGACCATCACGGGGAAACGGGGGACGGATGCCCGCTCGTCGCACTTGGCTCTGACGCAGCTCGCCAAAGGGCGGAAGTCCGGACACCCTTCCAAGACGGGATCGAGGCTCATCTGCAGGTGTTGGAGGAACTGATGCCGGAAAAAGGCGAGCCCGACGCCAATGAAAAGGCGATGGTGGTGCTGTCCCTGATGGTCGGCGCGGTCACGCTATCACGGATCATGACGGACGCGGATATGTCGGACCGTCTGCTTCAAGCGGCGGCCAATGAGGTAAAACGCCTCGCCCCACTCGACGAAGACTAGGACGCCACCGTTCCAGTCCGGCAACACACAATTTCTCGGAGTTATCATGCGTCGTATAGTCGTCACAGGCATGGGTGCGGTGAGCCCGCTCGGTGCCAATGTCTCAAGCTCCTGGACACGGCTCAAAGCCGGAAAATCCGGGATTCGCCGCCTATCGGACGAGGTTGTCGGTGATCTCCCCGCCAAGATCGGTGGTGTGGTCCCATCCATCGCCGAGGACGCAGAAGCAGGGTTCGATCCTGATCTTGTGCTGCCGCCGAAAGATCAGCGAAAGATCGATCGCTTTATTCTTTTCGCGCTCGCGGCGGCTGACGAAGCACTTGCGCAGGCGCGTTGGAAGCCCATTTCGGAAGAGGACCGCCTTCGAACGGCAACGATCATTGCTTCCGGAATCGGCGGTTTTCCCGCCATCACTGACGCTGTGCGGACTGTCGACCATAAGGGGCCACGACGTTTGTCGCCCTTCACCATCCCGTCGTTTCTGGTCAATCTGGCAGCAGGTCAGGTATCGATACGACATGGGTTGAAGGGTCCCCTTGGAGCACCCGTGACAGCCTGCGCGGCGGGCGTTCAGGCGATTGGTGACGCCGCCAGGCTCATTCGTGCGAACGAAGCCGACATCGCGATCTGCGGCGGGACGGAAGCCTGCATGAATATCGTGAGCCTTGGCGGCTTTGCTGCTGCGCGGTCCTTGTCTGCGGGGTTCAACGACACGCCTGAACTGGCATCGCGACCGTTCGATATACTCCGCGACGGGTTCGTCATGGGAGAAGGCGCAGGCGTACTGGTCATCGAATCCCTCAGCCATGCCCTTGCGCGCGGTGCCGAGCCTTTGGCCGAATTGGTCGGCTACGGCACGACAGCCGACGCCCACCACATCACGTCCGGTCCTGAGGATGGATCGGGCGCCGCGAGAGCCATGCAAATTGCGATCCGACAGGCCGGTATTTCTCCTCAGGAAATCCAGCACGTGAATGCTCACGCGACCTCCACGCCGGTTGGAGACCGTGGGGAAATCGAGGCCATCAAGTCTGTGTTCGGAAAGGCATCCGGTCTGGCGGTGAGCGGCACGAAATCAGCGACCGGTCATTTGCTCGGTGCTGCCGGTGGATTGGAAGCCGTCTTTGCAATCATGGCTCTGCGCGATCAGATTGCGCCGCCAACACTCAATCTGAATGCACCGGACCCTGCCAGCGACGGAATTGACATCGTCGCCAAAGTGGCCCGGCCAATGTTTATGGATTACGCGATCACCAATGGCTTCGGGTTCGGCGGCGTGAATGCGAGTGCGCTGTTTAAGCGTTGGCCTGCAAAAGCGGCATAGGCCTCCACAAGCAATTCCGAACGAGGATAGGACGGATTATAATGATGCACCCCCTACAGAAACCGGCAGGTTGGAAGCCGAAGATTGCCGTGATCGGTGTCGGCGGCGGTGGCGGAAACGCAGTCGACAACATGATCACGCAGGAATTATCCGGCGTCGATTTTCTGGTTGCCAACACCGATGCTCAGGCGCTCGTCAAGTCCAAGGCGCCGCAGATCGTGCAACTTGGCCTGAACGTTACCGAGGGTCTGGGCGCCGGCTCGCTCCCGGTAATCGGTCGTGCCGCTGCGGAAGAGTCGATCCGCGAGATCATGGAACATCTCGCCGGTTATCATATGTGCTTTATCGCCGCTGGCATGGGCGGTGGCACAGGGACCGGGGCAGCGCCGGTTATTGCCCGCGCCGCACGGCAGGCCGGCATTCTCACCGTCGCCGTTGTCACGGAGCCCTTCGTGTTCGAAGGCTCGCACCGCATGCGCCAGGCGAAAGAAGGAATCGAACAGCTCCTCGAAGTCGCCGATACCGTCATCGTTGTCCCAAACCAGAGCCTCTTTCGGCTTTCGGACCCGCATACGACGCTTGCGGCGGCCTTTGCTTCGGCCGACGCCGTGCTCTATGCAGGCGTCAGTTCGATCGTCGAACTGATCCTGAAGGAAGGACTGGTCAATCTCGATTTCGCCGATGTGAAAGCGATCATGGGGGACATGGGCATGGCGGTCATGGGAACAGGAGAAGCTGCGGGCCCAGGCAGAGCGACCGCGGCCGCGAAAGCAGCCCTGGAGAATCCGCTGTTTGGTGACGCGATACTCAGGGACGCAAAAGGGGTTCTCGTCTCGATCTCTGCTGGTCGAGATCTCACCCTGTTCGAAGTCGATGATGCAGCCGGCCGTATCCGCGAAGAAGTCGATGGGAATGCCGAGATCATCTTCGGCGCAAGCCTCGACGAAAGCCTCGGCGACCGGATGCGGGTGTCGCTCATCGCAACCGGGATTGGACTGGCAGCCCGCGCGCCGCTGCTTGTCGACCGTGTCGCCTGACGTTCATGTGCAGGGTCGGTCGATTTCTAAAGGCAACGCGCTCCTGAACATCTCAACTCACTGCTCGCAGCGGCGCGCGAGAGCGCCTGGCTCGGGCTGACAACGCGGCGCTACCAGTCAGACGACGTCGATTTTGACGGCTATATCTCGCGACGAAGCGATAATCGTCAGTCGCTGCCAGTCAGAGACCTCCAAGGGACACGTATTTCAGTTCAAGAAAGCCCTCAATCCCGTATTTCGATCCTTCGCGCCCGGTGCCGGACTGCTTGATGCCGCCAAAGGGAGCCATTTCGTTGGCGATCATGCCGGTGTTGACACCCACCATGCCAGCCTCGAGCGCTTCCGCGACACGCCAAATGCGGGCCATGTCCTTTGCGTAAAAATAGGAGGCAAGGCCGAATTCGCTATCATTGGCCATCGCGATGACGTCGTCCTCGTCCTTGAACGAAATGATTGGCGCCAGCGGCGCAAAGGTTTCCTCCTTTGCCACCTTCATTGCCTGCGTCACGCCGGTGACGACCGTCGGCTCGAAGAACGTGCCCCCGAGCGCGCTGCGTTTGCCGCCGGAAAGCACGACCCCGCCTCTTGCGACCACATCGGCGACATGCTCTTCCATTTTCGCCACAGCCTTCTCATCGATCAGCGGCCCTTGGCTGACGCCGGCTTCGGTACCGCGACCGAGCGAAAGTCCCGAAACCTTGGCAAGAAGCTTTTCGGTGAAAGCCGCAGCGACGCTCTCCTGTACGTAGATGCGGTTGGCGCAGACGCAGGTCTGGCCGGCATTGCGGAACTTGGAGATCATCGCGCCTTCGACGGCGGCATCGAGGTCCGCGTCGTCGAATACGATGAAGGGCGCGTTGCCCCCCAGCTCCAGCGACAGGCGCTTGATGCCGTCGGCCGCCTCCTTCATCAGCCAGCGGCCGACTCCGGTCGAACCGGTAAAGGTGATTTTGGCAATTTTCGGATTGTGGCAGAACTCAAGACCGATTGGCTTGGCCTCCCCTGTCACGACCGAGAACACCCCCTTCGGCACGCCGGCGCGCTCGGCCAGAAGGGCAAGTGCCAGCGCCGATAGCGGCGTCTGCGAAGCGGGCTTCAGGATCATGCTGCAGCCGGCAGCAAGGGCCGGGCCTGCCTTGCGGGTGATCATGCCGTTCGGAAAATTCCACGGCGTGATCGCCGCGCAGACGCCGACCGGTTGCTTCAGGACCATGATGCGCTGACCGGCATTGGGACCGGGAATGATATCGCCGTCGATGCGCTTTGCCTCCTCCGCGAACCATTCGAGATAGGCGGCATTGGAGACGACCTCGCCCTTCGCCTCCGCCAGCGGCTTGCCCTGCTCGGTCGTCAGGATCAGCGCCAGATCGTCGGCATTTTCGATGATGAGATCGTACCAGCGCTTGAGCACCTGCGCCCGTTCCTTGGCCGTCCGCCTTGCCCAGAGCTTCTGGGCGGCGGCAGCGGCATCGATCGCTTCGGCGACAACCGCCTGGCCGAGATCCGGCACATTGGCAATCAGCGCCCCGTCGAAGGGGTCGGTGACCGCAATCGACCTGCCGTCGGGTGCGGCGATCCACGCGCCGTCGACAAAAGCCTTATCTATGAGAAGCGTGGGGTCCTTGAGGGCAAGCGTGCGATGCTCGGTCATGATGCATGATCTCCTATGATCTTCAAAAGAGCGGGAACGGCCAGCGACAGGCCGGACAAGAAAAGCAGGCCGAAGGCGATGTGGCGAATGGACAGGACGGACAGGGGCGGCGGCCACCTTTTCGCAACCGAGGTCATGATCATCACGGCCGGAATGCAGAGCAGCCCCCACCAGAAGCCGCTGTGCGGTATCTCGCTGGCAGCCGCGACCATGGACAGCCGAATGACGGCATTGACGGCAAAGACCGCTACCAGCGTTTCGCGGATGCTGACGGCCGGCAGCGGCTGCCGGTAGAGATGATAGACCAGCGGCGGGCCGGCGGTGGAAAACAGGCCGCCCATCAGGCCGGCAATCGCACCGAATAACGCGAAAGATACCGTCGATGACCGCGCCGCCAGCGGCTGGGGCTTCAGCGCAAGCTGCAGGCTGGAGGCAATGATGACGATACCGAGCACAAGTTTCAGCCAATCGATGGACCTCGAAACCATCAAGCCCAGCAGCCAGTATCCGGCGGCAAGGGCGGCAAGGCTGGAGATGACGACCGGCCAGAATTCCGCCCAGGCGATGTCGCGCCAGCCGCGTGCCAGGACCTGCGCCGCATTGACGAGCACCATGCAGCCGACGAGCACCGCGGCCTCCGGCAGCGGCATCAGCCCGGAAAGCCCGATGCCGCCCATCATGATCAGGCCGAGGGCAAAACCCGTCAGGGTCTGCATGTAGGCGGCAAGGCCCGCCAGTACCAGAAGCCCCGCAAGACCGGCAACACTCACGGTCACAGGCCTCGAAGACCGGAAAACAGCGCTTCATTGGCGCAACCGGCGCGATAGAAGACGGGCGGCTGGCCCAGCGGCGCGGCGATCTGCACCTTCTCGCCGCCGGCAAAGGTTTCACCGGTCCAGGCGTGAACCCACCGCTCGCCCTGCGGCAGATAGACGACACGATCTGCCTGCGCCGCCTCCCAGATCGGCGCGACCAGCATGTCAGGGCCGTAGAGGTAGCTGTCCTGGATCGCGTAGGTCTCGCGATCGTCCTGGTAATGCAGGAAGAGCGGCCGCTGCACCGGCAGCCCCCGCGCAACCGCCTCACCGGACAGGGATTTGAGATAGGGCGCAAGATGCCTGTAGATCCGCGTCATCCGGGCGAAATGCGACAGCACCTGCGGATCCTGATCGATCTGGACGTTTTCGCGCGGACGATTTCCCTCGTGGCTGCGCATGACGGGCGTGAATGCGGCCATTTCGGCCCAGCGCATCAAAAGCTCCGGCGTGCGGACATTGCCGAAGAGACTGGTGTAGCCGCCGATGTCGGAGTGGTGATAGGCATTGCCGAGCAGGCCGGAAGACAGTGCCGCACAGATAACCGTGACCAACCCGTCGTGACGGGAGAAATCGACCGACTGGTCGCCGCCCCACAGCAACGGGCAATGTTTCTGGACGCCGGTGAAGCCGGCGCGCATGAAGAACAGCGCCTCGCAGGTCTGGCTGCGGCTGGAAACCGCCTTGGCGTTGACCTCGGCCCAGAGCGTCGGCCACTGATTGTGCATCAGCTTGGCATCGATGCCGTTTGAGAGGTGGACATCGATCGGCAGATATTCGCCAAAATCGGCCATCCAGCCGGAGAGGCCGTAGTCGAGCATCTTCTTGCCGATGATGTCCTCGGCAAACCATTCCGCCGCGGCCGGATTGGTGAAATCCACGACGCCGCAATCGAACTCGCCGAAATCAACGAGCGCGGTCGTGCCGGCTGCATCCGTAGCAAAATAGCCGGCTTTTTCGGCGATCTCGAACAAGGGTCCATCGACACAGAGATAGGGGTTGACGTAGCCCAGGAACCGGATGCCGTCATCCTTGAGTTCGGCGATCCTCCGGCGCAGGCCCGGATAACGCTCCTCGTTGACTTGCCAGTCCCAGAAAAGACGCGCGCCGAAAGAGGTTTTACGCAGGCCGACCCAGTCCTCGCACCACAGAGCGGACACCTCGACACCCGCGTCGCGCATCGACTGCAGGCGCCGGAAAGAATTTTCCCCGTCCTTCAGACCGATGATCGCGCCGTTATACACCCATTCGGGAAGCGGCGGTTGGCGGCCGAAGCGGTCCGACAGCAGCTCGACCAGTTCGACGAATGTCGGAGCGGCAAAGAACTCGATCCGCTCCGGGATCGCCCAGACCTCGATCTCGTGAAAGGCCTTGCGGCGGAAATCGAAGACGGAATAGGCTGACGTCTCCACATGCATGGCGTAAAGCGCCGAGGAAACATAGGTCGGCTGCGGGTAGTTGGTGTTGAAATAGTCACCGCCTGCCCTGTCCTTGACGTTCGATTTGAACGTGATCTCGCTGGTCTGGTCACGGCCAACGCCGGGCTCGGACGTCCAGAGTGGAAAGCGGCGGCCGCGCATATCGAAATAGGACATCTGCTCGCCCCCGCCCCAGACATGTTCATCGTGATCGGCGGGAATTCGGATCCAGAGGCGATTGATGAGGGGATCGGACGCTTCAAATTCGATCGCTCCGTTCTCGATCGTCAACACCAGCCGTGGCTTCTGGCCCGACCGTTCCGATAGGGCGATCCGGTTTCCGTCAATCTCGGCATGCGCCAGTCGGCCGCGCTCAATGACATAGTCCTCGATCTCGAAGTTGCCGCGATACATATCCATGCGCTCCTCGCCGATGCCGGCAAAGATGCAAGGCGCACTCGTGCTGTGATCGAGGATCGTCCGGCCATTGATGGACACGGTAAATCCGGTTTCCGTCTTTTCGAGTTTCATCGCCATGTCTTTCAGATCTTGCATCGTCTTGGTCTGTTGTCGGTCAGTTCTGGGTCAGGCCGGCATCGACGACGAAATTGGCGCCCGTACAGCCGCCGCTTTCGTCGGAGCCGAGAAACAGCGCCATGCGCGCCACATGGCTTGCATCCAGCCTGAATTTCAGCGCCTGCAGTTCGATGAACTGCTGGTTCTGCTCCGGCGAGGTCCACAGCTTCAGCTGCCGCTCGGTGACAACAGCGCCGGGCACGATGCAATTGACGCGGATTCCGGAAGGGCCGAGTTCGCGGGCAAGCGTCTTTGTCATGCCGTTGATCGCGGCCTTCGCGGTCGTATAGCCGACCATGCCCGGACGCCCGCGCATCCAGGAAATCGAGCCGAGCATGATGATCGATCCCGCCCCCTTTTCCGCCATGCGCGAGCTGACCGCCTGGGTGGCGAAGAACTGGTGATCGAGATTGAGCGACAGCGCCCTGCGCCAGCTATCCGGCTCGACATCGCTCATCGCATGACGATCATCCTTGCCGGCATTGTTGACCAGGGTAGCGATGCCGCCACACGCCTGCTCGATCTCGGCGATGGCAACCCGCAGTGCCGCGATATCGGCGATATCGCATAGGGAAAAGGCAGCACCTGTTTCGGCGGCGAGCTTTGTCCCTTCGACCGCGTCGATATCGATGAAGGAGACATTTGCGCCCTGCGCCGCAAAAGCCCTGACCATTTCCGCGCCGATCCCCGACGCGCCGCCGGTGATCAGCACCGCGCGGCCTTCAAGAGATGCATAACGAACGCTGTCATAGGTGGATGGCATGGATCAGACTTCCGGATTGAAGAGAGGTTTTTGCAGCCCGGCG
The DNA here is from genome assembly GCF_002531955.1 of Rhizobium sp. M10. Classification (NCBI taxonomy): domain Bacteria; kingdom Pseudomonadati; phylum Pseudomonadota; class Alphaproteobacteria; order Hyphomicrobiales; family Rhizobiaceae; genus Rhizobium; species Rhizobium sp. M10. The sequence goes on along the minus strand of NZ_NWTA01000012.1, from coordinate 163,179 downwards.
ACATCGGCGCGCATGGCAAAGAGGCCGCCGGACAGCGGGAATGCTTCAAGCTCTGCCTCGGAGCGGCCGACGCTGGCGCTGGTGCAAAAGAGGGTGCGCATGTCCGCACCGCCGAAGCTGACCATTGTCGGGCATCTGACGGGAACAGGATATTCGGCCAGCAGCGCGCCGTCCGGGCTGTAGCGCTGCACCCGGCCGCCCTCGAACAGGGCCGTCCAGTAGCAGCCTTCGAGATCGACCGCGCCGCCATCCGGGCGGCCCTTGTCCGTTTCGCTGCCGAACCGGCTAAAGACCTGACGGTTGGATGCGGTGCCGGTTTCCGGGGCGTAATCATAGGCGTAGAGCGTGTAGCGCAGCGTATCGGCGTGATAGAGCCGGCGTCCGTCCGGTGAGAAAGCGACGCCGTTCGAGGTCAGGAGACCATCGGCCAGTCGCGCCAATCCGTTACGGTCGTACCGGTAAAGTCCGGCAATTCCCTTTTCGCGGCTTTCATCCACCGTTCCGGCAACGAACCGGCCCATCGGATCGACCGTGCCGTCATTGAAGCGGCTGATCGTCTGGTCCTCAGGATTGTCGGCGAGCCGGCGAACCGGCCTGCCGTCCGCATCCAGCAGCCAGATTCCCGACCGCAACCCCGCCACGAAACCGCCCCCTGCCGCGAGGCCGATGCAGCCGACTTCTTCCGAAAGCTCAAGCGTCGTCAGGCCGCCCGTCGGCGGGTCGAAGCGATGGATGCGGCAGCGCTTGATATCGACAAAATAGAGCACCTGCTCGGCAACCGACCACAGAGGGCATTCGCCGAGCGACGCTTTTGCATCGAGAACGAGGTCGAAGCCTGTGCGCACGAAACGATCCTCAATAGGCAGCGGCTGGTGCCGCGACAGGAGCCGCCTGCCCTTTCAGGCTGCCGAGCCAGTCATTGGCGCGGCCGGTCATCATCGCGATATCGGAAGCAATTGCCGCGAAGTCGTAGCCGTAGCCAAGGAAGCGCTTCACCATATCGGGATTGGGGCCGACGATGCCGACCGGTTTGCCGGCGGCATGGGCGTCCTTGGCCGCCTTCTCGATCAGCCTCTGGACCTCCGGATGGGCGATATTGCCGATATGGCCCATGGCGGCCGAAAGATCGCCCGGACCAACGAACAGCGCGTCGATACCATCGACGGCGGAGATCTGCGGCAGCCGCTCGATCGCCTCCGGGGTTTCGAGCTGTACGATGGTGCAGACTTCACCATTCGCCCGCTTCAGATAGTCCGGGATCGTGCCGAATTCCGAGCCACGATGAACGGCGGCGACGCCGCGAATGCCCTGTGGCGGATAGCGGGTGTAGGACGCCGCCGCGCGGGCCTCCTCGGCGGTCTGCACGAAGGGCAGCATGACCGTGCGCGCGCCAGCATCGAGCACGCGCTTGACCAGCACCTGATCGTTCCAGGCAAGGCGCACCACGGCCTCGGCCGGCGTGCAGCCGATGGCGCGTAAGATGCCCGCGACGTCCGAAACCTCGACCGGCACATGCTCCATATCGACGACGAGAAAATCGAAGCCGGCATAGCCGAGCGCCTCGGCCGTTGCCGGAGCCGCGGCCATCAGCCAGGTGCCGAGCGGTGCTGGCCGGTCCTTTTCGGCAAGCCATGCCTTGAAGCGATTGGTCAGGCTCATGGTCGTCTCCTCAATAGATCGCCGGATCGGGCACCACGGCCGTTCCGCTTAAGAAATCGAAATCACAGCCCTGGTCGGCCTGGCTGACATGCTGCTGGTAAAGGGCTGCGAAGGATCGCTGGTAGGTCGGCGGGGCCGGTCTCCATGCGGCGCGGCGGCGGACGATTTCCGCCTCATCGACCCGCATGTTGATGGTCCCGGCGGTAACGTCGAGTTCGACGACGTCGCCGGTCTTCAGGAGCGCCAGCGGTCCGCCGACGGCGGCCTCGGGAGAGACGTGCAGGATGCAGGTGCCGTAATGCGTACCGCTCATCCGGCCGTCGCAGATGCGCACCATGTCGCGCACACCCTGCTTCAGAAGCTTTTTGGGGATCGGCAGATTGCCCCATTCCGGCATGCCCGGTGCACCCACCGGGCCGGCATTGCGCAGCACGATCACCGTGTCTTCGGTGATATCGAGATCGGGATCGTCGAGCGTCGTGTTCATGACACCCGGATTGTCGAAGACGATGGCCGGGCCGACATGCTTCAGGAATTTCGGGCTGGCCGCGGAAGACTTCATGACGGCGCCGTTCGGAGCCAGATTGCCGCGCAGAACTTCCAACGTCTTGCCGCGCGACAGCGGCACCACCGGATTGTCCTCGCCACGAATGACGTCGTCGTTCCAACAGTCCGCCGCGGCGATATTGTCGCCAAGCGTTTGGCCGTTGACGGTCGGTCGCGTCAGATCGAGGTGACGCGAAAACTTGTTGAGAAGCGCCAGAAGACCGCCGGCGAAATAGAAGTCCTCCATCAAGTACTCGCCCGATGGAAAGACGTTGACCGCCACCGGCACCTGGCCGGCCATCGCCGCCATATCGTCGAGCGATAGATCGACACCGGCGCGGCGCGCCATGGCGACCAGATGGACGGCCGCATTGGTGGAGCCGCCGAGCGCCATATAGGCAACCAGGCCGTTGAGAAAGCTCGCCTTGTCCAGGATATCGGAGGGTTTCAGGTCTTCCCAGACCATCTCCACGATCCGGACACCACAGGCCGATGCCATGCGCGGATGACCGGAATCGGTGGCGGGGATGGAAGAGGCGCCCGGCAGCGTCAGTCCCATGGCGTCGACGATCGATGTCATCGTCGATGCGGTGCCGATGGTGTTGCAGGTGCCGGCCGATCGCGTCATGCGGCTTTCGAGGTCGATCCAGTCCGACTGGGTGATATTGCCGGCGCGCAGTTCGTCCCAATATTTCTTGGTATGCGTGCCGGCGCCCGTCTTCATGCCACGCCATTGCCCGTTCGACATCGGGCCTGCCGGGCAGTAGATCGCCGGAATATCCATCGAAATCGCGCCCATAAGCAGGGCCGGTGTAGACTTGTCGCAACCGCCGAGCAGCACGGCCCCATCGACCGGATGCGAGCGCAGCAGTTCCTCGCATTCCATGGCGAGAAAATTGCGGTAGAGCATGGTGGTCGGCTTCACCATGACCTCTCCGACCGAGAGCGCCGGCATTTCGACCGGATAGCCGCCCGCCTGCCAGACGCCGCGCTTCACCGCCTCGGCACGATCGCGCAAATGTGCATGGCAGGGGCTCATCTCGCTCCAGGTGTTGATGATGCCGATCACCGGCCGGCCCATGAACTCGTCGCGGCGCATGCCCATCTGCTGCGTGCGCTGCCGGTGGGCAAAACCGCGCATATCGTCCGAGGCGAACCAGCGCTGGCTGCGCAGTTCCGAAAGATCGCGTTTCTTCTTCACCTCGTTCATCCCTTGATGCCCCCCGCCGTCAGGCCGGAGACGACGCGCTCCTGGAAGATGACGATGAGGATGGCGACCGGCACGATGCCGGCGACCAGCGCTGCCGAGATCACCGGCCAGGGAAAGGCGAATTCGCCCTGATAGAGCTGGATGCCGACCGGCAGCGTGCGCAAGGACGGGTTGGAGTTGAACGACAGGGCGAGCAGGAATTCATCCCAGGCATTGACGAAGGCGAGGATGCCGGCGGTGAAGACACCAGGCGCACAGAGCGGCACCACGACCTTGAACAGTGCGCCCATGCGCGTGCAGCCGTCGATCATCGCGGCATTTTCCAGATCGCGGGGAATGCCTTCGAAGAAGGAGACCAGCATCAGGGTGCAGACCGGCAGGCTCAGCACCGTGTAGGGCAGGATCAGCGCCGTCCAGCTGTTGAGGAGATTGAGCGCCCGCATGATTTCGAATAACGGCACCAGCAGCGTCACCAGCGGGAATGTCGAGACGGCGATGATCAGCGACAGGATCAGCCCGCGATAGGTCAGATTGAGCCGGGCGAGCGCATAGGCCGCCAGCACCGCGACGAACAGCGTTAGCGCGGTCGACAGCAGCGCCACCATGAAGCTGTTGAACAGGAAGATGTGCAGCGGCTGGTCGGAGAAGGCCTGCACATAGTTCTGAACGGTCGGCGCATGCGGGATCCAGGTAATGGGCTTTGCCGTCAGCTCGGCTTCGGTCTTCAGCGATGTAAACAGGATCCAGAGCGCCGGGAACATGCCGTTTACCAGAAGGATGCCGGCAGCGATGACACGCAGAGGCTTGCCGGACAGGAAGGACGCCGAACCGGGGGCTGTCGTCGTGCTCATGAATGTTACTCCTTGGTCCGGATCATGCGGAGATAGACGGCCGTAACGCACATCGACAGCGCGAACATCACGACGGCGAGCGCCGACCCATAGCCGAGATCGAGGAAGGACACGGTGTTCTGGTGGATGTACATGGCGAGCGTCGCGGTGGATGTGCCCGGCCCGCCGCCCGTCATCATGTAGGGGATGTCGAAGGTCTGCAGCGCGGTGATGGTGCGGAAGATCAGCGCCACGACGATCGAAGGCTTCAGCAGCGGCAGGGTGATTTCGAAGAACTGGCGCAACCGTCCGGCGCCGTCCACGTCCGCCGCCTCGTAAAGCGAGCGCGGAATAGTCTGCAGACCGGCCAGGATGATCAGCGCCATGAAGGACGACGTCTTCCAGATGATCGTCAGGCAGATGGCGGCGAAGGCCCAGTCCGGCGAGTTGAACCAGATGATCCCCTCGAACCCGAGGCGGTTCAGCACGTCGTTGACGACGCCATATTCCGAGTGGAAAAACCACGCAAAGATCAAACCGGCAAAGGAAAGCGGCAACGCCCAGGGAATAAGCAGCGACAGCCGGACGGGCCACTGCGTCCGGAAGGGGAGGTTGGCGAGCAACGCAAGTGCAAGCCCCAGCAAAAGCGCGCCCGGCACGGTGATCAGTGTGATCAAGATCGTATTCCAGGTGGTTTCCCAGAATACCGGATCGTCGATCATCAGGCGGTAGTTTTCCAGCCCGGCGAATTCCGCCGGCAGGCCCGAGGTGAGCGATAGGTTGAGGAAGCTCGTATAGATGAGCCGACAGACCGGATAGACGATGATCAATGCCAGAAGAAGGCCGGCCGGCGCGAGGAGCAAAACGGCAAGGGCACGGTCGCTGAGATCGAGCCACCGAGTCCAGACCGCTGGCTGATGCTCACGCGTATCCGTCGCCTTGAGTGTGGTTGTCGTCGCCATGGTCTCGTTCCGAAACGTTGAGGGGTTTGAAGCGCAAGGCCGATGCCTCGTCCGTTGCAACCGGATGCTGCTCGTCCGCCTTGAGGAGGTTTCCCCTCCCCGGAGGAAAGGGAGGGGATTGCGCAAGGAGTTACGGGCTCCTCACCGCAGAATGCGTTTCAAGCGTGCGCCGATCTGATCGGCACCATCTTCCGGCGTGGTCACGCCGGCGAGAACGGCGTTGACCGTGGTGCGGATGACTTCACTCACTTCGTTGTAGCGCGGCGTCACCGGGCGCGGCTTGGCGGTCTCGACCACCTGCAGCGCATCGGCAAACCACGGCGCACTCTTCGTCACCTCGGCGTCCTGGTAGAGACCGGCATAGGTCGGCAGCAGCGAGCCGTTGATTGCCATGAACTTCGAAACTTCTTCAGATGACAGGTACTCGACCAGCTTCTTCGCTTCGTCCTGATGCTGCGAATAGGCGGAAACGCCCCATTCCCAGCCGCCGAGGCAGGTGGCCTGCTCGCCGCCGGTCATGGCCGGCAGACGGGCAACGCCGACCTTGCCGGCAACCGCGGAGTCCTTGCCCTGCGCCTGCGCCCAGGCATAGGACCAGTTGACGGCGAAGATGACGTTGCCAGCCTGGAATTCCTTCCGCGTGTCGTCGGTGCCGACTTCGGCAATGTTCTTCTTGGCAACGCCCTCGTCGGCAAAAGCCTTCCAGAGACTGAGCGATTTGATGGCCGCGTCGCGATCGAAGGTCAGGCGACCGTTATCGGTCAGCGTCTTGCCCTGACTCCAGTACGGCAGCAGGAAGGTGCAGACCGCGCCTTCGATCGCCTTGCCCTGGAAGGACAGACCCTGGAGATCGGCATTTCCTTCGCCTTCGGCGATCTTCTTGGCGGCGACTTTCAGCTCATCCCAGGTCTTGGGCGGCTCGATGCCGTATTTTTCTAGAAGGTCCTTGCGATAGTAGAGGAACTGCGAATCCGCGAAGGCCGGCAGCGCGATCACCTTGCCATCGACGGTGTTGGCGCCCGCATAGGCCGGCAGATAGGAGGACATGTCCTTGCCGGGGAAATCGCTGGTCCAGCCGGCAGCTGCAAATTGCGCCGGGCGGATGACGTCGAGGATCAGAACGTCGAGAGAGGTGTCCTTGGCCGACATCACGGTGTTCAGATACTGCGCCTGGGCTTCGGACGTGTTGCCGCCGGTCTCGATCTTGACCTTCACATCCGGATTGGCGGCTTCATACTTGTCGAGCGCCTTGCGCCAGACGTCCGGTTGGTGCTGGCTGGAGATGTAGATGTTCAGCGCCGTCTCGGCCGAAGCCGGCATCGCGACGGCCAGCATGGCACCGCAGAACAATGCACCGGTTAATTTCGAAAAAGTCATGATTTCCTCCCGTTTGATGTTTGGTCGCGCGATGTTGGCATCCTCCCCCGCGCAGGGTCGTCAATGGACGGCGCGTTCCGTCGCGGCGTCAAAAAGATGGATTTTCGCGGGATCGACGCCGATCTTCAGCGTTTCGCCGGCCTTGACCCGCGTCTCCGGCGGCATCCGGGCCGTCAGGGTTTCGTTGCCGACGGCGAAGTGGACGAGAGTGTCGGAGCCGAGCGGCTCGACGACCTGAACGTGACAGGTCAGGGCGACCTCCGACGCGTTTGCCGTGAAATGCTCCGGACGGATCCCGACGACGAATTCGCGGCCATCGACCGCGGGGACCTGGGTTGCCGACAGCGGCAGGCGGTCTCCGTTGGCAAAGACCAGATGGCCGCCATCGGCCCTTGCCTTGGCAAAATTCATCGCGGGCGATCCGACAAAGCCGCCGACAAAGACGCTGGCCGGGCGGTTGTAGACCTCGTCCGGCGTTCCGACCTGCTCGATCTCGCCGCCGCGCAGGATGACGATCCGGTCGGCCAGCGTCATCGCCTCGACCTGGTCATGGGTGACGTAGATGATTGTCGTGCCGATTGCCTGATGCAGCTTCTTGATTTCGGTGCGGACCTGTCCGCGCAATTTTGCATCCAGATTGGACAGCGGCTCATCGAAGAGAAAGACCTGCGGACGGCGGACGATGGCGCGGCCCATGGCGACGCGCTGGCGCTGGCCGCCGGACAACTGGCCAGGCCGGCGATCGAGCAGATGGGAAATGCCGAGCATGTTGGCGGCCTCATCCACCCGCACCGCAGCTTCTCCGGCGCTGATCCCGCGCACCTTCAGGCTGAAACCCATATTCTCCCGAATCGTCTTGTGCGGATAGAGCGCATAGTCCTGGAAGACCATGGCGATATCCCGTTCACGCGGCGCCAGCCGGTTGACCACACGGTCGCCGATCCTGACCTCGCCGCCGGTGATCGCCTCCAGCCCGGCAACCATGCGCAGGGTCGTGGATTTGCCGCAGCCCGACGGACCAACGAAGACCACGAACTCACCGTCGGCAATCTCAAGATCGATGCCCTTGACGATCCGAAGGGCACCATAACTCTTATCCAGCGCCCGCAGGCTCACTCCCGCCATTCAAACCTCCCGGAGACCGAACCGTGTCCCGTGCCCATCTTCATTTCCCGCAGCAATAATAGCGCTACGATTTTCTTTTGCAAGCCTCCCCGTTGAAAATTGCCGCGGGTGAATTCAGACAAGCCAGACCCGGCAGGGCAAATTTGCCGACTTATTGAGTTTTATCAGGCAAATGGGCGCAATTCCCGTCAATGGGAATTGTTCAACGCAAGCCTATGGGTTATTATGCAATGAAATAATAGCGCTACTATACCGACGGGATAAATGGTGGATACTCAACGCTCCGCGAAGCCGACCCGAAAACGCCGCAAGATGCAGCGGGTGACGATGATGGATGTCGCGGCTCGGGCCGAGGTCTCGCCGTCGACCGTCTCGCTCTATCTGCGCAAACCGGACGCCGTATCGGCGTCGGCCAGCGAGGCGATCGCAAAATCGATCGAGGCTCTCAACTATGTCCCGAACCTGATGGCCGGAGGGCTCGCCGCCGCCTCTTCGCGCGCCGTCAGCATCATCGTGCCATCGGTACGCAATGCCTTCTTTGCCGAAACAGTTGCAACCATGCAGGCCGAACTGGGCAAGGAGCGGCTGCAGGTGCTGCTCGGCCACACCGAATACAGCGAGCGCGAGGAGGAGAACCTCGTGCGAATGGCCTTGTCCTGGGCGCCGGCGGCGATCGTGCTGACGGGGCTTAGCCACAGCAATGCGACCAGGAGGCTCCTGCGCGAAAGCAGTGTGCCGGTGGTCGAAATCTGGGAACTCGGCTCAGAGCCTATCGAGATGGCCGTCGGTTTCCACCACCAACAGGTCGGCCACTCGATGGCCGCGCACCTTATTCAACGAAATCGCCGCAATCTCGTCTTTCTCGGCGCCCGACTGCAGGAAGACAAAAGAGCGGCGCACCGCGCCGAGGGATTTGTAGAGGAAGCCCGCAAAACCTCGGGTGCTACCGTCGAAATCATCCAGCATCCGGCACCGTCGAGCGCCGAAGTAGGCGCCATGCTGCTTGGCGAAACCATGCGGAAATTTCCACAGGTGGATGGCATTGCCTGCTCCAACGATCATATGGCGCTCGGCGTAATCTTCGAATGCCAGCGGCTCGGAATCAACATCCCCGGACAGCTTTCGGTGATCGGCTTCGGCGATCTCAGCTTCAGCGCCGCCTCAAATCCCTCGCTCACCACCATCCGTCCGCCGGGAGATCTGATCGGCACGGAGGCTGCGCGCCTGATCCTTGAGCGCATAGCCGATAGTGGCGAAAGAAAGCCTACGGTAATCGATACTCGTTTCACGCTGCTTCATCGGCAAAGCAGTTGACGAACACAATCTGCCGCACGCGCAACCCCGCTTCGAAAATTGATCTACGAAACAGGAAACGGATAAAGGCGCCGTTCCTTCCTTCGACAGGCAAGGGCTGCTACCAGAACACTGGCGCCAGAAACCGGGCCGATAGAGAACCGCCGCGCGAGATCGCGCCGACGAGACGGGAGACACCCACATATGACCACCGCCTGCGAAGTCAGCTGGTTTTCCGCTCTGTGCGACGACGACTACGAATTCCTCGGCTCTCCCGATCCACGGCTGCTATCGAGTTTCGAACACTGTCGCGATATCGTCCTGCAGGCCGAAAGCGGCGGCTTCGACAATATTCTGCTTCCGTCCGGCTATGCGCTCGGCATTGATACGACAGCCTTTGCTTCGGCCATGGCGACGCTCACGCGCCGGATCAAACTCCTGATGGCAGTTCGCATTGGCGAAAACTGGCCGGCGCAGCTGGCCCGCCAGATCGCCACCATCGACCGCATCGCCCATGGCCGCCTCTCGGTCAACATCATCTCCAGCGAGATGCCGGGAGAAACCCTTGCGAGCGGCCCGCGCTATGCCCGCACCATTGAGGCCATGTCGATCCTGCGCACGCTGCTTGACGGAAAGCCGCTCGATCACGACGGCACCTTCTGGAAGCTGAAGGTCGATCCGCCGCGGATCGCTCCGCTGTCGGGACGCTGCCCGCAATTCTATTTCGGCGGTCTATCCGAGGATGCTCGCGAAGCAGCGGCAGAAGGTGCCGACATCTATCTGATGTGGCCGGACCGGATGGAGGCCGTCCGTGAGACGATCGCCGATCTTCGCAGCCGGGCACAGGCGCGTGGCCGCGCGCTCCGCTTCGGCTACCGCGTGCATGTCGTCGTCCGCGAAACCGAATCTGAGGCACGACTTGCCGCCGACCGGCTGCTGTCGAAACTCGATGACGCCACGGGTGCAGCCATCCGGGCGAAATCGCTCGACAGCCAATCCGTCGGCGTCAGGCGCCAAACCGAACTGCGCGACCAGGCCGGCAGCGAGGGTTATGTCGAAGACAACCTCTGGACCGGTATCGGCCGCGCCCGCTCCGGCTGCGGTGCTGCGATCGTCGGCGATCCCGACCAGGTTCTGGCCAAACTGCAGGCGTATCGCGCGGAAGGAATCGAAGCTTTCATTCTCTCGGGCTACCCGCACACAACCGAGGCCGACCTTTTCGCGCGTCTTGTTTTGCCACGGCTGGATCATGGGCCGCTTTGACAGAAGCGCTGCTTGCTCGCCTTGGACGGGTCCGAACCCCAACCACGTGCTTGAAAGCCATGTGCCTGTTAATGCTTATCTTCTTTGTTCGCCTGCCGGGCCGGTTCCGTTCGAACATTATGCGATTTTCTTCGCCCAGAACGTGAGCACCAATCCGGAGAGGGGCATGGTGTCCTCCGCTCGAAAGCCGGCGCGCTTCAACGAATAACGGAATCTTGATCGGACGCAACAGTTTACCAACTGCCGCATCGGCCTATCTGACCGTAATCACACTGAAAACGCTGGCTCTCAGCCGGCGATTGGGAGGGTGGGATGCGCCAGATTCGCAAATCATTGGCAGCCGTAGCAGCCGTCATCGCGGTTGCCGTCTCGTTGCCTTCCTGCACGACGAGCTCAACCGACTCGGTGCAAACCGGCTCGGTTGGATTTAGCAGCGTCGACTATGGGCTCAGACCTGCCTGCCGCGACGGCTTTGGCAACGATCGTCCCTGCAGTTATTAGTAGCAAGCGCTGCTTGGTAGTGCATCGGGACCTATCGTGAAGATCCAGGAGCCATCCGGATTGAGTTGGCATTCACTCCAAAGCACTATCTGCCAAGCCCGGGTTGCCGGGGCTTTTTGTGCCTAATCCGTCGAAGCGATCTCGGCAAACCTTAGCCGACTGGCATTCGTAATGCCTCACTCGCCGTAGAGGCCAATTCCGATGACGGCGGTCATGACAAACACGCAGAATCCAACGGCAATGCCGGCGAAAACTCCAGCAGCCAATCCGGTCATCTTAGCAATGAAAACGGTAGCAGCCGGAGGCACCACCAGCAGAAGCAGCGCTTGCACAACACCGAAAGCGCTATGCTGGATACCTTCAGCAACCCATTGGAGCGCAATGACCCACAAAAATATGCCGCCGAAAACAATCGAGCCAGCGCAGACACCTAGAGTCCAGCCGTAGCGTCTGCCCACATTCGCCAGCTCCCAGAGAGCGGGAGGCAAGGCGAGCATCCACGTGATAAAATCGATCAACGTCCGCATCCGCGGACCTTCACGTAGAAATGTTTCGAGCCGGTAAAGCTGACCAGTCAAAGTCGAGACATCGAACACTACACGTAACGGCCTGCCATGCCGTGGGCCTCCAGGGCATCCATGACTCAGCGTTGGCTTCGAGCAATTGAACCCGCTGGTTACGCGGGTCGAGTAGAAAACTATTACGAACACCTGCAAGCGTGATACACAACCGGATAGTGCTCTAGGAAAGACGGTCATGCGGTATCTTCGGTCAGGGCCGCGTCGGCTTCACACCCAGGAGATGGGCGGTCCGCGCGCCAAAACGGTGGGTCTGAGGTCGGGCGAGATCGCCGACCGGAACATTCGCGTCATCCTGGAAGCGATCCGCCGGCATGGGCCGCTGACGCGCACCGAGCTCGGGCGGCATAGCGGGCTGACCGGGCCCGGCATCACCAATATTCTGCGGCGGCTGGCGGAGGAGAAGCTCGTCACCTCGAACCGGCGCAACGGGCTCGGCGGCGGTGCGACGGCGACGGAATTTGCGCTGCGGCCGGAAGGCGCTTTTTCGGTCGGGGTCAAGCTTCGCAAGAAGCGCGGCGAGATCGTGCTCGTCGATCTGAGCGGCCAGGTGCATGAGCGGGCCTATTTCGACGTGGAGCCGGCGGACAAGGTCCAGCTGGTGCATGCGGCCGCCCGCGATATGGTCGATCGGCATGCCGCTCTGCCGGTCATCGGGCTCGGCATCGCCGCCAACGACTGGACGGAGGATGAGAGCGACGCCATCGCCGCGCTGTCGACGATCGCGCGTCCCTATGTTGAGAACGAATGCACTGCGAGCCTGCTTGCCGAACGCACGATCGGCAGCACGCTGCCGGATGGCGGGCTTGCGATGATCATCATCGACGACGACGTGCAGGCGGGCTTCCTCATCCGCGGCGTTCCCTATTCCGGCGTGCATGGACGGGCGGGCAGCATTGGCGAAATGCTGACCGGGCCGGACAATGTCCAGCTCAATACCGTCGTCGGCTTCGGATCGCTGCGCGCGCGCATCGGCGAGGAGGATTTCGCCCGGCTTCTGAACGGCGAGGAATTCTCCTGTCCCTTGCTGTCGCAGTGGATCCGCGAGGCGGCGGGCCATCTGCTCGATCCGATCATCGCCATGGCCGGTTTCTTCGCCCCGAGCACCGTCATGATCGGCGGAGATCTGCCGCAGGGCGTGATCGAGGCGCTGATCCACCAGCTTTCCATCGAGCGGCGCGATACCTCCACACGCCCGATCATCACGCCATGGATTTCGCCGATGCGGCCGGCAAGCTTCAGCGGCGGCGGCGTGGCGCTCGGTGCGGCGCTGCTGCCCTTCCTCAACACGCTGCTGCTGCCGCCGGCTTCGGCCTAAAGCAATTCCAGGAAAAGTGCGAAGCGGTTTCCCAGGCAAAGCGCAAAGCGCTTTTGCCGGGAATCGCGCCAAAGCAAAAGGTTAGGACAGACCTGCTTTTCCGTGGAAAGCTGAACCGCCCTAGCCAAGCGCCTCGTCCTTGTGACTGAGATCGGAGGCCAGCGCCTTGTCGAGCACCTTCTGGATATTGGCGGCACGGCGGAAGGACGGTTCCTGGGTCTTGCCCGCCCGCACCGCCTGGACGAAACGCTGGTAGTTGGTTTCGACGGGATCGAAGGGCACGTCGCGCCAGGTCGCCGTGTGCACGTCTTCGCCGAGGCAAGCGCGCAGCGTCGAATTGCCGGTGTCGTAGATCATCTCGACCGAGCCGGTTTCGCCGTAGACCCTGAGGCGCAGTTGGTCCATCTGGCCGGCGGCGGTGCGTGTTGCCTGGATCGTGCCGATCGCGCCATTGGTGAAATCGACATTCATGGTGAAACTGTCATTGGCGTCGAGATCGTACTCGCCGATCTTATGGCCCGGCGCCTTGTCGAAGGTCTTCAGCCGGGCAAAGACATGGGCGACGTCGAGGCCGGAGCCGTAGGAAGCGAAATCGACGATGTGGATGCCGATATCGCCGAGCGCGCCGTTCGAGCCGTGCTTCTTGCTCAGCCGCCACAGCCATTTGCTTTCGCTTTTCCAATCGCCCCAGTGGCGGCCGACCAGCCAGCTTTGCAGATGCGACGCCTCGACATGGCGCACTGCGCCGATCTCGCCGGCGAGCACCATCTGCCGGCCTTTCTGCAGCGCCGGCGAGTTGCGGTAGGTGAAGTTGACCATGCCGACCTTGCCCGCCCGCTCGATCGCCTCGGTCATTTCCATGGCCTTGACCGCATCGGTGGCGAGCGGCTTCTCGCAAAAGACATGCTTGCCGGCGGCAATCGCCTGCAGCGTCGTCGGGTGGTGGATGCTGTCAGGCGTGACATTGGCGACCGCATCGAACTCGCCCCAGGCAAGCGCATCCTCGAGCGAAAGGAAATGATTGGCGATGCCGTGTTCGGTGCAGAAGGCCGCGAGCCTCTCCGGAACGACATCGACGCCGCCGACGACGCTGACGCCTTCGATCGCCTTGAAGCGTGCGGCGTGCTGATTGGCCATGCCGCCGGTGCCGAGAATGAGTAAACGCATCTTCTCCTCCACAGAGTTGGGTTTCCGGCTGCCGCCGGGCAAAAACCGCCGCTTGCGGTCACGGCCATGCGCGATCGCTCGGGCTCTTCCTCGGGAAAATTGCGGGGTGGATGCGCCGCGCGTCCAGGATAGACGCTTCGACGTGGCGGACCGGCGCATGACCTCGCGAAGTCGACTCGATTTTCGCCGGCGGCGCGCTAGCTGGTGTTGAATGTCGCCAGCATCTCGATCCTCCCAAAGCTCTGGCTTGACATCAAATCAAAGTAACTTAATCTAATTAATGCAGCACGGAAATGAGGAGAGGTCAACTGACCGCCAGGCTGTAATCGTTCAAAATGGGGAGGAGACCCATCATGAAGAGCGCGACCGTCAGCGCATTGGCGCTGAGCACTATCTTATTTTCAGCATCCGCCATTTTTGCCCAGGAACTAGCTAGCAAAGACCGGATCGGCCTCGCCGATGCCGCCAAAACCCTCGTCGTCCGCCTGACCAACGACAGCCCGAACAATTCCGACCCCGCCATTGCGGAGGGCTATCAGAAGCTGTTCGTCGAATTCATCAAGAAGCATCCCGAGTGGAAACTGCAGATGCAGTTCATGTCCTCCGACATCGGCACCGAACAGGCCAAGATGTTGGAGCAGGCCAAGGCCGGCAATGCGCCGGATTGCGCCGCCGTCGACTCCTTCGTGCTGTCGCAGTTCATGGTCAACAAAGTGCTGGCCGACTTCACGCCCTATTTCTCGAAGGAAGAGGTGGACGATCTCTTCCCCTTCATCCGGACCGGCATCACCGACAAGGACCAGACGGTGCGCGCCTGGTGGTGGGATACGGACCTTCGCGTGCTCTACCGCAACAAGTCGATTGTAGCAGATGCGCCTGAGACCTGGGACGACCTGAAAACGGCCGCCCTTGCCTCCACCAAGGAAGGCATGGAAGGCGTGCTCTTCAACGGCGGGCGCTGGGAAGGCACCACCTTCGACTGGCTCGCCAATTACTGGGCGCTCGGCGGCAAACTCGTCGACGACAGCGGCAAGCCGGTGTTCGGCGAAGGCGAGAACAAGGAAAAATTCCTGAAGGCGCTCAACTATTTCAAGGATCTCGTCGATTCCGGCGCGGCTCCCAAACGCGTCAGCACCATCGCCAACTACGACGACATGAACGCGGCGGCAGCAGCCGGCACGACCGCCCTCTTCATCGGCGGCAACTGGCAATATGCGCAGCTGAAGACGACGCTGGAGGAAGACGAGTTCGCCAACTGGACCTTCTCGCCCATCCCCGGCCCGACGGCCGATCAACGCTCGACCGGCACCGGCGGCTGGACCATCGCCTCCTTCAGCAAGGACAAGGACAAGGTCGAGATGTGCGCCAACCTCGCCCGCGAGGTCTATATGGGCCCGGCCAATGCGCTGCAGCAGCAGCTGCCGACGCGCAAATCGCTGTTCGACAAGTACGAGGTCTTCTCCACCGAAGCCAACAAGACCTTCGCCCAGGCTCTGGTCAACGGCCAGGCCCGCCCCGGCGTGCCGATCTATCCTGAAATATCCAATCAGATCCAGATCATGATGGGCGACGTGCTGTCTGGCACGAAGAAACCGGAAGAGGCTCTGGATGCCGCATTCAGCGCGGCGATGGAGGCCTACAAGCGGCTGTGATGCTGCGGCGTTCGTGGCCAGCCCCTCATCCGGCTGCCGCCACCTTCTCCCCGTTCTGACGGGGAGAAGGGACAAGCCGCAAGCTCTCCGTCCCTTACCAGCGCCTCGCGGGGCACGTCCCCTCTCCCCGTCAGAACGGGGAGAGGGTTAGGGTGAGGGGCAGCGGCGATCTCCAACGCTTCAGACAGCGGCGGCGCCTGCCCGCGGGCGTCGCCGGCTTTGCCAAACCCGGACAGAGAAGCCAATGAGCCCTATTGCCATCGAGGCCGACAGCCCGCCTCAAAGCAGAACGTTCATGCGCCGGTTCGCCGGTGCGCCCCTGCCCTGGATCATGCCCGTGATCATCGTCATCGGCATATTCTATCTCTACCCCGTCATCGATGTTTTCCGGCTTTCCTTCACCAATGCGACGCTGATCGGCGACAATCAGGACTACACGCTGGGCTCGATCACCAATGCGCTGAGCTCGCCGCAGCTGCCCGACATCTTATGGGCGACGCTGATCTTCGTCGGCGGCAGCGTGATCGGCCAGCAGATCCTCGGCCTTGCCGTCGCCGTCACCGTCATCCGCGGCGAAAAGCGCGGCCTGTTCGGCACGACGATCCTGAGAACGACGGCGCTCGTCGCCTGGGTCGTGCCCGGCATTGCCGGCGGCATCATCTGGCAGATGCTGTTTTCCGAAGCGCCCTACGGCGCGCTGAACAGCATTCTGAGGCTGATGCACATGCCGACCGTTGCCTGGCTTTCGGATCCCGCCATCGCGCCATGGTCGACGCTGATCTCCAATATCTGGCGCGGCACCGCCTTTTCCATGGTGGTCATGTATGCGGCGCTGAAGGCGATCGATCCCTCGCTTTATGAAGCCGCCGAAGTCGACGGCGCCACCGCCTCGCAACAGTTCTTCTTCGTCACGTTGCCGCAGCTGCGCGCCGCCATCCTCGTCAACATGATCCTCATCACCATCCAGACGGTGAACACCTTCGATGCGATCATCACGCTGACCGGCGGCGGTCCCGGACGCGCGACCGAGGTCATCTCGCTCTATGTCTTCAACATCGTCTTCCGGAACTACGATCTCTCCGGCGGCAGCGTGCTCTCCGTGTTGATGCTGATCATCAGCCTCGGGCTCGCATTCATCTACGCCTCGTTCCTGCCGAAGGAGGAAGAGCAATGAGCCAACGCACCGGAACACGGCTCGGCGATGCCGTGAGCTATCTCTTCATGCTGGCGATGTTCATCTTCTTCGCCGGCCCCCTCACCTATCTCCTGTCGATGGCGATGCGCGACAAGCGCGAGATCTATCGCGGCGCGGCGCGTTATATCCCCAACAATCCGACCGTCGACAATTTCATCACCGTTCTCAACAACAGCTATTTCCCGATCTATCTCTGGAACGGCCTCAAGCTCGCGGCGCTCAGCGGCTTCGGCGTGCTGATCGTGGCGCTGCCCGCGGCCTACGCCTTTTCCCGCTTCAATTTCCGCGGCAAGGGCCTGTCGATGATGGGGCTGCTGCTTTTCCAGATGATCTCGCCGCTCGTCATCATGGTGCCGCTCTACCGCTACATGAACCGGCTCGGAATGCTGGATACGCATTTTGCCGTCGTCATGGTCTATATCGCGCTCGGTGTTCCCCTTGCGACCTGGCTCTTGAAGAGCACGGTCGACGGCATTCCGCGCAGCCTCGATGAGGCGGCGATGATCGACGGCTGCAACCGGTTCTCGGTCTTCTGGCGGATCATTCTGCCGCTGTCGGCGCCGGGCATCGCCTCGGTCTTCATCATCACCGTCATTGCCGGCTGGTCGCAATTCCTGGTGCCTTTCCTGCTGCTCACCAAAAATGACCTGATGCCGATCGGTGTTGGAATCTTTAACTTCCGCGGCATGCAGACCGACTCGTCCATCCAGCTGCTTGCCGCCGCCTGCCTGATCTCGGTCGTTCCGGCGATCGTGGCCTTCCTGTCGCTGCAGAGGCTGATCCTCGGCGCGATGACCAGCGGCGCGGTGAAGGGATGAGACGGTCTGCTTCATTCTTGACGCGTGAGGAAGGATCGAACGCATGAACCAGACGCTCAGCGCCAGGCTCTCCCCGGATCTGACGGGGGCCAATGTCGAAGATGCGGGCGAGCACAACAGGGCCGTCGTCCTGCGCTGCATCCATCGCCAGGCGCCGATCTCGCGCGCCGAAATCGCCAGGCGGACCGGCTTCACCAAACCGGCCATCGCCCGCATCGTCGACCGGCTGCTCGACGAGGGCCTGATCATGGAAGCCCGCCGTCGCCACGGGCTGCGGGGCCAGCCGGCGATCGAGCTGGAGATCAATCCGGATGCCTCTTACGCCATCGGCATCAATATCGATCGCGACCATCTGACGATCCTCGCCGTCGATGCCGTCGGCAATGTCCGCGCCCGGGTCCATCACGAAAAGCGCTTCATCCTGCCTGGCGAATTCATGCAGCTCACATCGGATGCGATCTCGCATTTCCAGCGCAGCCGGCTGATCGACGATGCGCGCCTTTGCGGCATCGGGCTGGCGGTGCCGGATTGGCTTGGCGAAATTTCGCTGCTCGGCAAGCCGGATGCCTATCAGGAATGGACGGAATTCGATGTGCGCGCCGCCCTCGAGAACCTGACGCAGCACCCCGTCTTCATCGAGAACGAGGCCAATGCCGCAGCCCTTGCCGAACTTGATTACGGCCTCGGCGCCGAAAGCAGCAGCTTCTTCTATATCGCCGTCAATGCCTGCCCGGGCGGCGGCCTGGTGCTTGACGGCAACGGCCATCGCGGCGCCATGGGCCTCAGCGGCGAGATCGGCTGGCTGCCGATCGCCGACGGCCGCGACGGCAAAGGCCAGAAGGTCCAGCTTCTCGGCGAGATCTTCTCGCTGTTCTTCCTCTATGATTTCCTGGCCAAACACGGCATCGAAGTGAGCGTTCCCCAGGACCTGCTGACGCTCGACGCGCATGGAAGGCGGCTCGTTTCGCAGTGGCTCAAGGAAATGAGCGCCCATCTGGCGGTCGCCGTCAAACATATCGCCATGATCGTCGATCCCGACGCCGTGCTCGTCGGCGGCAGGCTGCCGATCCGCATCGTCGATGAATTGCTGCGTTATGTGCACGAGCATCTCGACGCCGAGGATACCAACCTGCCCTCGCTGCATCGCGCCTCGATCGGCGAGGACGCCTCGGCGATCGGCGCGGCGGCGATGCCGATGGCGGCTGCCCTGATGCTCGCATCGGCGGATGTGGCGCAACGCACGCGCTCGCCGCTCAAATTCATGGACCGGCTGAACAGTTGAAACGGCCGCAAGGCCCGGGAGGATATGGTGAAGATCGGCTTCTATACCTCGACATTCAATGACCGCCCGCTGGAGGAAGTGGCGGATTTCGCCGCCTCGGCCGGTTTCGACGCCATCGAGATCGATGTCGGCGGCCACATCAAGACGCCGAACCGGGTGGCGGACGCCGTCGCGCTTGCGAGGCACCGCGGCCTCTTCGTCTCATCGATCACCTATTTCGGCAACCAGCTCGATGCCGACCGCGACAAGCGCCGGGAACTCAGGGCGAGGACGGCGGAATTCGCCCAGGCGATCGGCGAGACCGGCGTGCCGATCTTCGTGATCTTCCCGGGCCGGGACGAGAGCGCGAGCGATGAGGCCAATTATGACGATTTCGCCGACTTCGCGAACGGTCTGATCGCCGAGACGCAATCCTCCGGCCTCACCTTCGCGATCGAAAACTGGCCGGGACCGAAAGACAATTTCATCGGCACCACGCCGAAGGGCTGGCAGGAGCTTTTCGCCAGAATCCCGGATCGCCGCTTCGGGCTCGAATTCGATCCCTCGCACCTCATCCGCATCGGCGTCGATCCCTATCACGCGATGGAGGCGGTGAAGGATCGCATCGCCATTTTGCATGCCAAGGATACCGCGATCGACAAGCAGGCGCTGCAGGCGATCGGCTATCACGGCAGGGGCTGGTGGCAATACAAGCTGCCGGGGCTCGGCCTTCTCGACTGGCCGCGTTTCCTCAGCCAGGCGCGCGGACATGGTTTCGATGGCACGCTCTCAATCGAGCATGAGGATGCCGCCTATGGCTGGCCGGGCAAGGATCTCTCTGCGCGCAAGGAGGGCGAACGCCTCGGCCTCGATTATCTCAAGAGTGTCTTGAACGCACTTTGACGGCGAATCCTGGAGGAGTTTCATGGCTCATGTTTCGGTCAACAATGCGCGCAAGGATTACGGCGCGTTCAAAGCCATCAAAGGCGTGTCGGTCGATATCGGCGACGGCGAGTTCGTCGTGCTGGTCGGCCCCTCCGGCTGCGGGAAATCGACCCTGCTCCGGATGATCGCCGGACTGGAAGGCATCACCTCGGGCCAGATCCAGATCGGCAAGCACATCGTCAACGAGCTGGCGCCGAAGGATCGCGACATCGCCATGGTGTTCCAGAACTACGCGCTCTATCCGCATATGACGGTCGCCAAGAACATGGGTTTCTCGCTGCGGCTGAAGCGCATGCCGAAATCGGAGATCGACCATCGGGTCGGCAATGCCGCCAAGATCCTCGGCCTCGAAAATCTCTTGGAGCGCTATCCGAAGCAGCTTTCGGGCGGCCAGCGGCAGCGCGTCGCCATGGGCCGTGCGATCGTGCGCGATCCCGCCGTCTTCCTCTTCGACGAGCCCTTGTCGAACCTCGACGCCAAGCTGCGCGTGCAGATGCGCTCGGAGATCAAGGAGCTGCATCAGCGGCTGCAGACGACCACCATCTACGTCACCCACGACCAGATCGAAGCCATGACCATGGCCGACAAGATCGTCGTCATGAAGGACGGGCTGATCGAGCAGTCCGGCTCGCCGCTCGAACTTTACGACCGGCCGAGCAATCTCTTCGTCGCCGGCTTCATCGGCTCGCCCGCGATGAATTTCATCGAGGGCAGCATGACGGAGAACGGCTTCCGCACTGAGGATGGCCTGCTGCTGCCGAGCGAGCGCCGCCCGGCAAACGCCGTCATCTACGGCATCCGTCCCGAACATATCAGGCTCGACCCCGACGGCATCGAGGTGACAACGATCGTCGTCGAACCGACGGGCTCGGAGACCCTTGTCCTCGTCCGGCTGGGAGCGCAGACGATCACCTGCGTCTTCCGTGAGCGGATCAGGGCCACCCCCGGCGATATACTGAAGATCGCGCCGATCCACGATGCCGTGCACCTCTTCGCCGCGGACGAACAACGGATCACTACAGGCGAAGCGCCGTTGAGTTAAGCCCGCCGAATGCCCCCTCCCCTTCGGCCGGGCGCCGCCGGGGGCGCGTTTTCCGCGCCCCCGGCCCCAAATGGCTCAGGCCCTTCAGACATCGATGCAGTACTGCCCAAGTGCTTGAACGCGCAATTAAAAGGTTAATATCCGTTAACCTTAAAATTCTTGGCCGGTATCGGAGAATCGCGGATAATAACGGTTAGAGGGGCTTTTGATCCCGAAAATCGTTATCCGAGAGATTGCCGCCGATGAACGCTAATTTGAATGCCTTGAAGGCAGCACCACTGCATTTCGAGGATCAGATTCTCGAACATGGCGACGTGATTTCGAAGAAGCTGCATCTGCTCAGCGTGCAGCGTTTTCCGCCCAATGCGAA
The DNA here is from genome assembly GCF_002531955.1 of Rhizobium sp. M10. NCBI lineage: Bacteria > Pseudomonadati > Pseudomonadota > Alphaproteobacteria > Hyphomicrobiales > Rhizobiaceae > Rhizobium > Rhizobium sp. M10. Next base: position 142,067 of record NZ_NWTA01000012.1, on the reverse strand, counting down.
GAAGACGCTGCGCAGCTTCTCGCTGGCGGAGGTCGCGAATTATGTCGGGGCGTCGCAAAGCACGCTGAAGAAACTGCACCTCGAAGGCAAAGGCCCCTGCCCCAGGACCTCGCCTTCCGGACGCCGCTCCTACAGCGCCGAGCAGATGCTGGAGCTCCGGCGCTATCTCGACGCGCATGGCCGCTCCGAGAGCCGCATGTATGTGCCCCATCGCCGCGACAATGAGAAGCTGCAGGTCATCGCCGTCGTCAACTTCAAGGGCGGCTCGGGCAAGACGACGACGGCCGCCCATCTCGCCCAGCATCTGGCGCTGACCGGCCATCGGGTGCTCGCCGTCGATCTCGATCCGCAGGCTTCGCTCTCTTCCCTGCACGGTTTCCAGCCGGAATTCGACCAGGCCTCCTCGCTTTATGAGGCGATCCGCTATGACGGCGAGAAGAAGAAGCTCTCGGAGATCATCCACAGCACCAATTTTCCCGGCCTCGATATCGTGCCGGCCAATCTGGATCTGCAGGAATACGAATACGACACGCCGCTCGCCATGGCCGACAAATCGAGCAATGACGGCAAGACCTTCTTCACGCGCATCTCGCGGGCGCTTGCCGAAGTCGACGACCGCTACGACGTCGTCGTCATCGATTGTCCGCCGCAGCTCGGCTATCTCACGCTGACGGCGCTGACGGCGGCGACCAGCGTCTTGATCACCATCCATCCGCAGATGCTCGACGTCATGTCGATGGGCCAGTTCCTGCTGATGCTCGGCGGCATCCTGAAGCCCATCCGCGCGGCCGGCGCCGAGGTGAACCTTTCCTGGTACCGCTATCTCATCACCCGCTACGAACCAACAGATGTGCCGCAGGCGCAGATGGTCGGCTTCATGTCGACCATGTTCCACGAATTCATGCTGAAGCACCAGATGGTCAAATCGACGGCGATCTCGGATGCCGGCATCACCAAGCAGACGCTTTACGAGGTCGAGCGATCCTCGATGAACCGGGGAACCTATGATCGCGCGATCGAGGCGATGGACGCCGTCAATGCCGAAATCGCCGGCCTCATTCACCAGGCATGGGGACGGTGAATTTGTCGGCTGACAAATTCACGGTTTCCTTCAACCGAATCAGTTGTTTGACCGCAATCGGAGAAAGTCATGGCACGAAAGAATCTCCTTGAGGGGCTGGCCGAAATGCCTGACGAGGGCGCCGGCGCGCCGAACTATCCGATGCGCGGGGCAGGCCGCTCGCTCGTGCGCTCGCTGGACGAACTGGCCAAGCAGGCGGAGAAATTCCTCGAGGGCGAGGCGGTGGTCGATCTCGACCCTGACACCATCGAGGCCTCATTCGTCAAGGACCGGCTGTCGGAAGACGACGAGGCGTTCCGCGCGCTGGTCGAGGCGATCCGCACGCGTGGACAGGACACGCCCATCCTGGTGCGCCCCCATGGCAAGATCGACGGGCGCTATCAGGTGGTCTTCGGCCACCGGCGCCTGCGCGCTGCCCGCGAACTCGGCCGCAATGTCCGCGCCGTCGTCAAGGCGATCGACGACCGCACCCATGTCATCGCCCAGGGCCAGGAAAATTCGGCCCGCGCCGACCTCACCTTCATCGAGCGGGCGCTCTTCGCCAAGCGCCTGGAAGAGCTCGGCCATGACAGGGAGGTAATCTCGACGGCGCTCGCCGCCAATGCGGCCTCGGTCTCGAAGATGATGTCGGTCATGGAGCGGCTGCCGCAGGAGGTCGTCCATGCAATCGGCCCGGCCCCCGGCATCGGGCGCGAACGCTGGGTGGAGCTGTCGCTGCTCGCCGGCAAATCGGCCAATGCGGCGGATGTCGCCAAGGTCCTCGAAGGCGACGACTTTCATCGGTTACCTTCCGACAAACGTTTCGAAGCGCTCTACGCGGCGCTCAACAAAAGCGCGCGGCCGGTGAGGAAGACCACCGCCGCCAGGAAGGTGACATGGCAGCCGCTGGACAAGGCGGTCCAGGCGGAAATGAAGAATGACGGCAAGGCGTTCTCGCTCTCGATGAAGGCGAAAAATGCCGGCCGCTTCGGGGAATTTCTCTCCGGCAGACTGGATGCGCTCTACGAGCAATTCCTCGCCGAGGAGGGCAAACAAGGAGACTGAAACCGCAAAAGAAAAAGGCCCCCAAACGAACGAGTCGTGGAAGCCCTTCTCACATCCTTAAGCAAGACAGAGAATCGCATTTTCACGAATCCCAGTCAAGAGTCCTGAAGCGCCCGCCCGCGTCTTTTCAGATGCGGCAATGACGCTGCAGTGCCCTCAACCCTCGCATCGTTTCGGTGAGCGGATTTCTTTTGCCTGAATAGAGGTGAAGGAAATGGAGAGTGAATCTGTGACGACGCCCTTCGGGCGGCGGCCGATGTCGCTTGCCTTGCTGCTGAAACAGCGGCGCGGCGAAGCGATGGCGGCCGGAACGACGCGCAACAAATGGAAATTGTTCAGATCGGTCTGCGAGGCCCGGGCAGGGCTCGGCGTGACCGACCGGGCGCTCACCGTGCTCGATGCGCTGCTGAGCTTTTATCCCGAGGACGAGCTCTCCAGCGAAAAAGGGCTGGTGGTCTTTCCCTCGAATACGCAGCTCTCGCTGAGAGCACGCGGCATGGCCGCCGCAACACTGCGCCGGCATCTCGCCGTGCTCGTCGAGGCGGGCCTGATCTCCCGCAAGGACAGCCCGAACGGCAAGCGCTACGTCCGCCGCGGCAGGGCAGGCGGCATCGACGAGGCCTATGGCTTCAGTCTCGCACCGCTTCTTGCCCGCGCCATCGAGATCGAAGCGATGGCAGCCAGCATCGCCGTCGACCGGCAGATGCTGCGGGCAATGAAAGAGCGGCTGACGATCTGCCGGCGCGACATCGCCAAGCTCATCGCCGCAGCCGCCGAGGAAGCCGTTCCCGGCGAGTGGGAGCGTGTCGCTTCGCTGTTTCATGCACTGCTGCAGCGCATCCCGAAGGCGGCAACACTCGAAAATCTCCCGCCGCTGCTCGAAGAGCTGGAAACGATCCGCCTCGGTATCATCAACACATTGGAATCACATGAGAAAACACAAATTGCGAGCAGCAATGAATCCCAGAGTGAGCGCCACATACAGAATTCGAATCCCGAATCCTTATCTGAATCTGAACCAGCCTTGGAAAGAACGCAGGAGGCCAGGCGAGATCAGCCGGCGGTCGGGCAGGAAAGTCACAAGCAGGGCAGGCGAGGGGATGGTCGGCAGGAAGTCCGAGCTGATGCCCGGTTAGATTCCGCGAGATTGAAATCCTTCTCTCTCGCCACGGTCCTGCGAGCCTGCCCTGATATCGCCGGCTACGGACCGGGCGGCACGGTCGCCAACGGGCGTGATCTGATGGCGGCGGCCATGGTCGTGCGCACAATGCTTGGCGTCAGCGCTTCGGCCTATGAGGAGGCGATGGCGATGATGGGACCAGAAAATACCGCCATTGTCATGGCGTGCATCCTGGAGAGGGCTGAGCAGATCAACTCCCCGGGTGGCTACCTGCGGGACCTGACGCGGCGGGCCAGAATGGGCGAATTCGCACTCGGGCCGATGTTAATGGCGCTGCTCCGCCTCAAAGGCCGGTCGTCCGGCGGGATCGACGCATGAGTGTGAAGCTCGCCTCGCACTCGGCTCAGGTTTGTCAGCGCGGCGCGGCCTATCTGCTTATGGACACCATCTCTATTTCTGCGATCGCGCGTTATCCCACTCGGGCCGAAGCGTTCTTCTTGCTGAGCAGGGCTGCGCGGATCTGTTCGTTCTTGCTCAGAAGCGGAGGCGGGACAGGGGCGGGCTGTTCAGGCGCCTCAGCCTTGGCGGTGCCCTGCTTGAGGCTCAGAAAACGCTTTTGCGCGACAAGCCGGTCTTCCGACGACAGTGGTTCCACCGGATCGCCGTCGAGGCCGTGGCGCATGGAATCGGGCTGGGCGCTGGCGAAGTAATAGCGCCGGCAGTGGACATAGGCGGCGGTCGCACGCCTCAGGGTCGTGACGCCGGCATCGGGTTTCAGGAGCGGGCGGAGTTCGTTGAAAAGACCGACGGCAAAGGGGAGGATCGGATCTCCCGCTTTGGCAGGAAGAACTCCCACCGGCCGGATCAACAGCATGTTGATCGCGTTTGCCTTCTCCACGTCGAGCTCGCTTGCCGCAATCGGTCCGCGGCTGACCTTCCAGGGCTTATCCATGTGTCCTCCATGCGACGTCCATAACGACCGACTGTGATGGTATCTTGACGACAGCGCGAGTAACGGAAGTCGCACGTCGTCGGTTCCGCTGCAAGCGTCTAAGAGGCGGGAGGCGAACCGCCCGGCGAAAACCCTTTCCGGGAGGGATATAGCCCGGTGTTATCGCCGGCGTGTGATCTAATCGTTTTTTTGAGAAATGTAGGATTGACCTGCCGCATCGATTACACTTCTTATCCGCGGCCAAGATCAAGCGACCGGCCGCAGGGAGGATATATGCGGGTTTTCTCGAGCATTGACGAGCTGCGCCACACGCTCGATGCGCTGAGGCGGCAGGGAAGGACCGTCGGTCTCGTTCCGACGATGGGTTACCTCCATGCCGGTCATATGCAGCTTGTCGCACGCGCTCGCGCCGAGAACGACATCGTCGTCGTCTCGATTTTTGTCAATCCGCTGCAGTTCGGCCCGGCAGAAGATCTCAGCCAATATCCGCGCGATCTGGAGCGCGACGCAGCCATGCTGAGACAGGCCGGGGTCAATTTCCTTTTTTCACCCGGCGTCGAAGACATGTATCCCCGCCCGATGCAGACCGTCGTCGACCTTCCCGATCTCGGCCGCGAGCTGGAAGGCGCGGTGCGGCCCGGGCATTTTGCCGGTGTTGCGACAGTCGTCTGCAAACTTTTCAACATCGTGCAGCCCCAAACCGCTTATTTCGGAGAGAAGGATTATCAGCAGGTCATCATCATCAAGCGCATGGTGGATGATCTGGCCGTGCCGGTGCGTGTCATTGCGGTGCCGACCGTCAGGGACAGCGACGGCTTGGCTTTGTCGTCGCGCAATGTCTATCTCAGCGAGGCGGAGCGGCATGCCGCGGTGATCATCCCTCAGACCCTCGACGAGGCGGAGCGTCTCGTCGCCGATGGTCTTGCGGATGCCGCGGAGCTCGAAGAAAAGCTGACGGCGTTTCTTGGACGCGAACCTCTGGCAAAGCCCGAGGTCGTTGCGGTCAGGGACGCCTCGACGCTACAGCCGGTCAATTCCATCACCGCGCCGGTCGTCGTCGCGCTCTTCGTGCGGATCGGTTCGACACGGCTTCTCGACAACAGGGTCATCGGGGGCAACAGGCCTATCGGCGAGCGGAGCTTGCCGGGAAAGGGAGTAAGCAGATGAGTGCGGTCGGATCCCACAAGCGTCTTACGCCAGCCCGCATCTCGGCCATGAAGGGCGGCAAACCGATCGTCTGCCTGACCGCCTATACCACGCCGATGGCGCGTCTGCTCGATGAGCATTGCGACCTGCTGCTGGTCGGGGATTCGCTCGGCATGGTGCTCTATGGCATGGAGACCACGATCGGCGTCACGCTCGATATGATGATCGCACATGGCAAAGCGGTCATGCGCGGCGTCGCCAAGGCCTGCGTCGTCGTTGACATGCCATTCGGCAGTTATCAGGAATCAAAGGAGACCGCCTTCCGCAACGCCGTCCGCATTCTACAGGAAACCGGCTGCGACGCCGTCAAGCTGGAAGGCGGCGAGGAGATGGCCGAGACCATCGCCTTCCTGACGAAGCGCGGAATTCCGGTCATGGGGCATATCGGCCTGATGCCGCAACAGGTCCAGACCGCCGGCGGCTATCGATCCGTCGGGCACTCCGAACACGAGACCTCGAAGATCCGGCGCGACGCGCATGCCATCGGCGGTTCGGGAGCCTTCGCCGTCGTCATCGAAGGCACGGTGGAACCGCTCGCTCGCGAGGTGACTTCAGCCATGCACATACCGACCATCGGCATCGGCGCCTCCGCCGCCTGCGACGGCCAGGTTCTGGTCTCTGACGACATTCTGGGGCTCTTCAACGATTTCACCCCACGTTTCGTCAAGCGTTACGACGAGCTCGGCAAAAGAGTTGCGGATGCCGCCGCCGCCTATGCTGGCGAGGTGCGCACGCGGAAATTCCCGGCAGCCGAACACACGTTCAAACGCCGCTCGTAAGGCGAGGGCGCCCGCCCTTCAAACGCGCGGGATATCCACAATCAGAGCCGGTTGTACGATTCGCGTCGGAAAATGTCCCCTGCCGCCCCCGCGCGACGGGGCGTTTCCATGTCGTTAAGGTTGCCGCCATAGCGCTGCTCGAAACCAAAGAGAGATCTGAATTTCGAGCCGATGCCTATGCCCCCTCGTTTGTCCTTCCTTTCCCGCCTGATCGATGATCGCGACGGGGCCGTCGCGATCATCGTCATCCTGGTCGCCGTACCCATGCTTCTCGCGGTCGGCGCATCCATCGACTACATCAGAGCCTATAATGGCCGGACGGAGCTGCAGGCGGCCGCGGATTCGGCCGTGCTCGCGGCCGCCGCCAAATACAAGTCCGGCATGCCGGAAGCGACGATAGCGAAGACGATCAACGCCTTCCTGTCGGCGAATGGCGAGTTCGAGACCGCCGTCGCCGGCAAGCCGGAGGTGGCGAGCGACGAGTCGGAACTGTGCCTCGACGTGGCGGACGCCGTGCCCACCACCTTCATGAAACTGGCCAATATCCAGTCCGTTCCGATCAGCATCCGGTCCTGTGCGGCTTTGCCGGGAGTAAAGCAGTTGGAGATCGCGCTGGTGCTCGACGTGTCGAGCTCGATGATCGAGGAGAACCGCTTCACGCCGATGCAGACCGCGGTCGCCGGCTTTCTCCAGGCCTTTTCCTCCAACACATCGCTCGTCGACAAAACCAAGATATCGATCGTGCCCTTTTCCAGCCGCGTCAATTTCGGCCTGGCAAACACGGCATGGCTCAAATCCTACAATGGAACGGCTGCGGTTCCCAAGCGCTGGACCGACCCCAAATCGGTCTACACCTCCTCCAGCTACAAGCTCTCTTACTGGATCGACGGCGTCACGCCTGTCATGTCCACCTCGAAGAATTACTACTGGATGGGCTGCATCGAGCCACGTGCCGACGTCGAGGTCAGGGATACCGGTGCGATCGGTGACGGCATGGGCGACGCGCCGCCCGGTACCGCCGCCTTCGTCGCCATGGACGCCAATCCCAAATCGGGAACGAGTTTTTGCCCGCCACCGGTCACGCCGCTGACCGGCGACTTCGCCTATCTTAAAAGCGTCGTGAAGAACCTGACATCCGAAGGCTCCACCCGGCTGGATGCAGGCGTGGTCGCGGGATGGTATACGCTCTCGCCGAAGTGGCAGGGCGTGTGGGGAGACCAATCCTCACCCGCACCCGTCTCCGATTCCGTGCATAAGGTCATGGTGTTCATGACCGATGGCGAAATGAACACCAAATACGACCCCAACGACAAGTTCGACTGGATCTGCTCGCAAACTCAATCGTCGGCGTGCAACGCATTCGCCACCGCCGCGATGCAGACCGCGTGCACGGCGATGAAGAAGAGCGGCATCGAAATCTATACGCTTTCCTACAGTGCCGATGCCGATGTGGTGAACATCCGCAACTGCGCCACCAACACCGCGCATTTCTTCACCGCATCACCGGCGACGATCAAGACCGTCTATGAAACGATCGCGGCGGCCATTCGCGGAGATACATTGCGGCTCACGCAGTAATCGCGAACGCTGCCGCCCCACCGGCATACTGCTCGCGCATCGTCTCCGCCGACCGGCGCACCGCCTCGGCGACCTCCTGCAGCTGCTTGGCCATCGGCGTGGAGTTGCGCCAGACCATGCCGATGGTTCGCGATGGCTGCGGTGACGGGAAGCGGGAGATCGAGACGTGGGCCGAGCGCGTTTCGACGGGAACGGCCATCTCCGGGATCAGGGTGACGCCGATGCCGGCGCCGACCATCTGGACGAGGGTAGAAAGCGAGCTGCCTTCCATGATTTCCCGCGGGCGGGCCGGCCCGACCTTGCAGAACGACAGGGCCTGGTCGCGGAAGCAGTGGCCCTCTTCGAGCAGCAGCAGCCGCATTTCGCGCAACACCTCGCGTTCGGGCACCGGCTTGCCGCCATCCTCGTGCCGCCTGACCAGAACGAATTCTTCCTTGAACAGCTCGAGCTCGGTCAGCGAGGGTTCCGACACCGGCAGCGCGACGATCGCCATATCCAGCTGGCCCTGCGCCAGCTCCTGAACCAGCTTGGCCGTCTGCGTCTCGCGCACCTCGATCTGAATCCCCGCGAAGCTTTTGTTGAGATCGTTTATAATCGCCGGCAGCAGATAGGGTGCGATCGTCGGGATGATGCCAATGCGCAGGCGCGTCAGGAAGCTGTCGCGGGAGGCGCGGGCAAACTCGCCGAGCTCGTCCACGGCGCGCAGGATATCGCGGACGCGCAGCGCAAAGGTCTGGCCGAAGGGGGTGAGCTTCACCTCACGGGCGCTGCGCTCGAAGAGTTCGCTGCCCAACTCCTGCTCAAGTTCTTTGATCTGCATGGAGAGCGCCGGCTGGGAGATGGCGCAGGCATCGGCGGCACGGCGAAAGCGGCCATCCCTTGCCAGGGCTTCAAAATAACGTAGCTGTTTCAGGGTAAGATTTTTCATAAGCTCAGCTTATCGCAGCAATCAGTAAATCCAACTTAAAATTATTGAACGCTTCCGATATGAAGACTGCAAGGGAGAGAGTGGGGCGCCAGCTCGGCTCATCTTTTTGAACCGCAGACAGATCAAGCAATGAAGGAGACGATCATGGACAACCCCACTGACACCGCAGGCAAATGTCCTGTGGCCCATGGCAATACGCCGCGCGGCCGAGCCAATCGTGACTGGTGGCCGAGCCAGCTGAACGTGCAGATTCTTCATCACAATTCCGGCCGCGCCGATCCGATGGGCAAGGATTTCGACTATGCCGAGGAGTTCAAGAAGCTCGATCTCGACGCGCTGAAGAAGGATCTTCACGCGCTGATGACCGATTCGCAGGATTGGTGGCCGGCCGACTTCGGCCATTACGGCGGCCTGTTCATCCGCATGGCCTGGCACAGCGCCGGCACCTATCGCATCACCGACGGCCGCGGCGGCGCCGGGCAGGGTCAGCAGCGTTTTGCGCCGCTGAACAGCTGGCCGGACAATGCCAACCTCGACAAGGCCCGCCGCCTGCTCTGGCCGATCAAGCAGAAATACGGCAACCGCATCTCCTGGGCCGACCTGCTGATCCTCACCGGCAACGTCGCGCTCGAATCCATGGGCTTCAAGACCTTCGGCTTCGCCGGCGGCCGCGCCGACGTCTGGGAACCGGAAGAGCTCTACTGGGGTCCTGAAGGCACCTGGCTCGGCGACGAGCGCTATAGCGGCGAACGCCAGCTGGCCGAACCGCTCGGCGCCGTGCAGATGGGCCTCATCTACGTCAATCCCGAAGGTCCGAACGGCAATCCTGACCCGGTCGCTGCAGCGCGCGACATTCGCGAAACCTTCGCCCGCATGGCGATGAACGACGAGGAAACCGTGGCACTGATCGCCGGCGGTCATACCTTCGGCAAGACGCATGGCGCCGGCGATCCGTCCTTCATCGGCGCCGAGCCGGAAGGCGGCGCGATCGAGGACCAGGGCCTCGGCTGGAAGAGCTCGTTCGGCACGGGCGTCGGCAAGGACGCCATTACCGCCGGCCTCGAGGTTACCTGGTCGCAGACGCCGACCAGGTGGAGCAACTACTTCTTCGAAAACCTCTTTGCTTACGAGTGGGAGCTGACGAAGAGCCCGGCCGGCGCGCATCAGTGGCGGGCGAAGAACGCCGAAGCTTCAATCCCGGATGCCTATGAGCCGGGGAAGAAGCATGTCCCGACGATGCTGACCACGGATCTTTCGCTCCGCTTCGATCCGATCTACGAAAAAATCTCGCGCCGCTTCCTGGAGAATCCGGATCAGTTCGCCGACGCTTTCGCCCGCGCCTGGTTCAAGCTGACCCACCGCGACATGGGCCCGAAGGTGCGTTACCTCGGCCCTGAGGTTCCGGCCGAAGACCTGATCTGGCAGGACGTGATCCCGGCCGTCGACCATCCCCTCGTCGACGACAAGGACATTGCCGAGCTGAAGGCGAAGGTTCTCGCCACCGGCCTTTCCGTGCAGGAGCTGGTTTCGACCGCCTGGGCCTCGGCCTCGACCTTCCGCGGCTCCGACAAGCGCGGCGGCGCCAATGGCGCGCGCATCCGCCTTGCTCCGCAGAAGGACTGGGACGCCAACCAGCCGGCCCAGCTCGCCAAGGTGCTCGGCGTCCTCGAAGGCCTCCAGAAGGACTTCAACGCCGCCCAGACCGGCGGCAAGAAGGTCTCGCTCGCCGACCTGATCGTGCTTGCCGGTGCTGCCGGCGTCGAAAAGGCTGCGGCAGCCGGCGGCACCGCCGTCAGCGTGCCCTTCACGCCGGGCCGCATGGATGCTTCCGAAGCCCAGACGGACGCGCATTCCTTCGCAGCGCTCGAGCCGCGCATCGACGGCTTCCGCAACTATGTGAACGGCCAGCGCCTGCAGTTCATGAAGCCGGAAGAAGCACTGGTCGACCGCGCCCAGCTGTTGACGCTGACCGGTCCCGAGATGACCGTCCTCGTCGGCGGCCTGCGCGTGCTGAAGGCAGGCAACCCCGAGCACGGCGTCTTCACCTCTCGTCCCGAGACGCTGACGAACGACTTCTTCGTCAACCTGCTCGACATGGCCACGCAGTGGGTTCCCGCCGGCAAGGAAGGCGTCTATGAAGGCCGCGACCGTCAGACGGGTGCCGCCAAGTGGACCGGCACCCGCGTCGACCTGATCTTCGGTTCGCACTCGCAGCTGCGCGCCTTCGCCGAAGTCTACGGCCAGGCCGACACCAAGGAGAAGTTCGTCAAGGACTTCGTCGCCGCCTGGACCAAGGTGATGAACGCCGACCGCTTCGATCTCGTCTGATCGGTTTAGCAAACTTTGCCCGGGCGCGGTTTCGGCTGCGCCCGGGCTTTTTTATGCGAGTGCCTTGGGTGGCCGCGACCGCCCGGCCTTTCAACTCTCCACGCGCGTGATGGTGGTGCGGTGCGGGCACTACTTTTCCTTTCCTCATCCCTGTGCTCGTCACAGGGATCCAACGCGCCCAAGTCCTTGGGCGCAGGAGACTCAATTGTTTTCAAAAGAGTCATTCACCGCGCCGACGCGCGGTGGCTGGATTCCTGTGACAGGCACAGGAATGACGGAGGAGAGGTGGTGCCTATGTCCACATGAACTGACTTGGTCAGGAGCATGGGTAGCCTCCAGCCATTCTCTCCGCAGCCGTCTCATTTCCACTCGACGTCATCCTCGGCCTTGTGCCGAGGATCTGCTGCCCTGTCGACCGGAGGCAGATACTCGGGACAAGCCCGAGTATGACGGAAGAGGGGTCAACCGAGCCATTCTTTCCCGGATCGTTTTCCGCACCCCCGAGCATCCGGTCCTTTACGCTCAGACCGCTCCCCCAGGCCGCGAACTTCTAGCCATGGCGGACCTCACATGCGATAGAAGATCGACATATTTGGAGGAGTGGACATGAACGGTTTGCAAGGTAAAGTCGCGGCCATCACCGGAGCTGCCTCGGGTATTGGATTGGCGTCGACCGAAGCGATCATCTCGGCCGGCGGTACGGTGGTAATGATCGATCGGGACGAGGCGGCGCTGAGTGCTGCCTGCGGCAGGCTGGGAGAGAAGGCGATCGCGCTGCCGCTCGACCTGCTCAATCCCGAGGATTGCGCCGGCCTGCTTGACGGCATTCTCTCGAAGGTCGGTCAGCTCGACATCTTCCATGCCAATGCCGGCACCTATATCGGCGGAGATCTGGTGGATGCAAATCTCGACGCGATCGACCGCATGCTCAATCTGAACGTGAACGTGGTCATCAAGAACGTCCGGACGGTTATGCCCCACATGATCGAGCGAGGGACGGGAGATATCATCGTCACCAGTTCGGTCGCGGGCCAAGCCGCGGTTCCATGGGAGCCGGTCTATTCGCCGTCGAAGTGGGCGATGCACTGCTTCGTCCAGACCATGCGGCGGCAGCTCCTGAAGAACGGAATCCGCGTCGGATCCGTCTCGCCGGGCCCTGTCAGCAGCGCTCTGCTGAAAGACTGGCCGGAGGAAAACCTGCGCAAGGCAAAAGAGGCGGGCGCGCTGATCGAACCTCGCGACGTCGCGGAAGCCGTGCTCTTCATGCTGACCCGGCCGCGCAACGTGACGATCCGCGACGTGGTGATCCTGCCGAGCTCCTTCGACATCTGACACGAGGCCGTATGTCCGGGGAGGGCACGCCTCCTCTCCGCACAGGCTGACTGCGCGGGAGGCGGAGCCGGCTTCCCAGCGCGATCGTCAGGCCGTCCAATCCTCGACATCAAGGCCATCCACGCGCCGGAACTCCCCGACATTGTTCGTGATGAGAACGAGATCCCGGGTCTTCGCCTGGGCGGCGATCAGCACCTCATAGGGACCGATCGGCGTTCCCTTTGCCGCCAATGCAGCGCGGATCTCTCCTGATGCCAGCGCATCCTCGCGCTCGAAACCGACGGCGGGGAAATCCGCCATGAACAGCCGCAGGGTTTCGAGATTGTAGGAGATTTTCGCGCTCTTATAGGCGCCATAATAGAGTTCATGCATGACGATTGTGGAAAGCCCGATCGATCCTTCGTCGCTGTCGACCACGCGCTTCAGCAGCGCCTCGGATTTCCTGCCGATCAGCGCGATCACCGCATTGGTGTCGATAAGATGCGTGATCACTCGAAGAGGTCCTGAAGACCCGGCCTCTCCTGATCCTCCGGCTGCTCCCGTCCTTGCGCCAGAAAATCGTCACTCAGGCCGCGTTCGAGAGCGCTCTTCAGCGACGCCCAGCGCATGCCGGGATCGGCGCGCGGCCGCAGAATGACCGCATCGCCTTCACGCGTTACCTCCACCTGGTCGACATCGAAGCGGAATTCCTTCGGCAGCCGGACGGCCTGCGAATTGCCGGATTGAAAGACGCGCGCATATTGCGGCATGGGAAGGCCTCCGCGATTTTGTATATACTTCTCAGTATATACGTGATCGACCGCATTCGCGCAAGAAATCTCTGCGGTTTGCGCTAGCGCGGCACGACACCGAAAGGCGATAGCGACAGCAGATCGGGATCTTTCGTCGCCGACGCCTTCGCCACCTCGGCATGGCCCATGCTGTAGCCGTAGGACAGGACGCGGACGCCGTCGATCATGAAGAACTGCGCCTGATCGAGGCCGGGCCGCAGGGTGCCCGTCACGGTGACGGTCTCATAGATTTTTTCAAGGTGCAGAGGCTCCTGCGGAACCACGCGAACCAGCTGGTTGGGCGGCGGCGTGGGCATGTGGCTGCAGGCCCCGGCCCAGGGTACCAGCAGGAATTCATAAACGAGATCGCCGTCCCGATCGATCGGCAGGACGAAGCCCGTCAGTTCGACCGGTTGGCCCTCGTCACGCCAGACGAGGGTTTCGCCCTGCGGGCCGCTGACCGCTTTCGGCGACAGCGGAACTGTCGCCCTGGCCTGATCGGCCGGCCGCAAGGCGCTCCAGAAAATCGGCTGCGCCGCAGCGAGGGCGCCGGACATCGGCCATGCCGAGCCAAATGCCAGCACCGTGAACATCAGGAATCTGTGCTTTTTCATCGCATCTCCCGGGCCGCTTTAACAGCATTGCCGCTTGCCCGAGGATGCTAGCCGATCCCGCCCGTCCGTCAAAGCTCTCGTGGGTGTCGCATCCAACTTACCCCACGTGATCCTCGGCCTTGTGCCGAGCAAATGCCCAATATCAAGAGATCCCGTGTGGGGTGGACACGGGATCTCCCTGCCGGATCGGTCGGACCTTTACTTCTCCGGCATCATCGAGGAGTGGTGCGAGGTGATCAGCCAGTTCCCGCCCTTGAACTCATAGGTATAGGTGTAGCGGGCCGGGACCTTGGAGCCGTCCTTCATGGTGAAGGTGTAGGTGCCGGTGTCGACGGCCCAGTTGCAGCCGGTCTTGATGGTGCGGCTGTCGATGTGGCCCTGGGGGCTTTTTTCCAGGAAGTGCTTGAAATAGTCGATCCGCTCTTCCTGGGTGAGGCGCGGCTTGTTTGCCAGCGTCGCGAGCAGCACGGAGTCCGCGCTGTAGTTCTTGGCTACCTCCTGGGGATTGAGCGTCGCCAGCGAGGCGTTCCAGCGGTCGAAGAGCTTGGCGACCTGTTCTTCGCTCACCGGCGCACAGGTCGCCGTTTCGGCCGCGTTGGCGGACTGGACCTGGACGAAACCGATGACAAGGGCGGCAGCAATGATCGTACGCATGTTTGAGTTCCTTTGTGGCGGTTCCGGGCGACATCGCATCGGTCAACCGCATGACCGATAGTTAAGCGCCGGAGCACCGCGACCCCATCTGCCGGGTGGCTTCGATCCGATCTGCCGAACGGCATAGATGACATTCCCGCCGGAATGACTATCGTGCCCGCGTCATTGATTTCAGGAGCAGTCCCCGCTGGATGGAGCACAATAGAGATACGGCGCATTCGCTTGATGTGGCGGAGATGAGGGCGCTTTACCGGGCGGCGGAAGCGCGAGCGGCGCGGCTGCGCTTCATCATCGAGACGCGCAGCCTACTCGATGCGCAAGCCTTCGAAACGGCAGCACCCGAGGTCCTGTCGCGGCTTGCCGATTTCGCAGGCGCAACGCTCGCGACACTTACCTTTCCCTCACCGCAAGGAAAGACGTCGACGCGGCTGGCGATCGGCAAGCCGACCGCCAATGACACCATGCTCTTTGCCTCCGAGGAGGGGGCCGCGCTTTCCCTGACGCTGAGCGGCCCGGCGAAGGCGCGCGCCATTGATGCCGACGACCGGCAGACGCTGGAGGTGGTGGCGGGGCAGCTCGCCGATGCCTGCCATCTCGAGCGGCAGGCGGCGGAAAAGCAGGCGTTGCTCGGCGATCTCGAACGGCAGCGCAGCGAACTCGCTGCCCTCGTCGCCCAGCTGATCCAGGCGCAGGAGCAGGAGCGGCAGCGGGTGGCGCTTGATCTTCACGACGGCGCAGCACAGCTTGCCGCCGGCCTCAGCTACCGGCTGCAGGATCTCGCCGCCCGCATCGGCGAGCCGCATGCGCTGAAACCGGAGATCGAACAGCTTGCGGCGTTGGCCCGCCGCTCGGTTGCCGATCTGCGCGCCGCCATCGCCGATCTTCGCCCGCCCGAGCTCGACGATCTCGGCGTCGCCGCAGCGCTCCGCACCCGCCTCGACGCGATCGACGGCATGGAGGTGATCGCCGATCTCGATGCCGGCGCCGATCGCTGGCCGGCGTCGACCGGCATCATCTTCTACCGCGTCGCCCAGGAGGCGATCACCAATGCGCTCAAGCACGCCGAGGCGAGCCGGCTGATCGTACGCCTTTTCGAGGACGGCGCGGGGCAGGCTCATCTTGAAGTGATCGACGACGGCAAGGGTATCGGCGAGGCGCGCTATCCTGGAATTCAGGGAAGGGGAGCCCGGCTCGGCATTGCCGGCATGCGCGAGCGGCTGGCACTGCTCGGCGGCCGTTTCGAGATCGGCGCCGGCGTTTCCGGCGGCACTCATGTCCGCGCCGCAGCGCCGCTCAAGCAGGAGACGGCGGGATGACCGCATCCATTCTCGTTGCCGACGATCATGATATCGCCCGCGCCGGCCTGATCGCCATGATCGGCGGCCAGGAAGATTTCCATGTCGCCTTCGATGTACGCGACGGCGCGGAAGCGGTGGAAGCCGCCGCCCTTCACAAACCGGATCTGGCGCTCCTCGACATCCGCATGCCTCGAATGGACGGCCTCGCGGCCACGCGGGAAATCCGGCGCGTCTCGCCAGGTACACGCGTCATGATCATCACCATGCATGACAGCCTCGATTATCTCGAAGCGGCGATCGAAGCCGGCGCCACCGGCTATCTGCTGAAGGATGCGAGCCGCGAGGATATTCTGCGCACGATCCGCAGCGTGCTCGAAGGCGACGCCTTCTTTGACGGCCCTCTGGTCGCAAGGCTGCTGAAGCGCGCCACCACCAAGCCGCAGACCAGCCCCAGCGCATTGGAGACGCTGACCGTACGCGAGCGCGAGGTGCTGACGAAGGTGGCCGAGGGCCTGACCAACAAGGAGATCGGCCGCGCCCTGAAGATTTCGCCCGGCACGGTCAAGATCCATGTCGAGCGCATCATCGCCAAGCTCGGCGCCGGCGATAGGACGCAGGCCGCCGTCATGGCGGTGCGCGGCGGGCTGGTGCAGACAGCAAAGGAAGAGCCATGATGCCGCGCTTCGCCGACCTGCCGCTTCGGGCAAAGGGCATCGTCATCATCATGGTGCCGCTGGCGCTGCTCTTGGCCGCTCTCGCCTCGGTCTTCATCGCCGACCGGCAGAGCCGTATTGCCGAGGACCAGGTGCGGGTGACGCTGGAGATCCAGTCCGGCATTCAGGAGCTGCATGCCCTGATTGCCGAAGCGGCGACCGCCATGCGCGGCTATCTCCTGACCGGCAGGAGCGATTTTCTCGATCCCTTCAACCGGGCAGAGGACAGGCTGCCCGTCGTGCTCGACGAGGTCGGCCGGCGCTTACGCGACGAGGAGCAGAAGGCCCGCCTCGAGCGCATCCGCGCCCTGGTGGATGCCAAAGTCGACCGTCTGCAACTCCTGAAACAGGCCGACATCCTGCGCGCCGGCGGGCGCGAGGATCTGGCCGCCAAGCTCATCGAGGGCAAGCAGGTGCTGGACATGCTGCGGCAGGAGATCGACGCGATGAACCGGCGCGAGGCCGATCTCCTCAACGCCAGAACGCAGGCCGCCGACCGGGTCCGCACCCTGTCGCGCAGCCTGATGATATCAGCCGGCTTTCTCGGCTTTGCCGGCGCGCTCGTCGCCGTCTTCCTGTTTTCGGCGAGCATCGTGCGCCGCGTGCACGCGCTGAAAGCCGAGGCGCACCGCCTCTCGCGAGGGGAAGTCGTGACATCGGCCGATCCCTTCCGCGATGAGCTCGGCAATCTCGGACAGGCGCTCGCGGATGCGAGCGTGCTTCTGAAAAAGCGCGAGGCCGATCTGACCGAGAGCGAGGAGCGCTTCCGCCAGCTGGTCGAGGGCGTCAGCGATTATGGCATCTTCGGGCTCGATCCCGATGGGCAGGTTGTGAGCTGGAATGCCGGCGCCGGGCGGATCACCGGCTACCAGGCCGAGGAGATCGTCGGCCAGCATTTCTCCCGCTTCTATCCCGCTGAGACCAGGGAGACATTTCCGGCGGAGGAGCTTTCGAAGGCAGCCCTGCACGGACGCACCGAAGCGGAGGGTTGGCGCCTGCGCAAAGACGGCTCGCGCTTCTGGTCGCATGTCGTCGTCACCGCTCTTCACGACGAGACGGGACGGCTGCGCGGCTTTTCCAAGATCACCCGCGACATTACCGAGCGCAAGCAATTCGAGGAGGCGCTGCTTGCCGCCCGCGAGGATGCGGTGCGCGCCAGCAATGCCAAGAGCGAATTCCTGTCGCGCATGAGCCATGAGCTGCGCACGCCGCTGAATTCCGTGCTCGGTTTCGCCCAGCTTCTGGAAATGGACCTTACCGATGCCGATTCACGCGAAAGCGTCGCGCAGATCCTGAGAGCCGGCCGGCATCTGCTGAGCCTGATCGACGAGGTTCTTGACATGGCGCGGATCGAGGCCGGGCGCATGGATCTTGCCGTCGAAGCCCAGCCTGTCGCCGAGGTGATCGAGGAAGCCGTGTCGCTCGCAAGGCCGCTCTGCGGCAAGCAGCAGATCCGCATCGAAGTCGCCGAGGCCGAGCCGGATCTGACGGCACTCGCCGACCGCCGGCGTCTCCTGCAGGTGTTGCTCAACCTGCTTTCCAATGCGGTGAAATACAATCGCCCGCGGGGCAGCGTGACCGTCAGCCATCGGGCGCTTGAGGACCGCATCCGCATCGAGGTCAGCGACACCGGCCCCGGCATCCCGGCCGAGCGCGTCGGCCGGCTGTTCACCCCCTTCGACCGGCTGGGCGCCGAGCGCATAAGCCAGGAGGGAACCGGCCTCGGGCTGGCGCTCTCCAGACATCTGATCGACGCCATGGGCGGCACGCTCGGCTTCAGCAACCGGGCGGGCGGCGCGACGTTCCACGTCGACCTGCCGCGCGCGCCTGCGGCGATGCGGGAGGCCGAGGCGCAAGACGTCGCGGTGCCGTAAGTCTCCTCCGTCATGCTCGGCCTTGTGCCGAGCATCTGACCACGGTAATTGATTGGCAGGAAAACATTTATTTCCAGAAACTTAATTGGGCCGGCGTAGATCCTCGGCACAAGGCCGAGGATGACGTCGCGGGTTTGCGTCCATGACAGATACCACCGATATCCTGCGCGCTTCGACGATCCTGATCGTCGATGATGAGCCCGCCAATGTTTCGCTGCTGGAGCGTATCCTCAAGCGCGAGGGCTTTACGGCGCTGATCAGCACCACCGAGCCGCGCGAGGCCCTGCGGCTCTTTCGCGAGCATCCCGTCGATCTCGTCCTGCTCGACCTGATGATGCCCGATCTCGACGGTTTCGCGCTGCTCGAGACTTTCGCAAGGCTCATCCCCGACGACAGCTACCTGCCGATCCTGGTGCTGACCGCCGATGCGACCCTGCCGACGCGCCGGCGCGCGCTTTCCCTCGGCGCGAAGGATTTCCTGACCAAGCCCTTCGATGCGATCGAGGCGGTCCTTCGCATCTTCAACCTGCTCGAAACCCGAATCCTGACGCTGGAACTCGCCAGGCACGGGCTGGCGACGCCGAAATCGGAACGCCCCAGGATCGATTGATCGCCCTCCGCTCGCGGGGCGATTTCAGGTCAGGGATTGACCCAGCGGCAAGAGGAGAGGGCGCCGGCTTCGTCATAGCCGAATAATGCTCTGCGATTGTCCTGTTGCCGCAGTTGGAACCAATCCAGCGTCCAGGCCCGGAAGATCACGACGCCAAAGCGCGTCTTTCCCTCGGCCTCATCCGCAGGCTCTGGCATATCGGTCGTCTCGAAGGCGCGCTCGTCCCCGGGCGGGCCGCCCGCATAGGTCATCCGCGTCCGCGCGGGCAGCCTGTCCCATGCGGCGTCAGCCCCTCCGCTTCCCGGCCCATGAAGCTCGACCTCCCCTTGAAGCCGAAGCTGCAGCCGGCTGTCGGCGCTGAAGCCGAGGACCGTGACGCGGGGATTGGCTGAAAGTTCCAGCCATTTGGAGCTGCGCGTATCCGTATGAAATTCGAGACGCCGCGCCGACCTGTCGGCGGCACGCAGCACGACCATGCGTGCCTGCGGCCTCGTCTCGATATCGACGGAGCAGAGGTTGAGATAACGGAAACCCGACTGCGGGTTCGCCGCAGCCGTTTCGAGTTCCGCCCATGCCGAGGCGTCGATGTCAGTGAGATCCACCGGCAGGCTCCGCTCAGACCGAACGGGCGATGCCGCCGTCGACGCGGATGTTCTGGCCGGTGATGTAACCGGCCCCCTCCGACAGGAGGAAGGCGATGGTGGCCGCGATTTCCTCGCTGGTGCCGTAGCGGCCCATCGGAACGCTGTCGCGCCGTTCCTCGGTGGCGGGCAGGCTGTCGATCCAGCCGGGCAGGACATTGTTCAAGCGGATGTTCTTGGCCGCGTAGCTATCCGCGAAGATCTTGGTGAAGCTTGCCAGCCCTGCCCGGAAGACGGCCGAGGTCGGGAACATCGGCGAGGGTTCGAAAGCCCATGCCGTCGAGATATTGACGATGGCGCCGCCGCCCTGGCTTTCCATGATCGGCGCGACCAGCCGGATCGGTCGCACCGCGCTCAGGAAATAGACCTCCATGCCCTTGTGCCAATCCTCGTCCGAGATGTCGAGGATCGGCGCGCGCGGGCCGTGGCCGGCGGAATTGACCAGCGCGTCGATGCGCCCCCATCGCCCCATCGAGAGATCGACGAGCCGCTTCACATCGTCGTTGGACTGGTTGGAGCCGGTGACGCCGACGCCGCCGAGTTCCCTTGCCAGCGCCTCGCCTTTGCCGGAGGAGGAGAGAATTGCGACACGGTAGCCGTCCGCAGCGAGTTTCCGCGCTGCTGCGGCGCCCATGCCGGATCCGCCGGCGGTGATGAGAGCGACTTTTTCTTCAGACATTGAAATCTCCGACTGCTGAGTTTGCGCAGCATTATGCCAGATATGCTCTCTGCTTTCGCGCGAGAAAGAAACATGCGAGACTGTAGCAAATCTACTGGATAAGCCTATGATCCGATCCCGCCGCGCGCTGCCGCCGTTGAATGCCTTGCGCGCCTTCGAGGCTTCGGGCCGCCGGCTGAATTTCCGCGCTGCCGCTGAGGAGCTCGGCGTCACGCAGGGTGCGATCGCCCAGCAGGTCCGCGCGCTGGAAGATCAGCTCAGCCTCATGCTGTTCCAGCGCCTGCCCCGCGGCCTTGCGCTGACGGCGCAGGGTGCGGCCTACCTCTCCGACGTCACCCGCGCCTTCGATATGCTCGGCGAAGCGACCGGACGGCTTCTGGCGCGGCCGGAAACCGTGACGATCAGCGTCACCCCGACCGTCGCCGCCAAGCTTTTGATCCCGCGTCTCGCCGAGCTCTACAGCGCCCTTCCCGACGTGGATCTGAGGACGGTCGCCACCGAGGCGCTGTCGGATTTCGACCGCGACCAGGTGGATATCGCCGTGCGCCTGACCAGCCAGGCTTTCCCGGCGGCGCTGGAGGCAAGGCTGCTGTTCCGCCAGGAACTGGTCGCGGTCGCGAGCCCGCATCTGGTCAAGGGCCTTACCCTGCCCTTGAGCGGCGAAGAACTTTGCAAGCTGCCGCTCCTGCATGACTCGCACGATCGCTGGGGCGTGTTCCTCGGAATCCGTGAGAAGCTGCCGGGCGCGGCCTTCAACCACACGACACTGGCGCTGGATGCCGCACTCGCCGGCCAGGGCGTGGTGCTCGCCTGCCGGGCTTTCGTGGCGGCCGATCTCGAGGCCGGGCGGCTGGTGCAGGTGACGGATGCCACAGCGACCATCGGCGCCGATTACTTTCTCGTCCGCAAACGCTCATCATCGCCGCGAAAGGCCGTCGACGCGGTGTGGGACTGGTGCGCGGCGCGTCTGTCGCTCGCCTGATCGCGGAATGATCGAGGCCGGCCGTCAGCCGGCCCCATCATTTTCAGAACATGGTGTTCTTGTTGGCGGCCTCTTTCGGAACCGCCTGGATCACGTCCCAGTGCTCGACGATCTTGCCGTCCTTGACGCGGAAAATATCGACGATCGCCTGGCCGCGGTCGTCAGTGCCGTTCGTCGCATGTACATGCAGCCAGACGAGATCGCCGTCGGCCGAGCTGCGGACGATCTTCGCCTTCGATTGAGGATTGTCCTTGAAGAAGCCGGTGAAGAAGGAAACGAGAGGCTTCTTGCCATCCGGAACCTCGGGATTGTGCTGCCGGTACTCGTCCACCACGACCGATGCGGCCTCGATATCATGGCTGTTGAAGAAGCGGTCGTAGAACTCCACCACCAGCTTCCGGTTGGCTTCCTCGACCTTCAAATCCCGAGAGGCGGCAAAGGCGCCGGAAGGCATGGCGATGCCCGCCAGAATGGCGAGTGCGCAAAGCGATTTCCCGAATGTCATGCATCAAACTCCTTGGTACGAATCCGCGATCTAGTCTAAGAAACAGACTATGAGGCTTGGTCTAGGACAGCGCGAAATGCCCGGCAAGAAGGCAGTTTTCAGTGCCGAAGTCAGCGCGCGATGACCGGGAAGGAGGAAGCGATGCCCGGGAAAACCGATCCGGCGGGAGAGCGGCCCGGGGCAGGATGCCCGATCAGGGGCGTGCTCGACCGCATCGGCGATCAATGGAGCCTGCTGACGCTCGAGGCGCTGGAAACCGAAAAGAAGCGCTTCAACGAGTTGCTGCGCGAGATCGGCGACATCTCCAAACAGATGCTCTCCAAGACGCTGCGGCATCTGGAGCAGGACGGCTATATCAGGCGCACCGTCTATCCCGAGGTGCCGCCGCGCGTGGAATATGAGTTGACGGAACTCGGCCGATCCTTCCTGATCCCGATGAAGGCCCTGATCGGATGGGCCGAGCAGAACCATCCCGAGATCATTCGATCGCGGCTACGGCATGACGCCGGGTAGGGATTGAATAGAGGCAAGAGGCAAGGTCGGAGCGCGTCCTTCGAGGCTTCGGCCTTCGGCCTGCGCACCTCAGGATGAGGGAGTTTGGTGGATGCCGCGCCGATAACAGCGGACGTTGATCGATGCCGCGACCTCTCTCCGACCTCATCCTGAGGTGCCTCGGCCGCCGGCTGCTAGTGGGCGCAAGAAGCAAGGTCGGAGCGTGTCCTTCGAGGCTTCGGCCTTTGGCCTGCGCACCTCAGATGAGGGAGGTTGGAGGATGCCGCGCCGATAATCACGGGCGTCGGAGGATCCGCCAACGCTCAAGAGAGCCTCATCCTGAGGTGCCCCGAAGGGGCCTCGAAGGACGAGGCGGGCGCCCCCTCAAGCCAGCAGCACCTTGCCGCCTGCCCGGAAGGGAAGGGCCGCTTGCAGCGCCTCGGCGATCCTTTCCAGCGGAAACACCTCCCGCACCTCGGTGGCGATCACCTTCGCGGCGATCTGCGCCGCCACCTCGGAATAGGCGCGCTGGACGTTGTCCATGGTTTCCGAATGGACCCATTCCCGGAGGTGGCAAAAGGAAAAGCTGATATCGGGATGGGAGGACCAGAAGGAATTCGGGATGCTCTGGCCGGAGAGCAGGCCGTAATGCACGAAATGGCCGCGGGGCTTGAGCGCATCGGCTAGAACCGAGGCACGCGGGCCGCCGACGCAGTCGAGCACGGCGTCGAGCCCATGCCGGCCGGCGAGGGCGGCTGCCAGATCGCTGTCCTCCCTGTCGATGATAACGGTCTCGAGCCGGCCACGCAGGCGCTGGCGGGATTCTTCGCTGCGAACGATCGCCACCGGCTCGACGCCAACGGCATTTGCGAGGCCGATCAGGATCGATCCGATCGAAGAGGCGGCGGCATTGACGGCGATGCGCATGCCCGGTCTCAGCCCGATCTTCCCATGCAGCATCAGCCAGGCGGTCATCGGGTTGACGTAGCTGGTCGCCACCTCGAAATCGGAGAGCGCGTCCGGCACGCGCAGGCACCAGCTGGGGTCGGTGTCCTTGAACTCCTGCCACCCGCCGGCGCTGCGCACCGGCAGCACACGCGTCCCCGGTGCCAGTCCATAGACCGCTTCGCCGCAGGCTTCGACCACGCCGAAGGCTTCGAAGCCTGGAATAAAGGGCAGGGTCGTGCGGCCGGCATAGGCGCCCGAAATGGTGATGATATCGGAAGGATTGATCGAGCGGGCGAGCAGCCGCACCCGGACCTGGTCGTGCCGCAGCGCCGGCAACGGCGTCCGCTCGATCCCGACGACCTCCGGAGCCGGGCCGAATTTTCGCACGACCGCCTGATATTGCATTTGCATCCCCCACATACTCGCGGTTAGAACAGCCCACCAATTTTGGGTGATCGAATGAGCGTTGACGACAGGCCTTTAGCATCGTTCCGGGTCTCGATGCGAGACATCGACATCTATGGCCATGTCCACAATTCGGTCTACCTCGACTATTGCGAGGATGCCGTCGTCGAGTTTCTGCGCCACCGCGAGATCCTCGGCCATTTCCGCCACATCACCTCGGGTGTCGCCTATCACGTCAAGAAGGCGGAGATTACCTTTCACAACCCGATCGACGTCGACGATGTCGTCGAGGCGAAGGTCGCCGTCGAGAAGATCGGGCGCACCAGCCTCGCCTTTACAATCGAACTCTTTCGCCGGCGCGACGGCGCCCATTGCGCAACGGCCGGCCTTGTCTGGGTCTGCGTCAGCCTTTCCGACAGCCGCCCGACGCCGATTCCGGAGGCGACCAGAGCCGCCTTGTCGCAGGGCTGATCCATGCCGATCCACGCAGAGCTTCGTCGACACGCAACGGAGAGACCGGACAAGCCGGCGGTGGTGATCGACGGCGACGCGCTCACCTATGGCGAACTTCATGCGCGCTCGCGGGCGATCTATCGCTTTTTCCAAGAGCTTCCCGACGCGAATCGCCGCACGATCGATCTGCCGGGCGTCGAGAAACTCGTTGCGCTCAGCCTCGGCAATCATCTCGGCTTCGCCGAATATTTCCTCGCCGCCACCGCCTTGCCGAATGCCTGCGCCGTCATCGACCCGATGATGCCGGCCGAAAGGATCGAGCGCATTCTGCAGCGCCTCGCGCCCGACGTGCTTGTCGTCGACGACGAGGCGAGCGCAAGTGCGGAGATCGGCCGCCGGCTCGGCATATCGGTCGTCATCGCCGGAGCCGAGCCTTTCGATCTCACCGCACCGGGAGAGGACCTGCCGGATGCCGAAGGCATCTTCCTGATCGGCTTCACCTCGGGCACCACCGCCGAGCCGAAAGCCTATTACCGCTCGCGCGAGCAGTGGCGCCGGAGCCTCGACCGGGGACGTCTGGTTTTCGAACTCCAGAACGCGCCCTCAACCCTCTGCCCCGGCGCCCTGGCGCATGGCCTGGCGCTTTACGCCCTGGTGGAAACGCTCGATGCCGGAGCGACCTTCCATTCGGTGCGAAAGTGGGATGCCGGCGCGGTCGCGCGCACGCTCTCCTCCGCACGCATAGAACGGCTGGTCGCGGTGCCGACCCATATAGCCGGGATTGCCCGCGCATGGGCAGGCGAGCCGGCGCTCAACTGCCTGCGCGACGTGCTGACGGCCGGCGCCAAGCTGAATCTCAACGAGCTCGAGTCCATGCGCCGCCTCTTTCCCAAGGCGCGCATCCGGGAATATTACGGCGCATCCGAGATCGGTTTCATGACGGTCTCGACGCTCGCCGGCGGCGAGACCGATTTTCCGATCGACCGGGTGGGGCAAGCCTATCCCGGCGTTGCGATCACCATCCGCGACCCTGAAGAAAACGATGTCGGCACCGACGTGCCGGGCACCATCTTCGTCAACAGCGACCTGATCGCCGACGGCTATCTCTGGGGCGACGACGGCCAGGCGTTCCGGGTTACCCCAGCGGGGGCGACGGTCGGCGATCTCGGCGAGATCGACGCCAACGGCATGCTGCGGGTGATCGGCCGGGCCGGCGGCATGATGATTTCGGGCGGCAACAACGTCTATCCCGCCGAAGTCGAGAGCGCGCTGAAAACCTGCCCCGGCGTCGAGGAAGCCGTCGTCTTCGGGCTGCCGGATGACTATTACGGCCAGAGGATCGTCGCCGTCGTCTCCGGCGAGGCGATCGACGCGAAAATCCTGGCCGACCATTGCGCGGGCAAGCTTGCAAGGTTCAAGATCCCCAGGCAATTCTACCGGATCGGCGCCTGGCCGATGACGAGCAGCGGCAAGATCGCCCGCGGCCAGGTGCAGGCATCGGTCATTTCGGGAGACGGCCTTGTCCTACGCCTATCAGCCTGACGAGGATTGGCAGCCGGTCGTGGTTGCCGCTTACCGCACGCCGATCGGCCGGGCCTTCGGCTCGCTTGCGGCGGTCGCCTCCGAAGACCTGCTCGCGCCGATCATCCGCCGCATCCTTGCCGAGACGGGCATAGCGCCCGAAGCCATAGACGACGTGCTGGTCGGCAATGCGGCCGGCGGCGGCGGCAATATCGCCCGGCTCGCGGCCCTTTCCGCCGGCCTGCCGATCGCCGTTCCCGGCGTCGCCATCGACCGGCAATGCGGCTCCGGTCTCGAAGCGATCATCATGGCCGCCCGGCTGATCCAGGCAAAGGCCGGTTCCTGTTTTCTGGCCGGCGGCGTCGAGAGCGTCAGCACCGCGCCATGGCGGGCCGAGAGGCCGAAAACCAATGGCGCCCTGCCGCGCTTCTACGGCCGCGCCCGCTTCTCCCCCGATGCGATCGGCGATCCTGATATGGGTGTCGCCGCCGAAAACGTCGCCCGCGCATACGGCATCACCCGCCAGCGGCAGGATGAATTCGCCCTGCGCAGCCACCGGCTCGCCGTCACGGCGGCCGAAGCCGGCCTCTTCCGGCCGGAAATCGTCGAGATTTCCACCGGGCACGGGCTGGTGGACCGGGATGAATGCCCGCGCCCCACGACATCGATGGAACGGCTGGCAAACCTCAAGCCCGTCTTCCTCGCCGACGGCTCGGTGACGGCGGGCAATGCCTGCCCGCTCAATGACGGCGCCTGCCTGGTGCTCGTCATCAGCCGCGGCATGGCCAAAAGCCTTGGCATCGAAAAGGGCCTCGCCTTCATCGATAGCGCAGCCGCCGGCGTCGACCCCAACCTGCTCGGCATCGGCCCGGTCGCCTCGACCCGAAAACTGCTTGAGCGCCAGCCGGGGTTTTCTTTGTCTGAGGTCGAGGCCATAGAATTCAACGAAGCCTTTGCGGCCCAGGTCCTGGCGTCGCTGGACCAACTGGATATCGCGACCGACAGGGTCAACAGGGATGGGGGCGCAATCGCGCTCGGTCATCCTTTCGGCGCCTCCGGCGCCGTCCTCGTCACCCGGCTGTACAGCCAGCTGGTCCGCGAGGATGGTTCGTCGTCTGGCGCAACAGCGCTCGCCATGATCGGCATCGGCGGGGGCATCGGGCTGACGGCGCTGTTCGAGGCTGTCCGGCTTTCCTGATGAAACCCCGCATCGTGCGCTGTGGGATCAATCCTCCGGTCGATCCGGCTGGGACGATGATGGGAATAAGGGCGGCTCCGGCGCGGCGAGCGCCTGCGCGATCTCATTTCGAAGCCATGCACTTCCCGGATCGCCGTCGAAGCGACGAAGCCAGTACATGGTCACGTCCATTTTCGGCGATTCCATCGGCGGCATGAACACATCGAGCTTCAGCCGTCCGATCAACGTGCGCGCGAAATGAACCGGAATGCTTCCGAGCATCTCACTTGATTCAACGGCAAGAGCGACCGCGTGGAAGTGCGGCACCGTGACCATGACACGCCGGGCAAGGCCCAAGCGCGCAAGGCCCGGATCGATCGTCCCGGTCCGGCTCCCATCGGCGGAGCGCAGAACGTGGGGAACGGCGCAGAATAGGTCTGCCGGTATGGCGTCTCCCGGGCGAAGACCGCGGCTCGCCAGAAGGGGATGTCCCTGCTTCGCAATGCAGACCAGCCATGACTGGAGCACCTTGCTGCTGGCGACCCACTCCGGCGGCTCGAGCGATCGGTCGATGACGATATCCGCTCTGCCATCGCGCAACATCTCGAAGACTTCCGACGAGGCATGGTCGACCATCTGCAAGGTGACGCAGGGTGCCGCTTCGGCCACACGGGCAGCCAGCGGCGGCATCAGCAATGTCGAGAAGTAATCCGATCCGATCAGCATGAAGGAACGGGTCGAGGTGGCGGGATCAAAAACGGCGCTCGTCGCCAATGCCTCTTCCATGCCGGCCAGCGCTTGTCTGATCGGCTGACGCAGTTCGAGGGCGCGCGCCGTCGGCATCATCTGATTGCCTTCCCTGACGAACAATTCGTCGTCCAACAAGGCGCGCAACCTGCCGAGCGCCGAACTCACGGCCGGCTGCGACAAGCCGACCCGCTCGCCTGCCCGCACCGTCGAAAGCTCTGACATCATGGCGTCGAAGACGCGCAACAGGTTCAGGTCGAGGGCGGAGAAATTCACGCGGTCAATATCCCCTATACGATCATTCGATTTCCGTGCGGTCGCTATCGGCGATAGTGATGGAGAACAGCCCGGAACTCTATTCCAAAATGACCTCGGAAGGAAATTGCCATGAGCGTCGCGGCGAGAACCGTACGAACGGTAACGTGGATGAACACGACCTACACCATCAATATCGGCAGGTTCGAAAGTGGCGGCATCCTCGGCGTGTTTGAAGGCAAGGTGCCTGCCGGCGGCGGACCACCAGTCCACATTCATCACAACGAGGACGAAGTGATCCATGTGATCGAGGGCGATTACGAATTCTGGCTGAATGGCGAGTTTGTCCCGGTCCGCCCAGGCAGCTCGATCTTCCTGCCGCGCGGCGTGCCGCATACGTTTCGGGTCACCGGCACGTCTCCCGGACGCAACCTCACCATCCTGACGCCGGGCGGCCTGGAGGAATTCTTCATCGAAGCGGCCGCGCAGGCGCCGCGGCTGCCGGATGACATGGATCGGCTCCTGCAGCTGGCGGAACGCTACGGCATCGAATTTCGCGGGCCGGCGACCTGGGAGGCAGACCGGATGCACTGATGTCGGCTGTCGGTCGATCCGGACCGCAGCCCGGCCACGAATCCACTCAGAAGACGACAATCTGCTCCAGGCGCTGTTTATCGCAATACCGATCAAATGGGCCAGGAGCGCCGCACG
This sequence comes from Rhizobium sp. M10, assembly GCF_002531955.1. Lineage (NCBI taxonomy): Bacteria > Pseudomonadati > Pseudomonadota > Alphaproteobacteria > Hyphomicrobiales > Rhizobiaceae > Rhizobium > Rhizobium sp. M10. Next base: position 113,670 of record NZ_NWTA01000012.1, on the reverse strand, counting down.
CCCGCCGGGGAGAAGTGTTGCCAATCCCGCCGCCCAAGGTTCGCCCGTTGCCCCGGGGCAGGTTCGGCTGACGCCGACTTAGACACGTTTCCTTCTTTTCAACCGATCGGATCTCTCGCTGGGCGAGCCGTCCTACTTCCTTCGCATAGGTCGACAGCGACGGTGGGAGAATGGTTCGCGACCGTGATCCGGCGCATTCTCCTGCCCGTCGGCTGTAGCCGGCCAAGCCTGACATCGCGCGCCTGCCTCATAGAGGAAGCGGTTTCGGCACCCGCCTCAAGTCAACAGAGGATACTCCTCGCAATGGAGAAGGAGACTACCCATGAAAATCGTCATCATCGGCGGCACCGGCCTCATCGGCACGAAGACCGTGGAAAGATTGCGCAAGAAGGGACATGACGTGCTGCCGGCCTCGCCGAATACGGGCGTCGACACGATCACCGGCAAGGGCGTGGCGGAAGCGCTTGCTGGCGCGCAGGTGGTGCTCGATCTCGCCAATTCGCCCTCCTTCGAGGACAAGGCTGTTCTGGAATTCTTCCAGACCTCGGGCCGCAACCTGCTCAAGGCGGCCGCTGCCGCCGGCGTGAAACATCACATCGCCCTGTCGATCGTCGGTATGGAGCGGCTGCAGGGCAGCGGCTATATGCGGGCCAAGATGGCCCAGGAAGAGCTGATCAAAGGCTCCGGCATACCCTACACCATCGTCCACTCCACGCAGTTCCATGAGTTCATGGCGGGCATTGCCCAGTCGGGCACGGTCGGCCAGATGGTGCATCTGTCGCCGGCCTATGTGCAGCCGATCGCCTCGGACGATGTCGCCGACGTCATGGCCGACGTGGCGCTCGCCGCCCCCGTCAACGGCACGATCGAAATCGGCGGTCCGGAGAAGATCCGCCTTACCGAGGTCGTGACGCAGCTTTTCAAGGCGACGAATGACCCGCGCCAGATCATGACCGATCCGCACGCCCGCTATTTCGGCGTCGAGCTCGAGGACAACTCGCTGGTGGCAGGGCCGAAGGCCCGACTTGGCCGCATTCGCTTCGATGATTGGCTGCGCCAGCATCCGCCACAGAAGATGAGCGCCTGACGGCCCATGCCGCCGTCGCGGCCGCGCCGACAACCGTTCCCATCAACGCAAGGAGACCAGTCATGTCAGGAAAAATGATCTCGGCAGCGGCATTCGCCGTTGCCCTTGTCGCCGGCACAGCAGCCTATGCCGCGGGCGACAAGGCAAAGGTAACCCTGGTCTACGACCAGAAGCTTCCCAATGTTCCCGGCAAGAGCATCAAGGCCGTGCTCGTCGAATATAAGCCTGGCGGCATGTCGCCGGGCCATACTCACCCGAAATCGGCCTTCATCTACGCCACCGTTCTGGAGGGCTCGATCAAAAGCCAGGTGAATGACGGCCCGGTGAAGACCTATAAGGCCGGCGAAAGCTTTCCCGAATTCCCCGGCGATCATCACAGCGTCAGCGCCAACGGCAGCAAGACCGAGCCGGCGAAGCTGCTCGCGATCTTCGTGGTGAACTCGGACGAGACAGAGCTGACGATCGACGACAAATAAACTCTCGATGCCCGGCGCCGCCGGGCATCGTTCTACGTGGCGCCGTCAAGCAGATTGCAGCGCCAGTTCCAGATCGGCGACCAGATCGTCGGGATGCTCGATGCCGATCGACAGGCGGATCGTCGATTCCAGCACGCCGATCCGCTCCCTTACATCGGCGGGCACGCCGGAATGCGTCATGGTCGCGGGATGGCTCGCCAGCGATTCCGTACCGCCCAGGCTGACGGCGAGTTTGAAGACCTGCAGCGCATTCAGGAATTTGAACGAAGCCGGCTGGCCACCGCGAATGTCGAAGGAGAAGGTCGAGCCGGCGCCGCTGCATTGCGCGGCGAAGGTGCGGCCGGACGGCGATTCCGGATCGTGGTAGGGCAGGTAGTGGACCTTCTCGACCTTCGGGTGATCGCGCAGGAAATCGGCGATGGCCCGCGCATTGCTGTTTGCCCGCTCCATGCGCAGCTGCAATGTTTCCAGCGAACGGCCGAGCATCCAGCAGGAATGCGGATCGAGCTGGGTGCCGATCGCGCCGCGCAGCGCCTTGACCTGCCTGACGACGGCCTTGCGGCCGAGAACGGCCCCGGCGATCAGATCGGAATGACCGCCGACATATTTTGTCAGTGAATAAAGCGAAATATCGGCGCCGTGCTCGATCGGCCGCTGGAACACCGGCCCGAGCAGGGTGTTGTCGCAGACGATGATCGGCGTATGCCCCTGCTTTGCCCCGATCGCATCGGCAACGCGCCGGATCATCGCGACATCGACCAGGCTGTTGGTCGGATTGGCGGGTGTTTCGATCAGGATGACGGAGACGCGGCCCTTGGTCACCGCCTCGTCGGCCGCCTTCTGCACCGAATTTTCGCTGACACCATCGGCAAAGCCGACCGCGGCGACGCCGAAATTGAGGAAGGTCTTTGCCAGCAAGGTTTCCGTGCCGCCGTAGAGCGGCTGCGAATGCAGGATCGCATCGCCCGGCCGGACGAAGGCGAACAAGGTCGTGGCGATCGCCGCCATCCCTGAGGAAAACAGCGCGCCGCTCTCCGTCTTCTCATAGACGGCGAGCCTGTCCTCGACGATCTCGCTGTTGGGATGATTGAAGCGCGAATAGACGAGGCCCGCCCCCTTGCCGGCCGGCGGCTCGCGGCGGCCCGAGACGTAATCGAAGAAGTCTCGGCCATCCTCGGCAGAATTGAAGACGAAGGTGGAGGTGAGGAATACCGGCGGCTTGACCGCCCCTTCCGATAGCTCGGGGTCGTAGCCGTAGTTCAGCATCTGCGTTTCGGGATGCAGTGCATGATTGCCGATATGCGTTTTGGAAGGATGCGGGGCGGTCATGATCGTCTCCTCTGTCGAACCTGCCGAAGCACAAAATACATCAAAACCGCATCGAAGCAGCGGGCATCAATGCCGCTCCTTAACGATCAGCTCATGGTCTCGCCCAAAGTGTCCGCGACATAGGCCCCGCGCGCACCCATCGGCAGCGGCTGCCCCGTCGTCGTGTCCTTGGCCGTCTGATGCTCGAGCTCGGCGTTCAGTTCCGCACCGACGATGAGGATGACGACCGAAAGCCAGATCCAGATGAGGAAGCCGATCAACGCGCCGAGCGTGCCATAAGTCGCGTTATAGTTGGCGAAATGCTCGAGATAGAAGGAGAAGCCGAGCGACATGACGGCCCAGGCGAGCGTCGTCAGAGCTGCGCCCCATGTCATCCACCGCACTCTGGCGGGCTCGCGGCTCGGGCCGAAGCGATAGACCAGCATGACCGCGACCACCACCACCAGCAGCAGCAGCGGCCATCTGAGAAGGAGCGCCATTTGCTCCTTGAACTGGTCAAGCCACAGAAAGGAGAGCACAAGCGGCATCACGCCGACAAGGGCAACCATGAGGACGGCGAAGAATATTGCGCATAAGGTGAAGCAGAAGCCGATCAGGTTCAGTCGCACGAGGCTGCGTTTCTCATCCTCCTCATAGGCCACGTTCATCGCATCGAAGATCGCGAGCGTGCCGTTATGCGTGCTCCAGAGCGCGATGGCGAGACCCACGAAGAAGGTGATTCCGAGCGTGCTCTCGCGTCGTTCGATGAGCGCCTTCAGTTGGTCGGCGAGAAGATCGAAGGCTCCCGGCGGCAGGAGGACGACCAGTTCGCGAAGATGTTCGGATATCGTGAGCGGATCGGCAACCAGTCCGTAGAGGGAGACGAGCGCCGCCAGCGCCGGGAATATCGCCAGCAGCAGATAGAAGGTCACGCCGGCAGCAATGAGCGAGACCCGGTCGTTCAGGATCTCGTGGAAGACCCGCCAGAATACGTCACGAAGGCCGCTGAGCGGAATGGCCTCCGGCGTCGCCGCGCTGCGCCCATGATCGTCGTCGCCCCAGGCGATATCGCTGGTCACCGCGACAGCCCCGCGCTGCCTTGCCTGGAGGACAACAAACGCGCCGATCGCTGCGGCCATCACCGTCGCCGCGATCGAGAACCTCTTGAGGCGGAACGCATCTGCCATTAGCCTATCCTCCGATTTGCTGCGTGGATAACGCCGATTGCCGCTAAAGGATGCAAGCCATTGCTTTCCTGCGGAAATTCCCGGGGCAGGGGAGGGGCTGACGCCCCTAAAGAGGCCGGACCCATAAGGGTTTCGCAGATTGTAAGCCGCTGATTTTGTTGGAACCCTACCACACTACGGAAGCAAAACCGGACTTTGGTTTCGTTACTGCTGTGTTGGGGTTATATCGACAGGGCCGCAATGTGGCGCCCCTCAGGTCCTGAGGGTCGGAATTATGCCTGGAAAACGCGGCCTGAGGCTGAATTCCGACAGGCGAAAAAGTCCCTAAACACATCAATAGCGCCACCGGCAATGGCCAGCAATAGCCGTTGCCGTTATCCACGACAATCAGCTCCTCGAGCGGAAGGATCTGGCCTGCCGGACCGATAAAGGGAGAGGAACAGGCAGGAAATCTTATTCCGGGAGACCGGCCTTGCGCAACGCCGACGCCAGCCCCTTCATGAGCTGCGGCCGCACGACATCCATTTGCACGAAACCACCTATGGTCCAGTCCGGCGCGACCTTCAGCAATCGCGCGGCGGCCGCTCGCGCAGCCTCCAAGCGATCGAGATTGGCGTAGCTTGCCACCAGGCTAGCGTGGAGAATGCTGAAGCCCGGATTCACCTGAACTCCCAGGGCCGAGTATTTCACGGCATCCTCGAACCGCCCGCCAAACAGGCTGACCCATGCCAATGCGAGATAGGAATGATAGTTCATCGGATCGAGCGGACTGAGCCGAAGGGCCTTGAATGCGTGATCTCGGGACCGGTCATAGGTCTCGTTGAACATATGCACCATCGCACTCAGCCCGTAGGCCAGCGACGAATTGCTGTCCAGCATCAAAGCCCTATCGAGTGCGTTGATCGAGCGCTCGTAGTCATGGGTGATCGTGGCATGGACGAAGGCTCCGAGGCACAGCGCCTGCGGATCGTCCGAGCCGGTGGCGAGCGCCGCATCGGCGTGGCTGAGCGCCGCGGCCCTGTCCTTGGGTTCGAAGCCGCCGCGCAGGAAGCGCTGCTCGTACCCCCAGGCGGCATAACCGTGCGCGGCGGCATAGTTGGGATCAAGACGCAAAGCTTCGGCCAGTAGCCGCAATGCTTCGTTGGTGTCCGCGGGGGTATTGGCATAGCTGTGCGGCAATGCGCGAAGGAAAAAGTCATAAGCGTCCAGGCTGTCAGGCCGCTTGCGGCGCGCCCGCTCTATCTCCGCATGCCTGATTGTCGGCTCGAGCGTGCCGACGATGCGCTCGGTCAACTGATCCTGCAAATCGAAAATGTCTTCGGCCGCACCTTCGAACTTGTCGGCCCAGATATAGGTGGCGCTCTTCCCTTCGATCAATTGCGCGCTGATGCGCACTCGGCTTGCCGCCCGCCTGATGCTGCCTTCCAGCACGTAGCGGACGCCCAGTTCTCTGGCGATTTGCCTGACGTCGGCCGGCCTGCTTTTGTAGGCGAAGGTTGAGTTTCGCGCGATGACGAACAGGCTCGGAATCTTCGAGAGATTGGTGATGACATCCTCGACCAGCCCATCGGCAAAATACTCCTGCTCAGGATCACCGCTCATGTTCGCAAAGGCCAGCACGGCTATCGACGGCTTGTTCGGCAGAGTAGGCGGCCTGGACAGACGCTCCTGCGGGGAGGTCCCTTCCTGCACGAGACGGTGAACCGTGATCGGCTCGGCGATGTTTTTGACCTGCTGCTCACCCATCGCCTCAAACCCGAAGGCGAGCGTCTTTTCGACCTCACGCGCGACTTTGCCGGAGATGCAGACACCGCCAGGATCGGCGAGCTGCTGCAAACGCGCCGATACGTTGACGCCATCGCCATAACAGTCGTCACCATCGACGATGACTTCGCCGAGATTGAGCCCTATTCTCAATTCGAGCCGCTCGCTCTCCTTCACCCCGGCGTTGCGCTCCTTGAGCACGCCCTGCAGCGACACCGCGCATTCGACGGCATCCACGACGCTGCCGAACTCGGCGAGCAACCCGTCGCCCATGAGCTTGAAGATGCGGCCGCGCCGCTTCGCGATTTCCGGCTCGATTAGCTCTTTTCGAATCCCGACGAGACGCTCGAACGTCCCGGTCTCGTCACGCTCCATCAGCGCCGAATATCCAACGACGTCAGCCGCAAGGATGGCCGCAAGCTTCCTCTCCATGGCCCCCTCACAAGACGCCTTGCCAAACGTTAACACACAAACAAGTGGCGACCTATAGACCACGACATCGACCTCATGCGGCGCACCGACCGATGATGACACAGCGAACCGAAACGTTGATCGGCGGCAGCGGCTGCATGAGACGGAGGAGCGCCGATCATCCGGTTGTCCGCGGACAACAAGGATTGCGATGACAGTTTGCTGGAGCAAAAGGCCTCGCCTATTGCGGCGGCAGCGGGATAGTTGTCCGCGGACAACGTAGCACGGAACCGGCTGACGTAGCCGCGCCATGACGCCCTGCACCTGCGCAGTATTGACGCAACACCCAGGCTTGAATTCGCCGTACTGCCTCACTACCTCGTAACGAACCGACGCGCCATACTCCTCCTCGGCTGCGCCGGCCCGACGGACGGCACTCCTCCTCCCATGCTGTCGGTCACTATTGAAGCCCGGCGCCTTCTCCCGCGCCGGGCTTCTGCCCCTCTGAAAAGCATCAGCGCTTCCGCCTGCCCCTTCGAGCACCCCGCGGTCGGGCTTTGAGCGCCAGACCCTACACCCTCCGACATCTCTCATCGAATACCCGTCAGACATCGAACAGGACCAACAGCGCAGCAAGCGAGATTGGACATGGAAAGACTTGCACAATGCCACTGCGGATCATTCCGGGCGATCCGCTGACGGTGAGCCTGTGCCACTGCCGCGATTGCCAGCGCAGAACTGGCGCGGTGGCGGTCAGCGGCGCGATCTTTGAGAAAACCGAGGTGACGATTGAAGGAGAGCGGAAAGTTTTCGTGCGCGACGCGGCGCAGGGGCGCACCGTTCGGTTTCACTTCTGCCCGAATTGCGGGACGTCCTTATATTGGGAAGGCGACTTCAATCCGAACCTTTGCCTCGTGGCCGTCGGCGCCTTCGCGGACCCGACGTCTCCTCCGCCCTCGGTTTCCGTCTTCGAATAGTCCAAGCATGATTGGCTCCAGCTGGCTGACGACATCAAGCATGCACAGCGCGGACTGGTCTCACGCGACCCGGGCGATCATGAATCGGATGTCGGTTAGCCCGCGCTTCATTTAGGTTCGTCGTTCGAAACAGGTTCGGCGACCAACAGGATCAATTGCCGAAGATCTTATTGTTCGTTTCGAGGCAGATCATCTGTGATGTCATAATAGTCGCCCTTGTCGGCGACAAAGATATGCATTTTCAATTTGGCGTGGGTCGGGCTATCCAAGGCGCCCATCGCAACGGCGATCCAGTCGCAATGGATCGGGTCCCAAAACAGCGATGAGCCGCAGACCGCGCAAAATCCCCGTCTTACATTTTCCGAAGAGTGATACCAGGTGACGACCTCGCCTCCGCAAATCTTGATTTGATGCCTCGCAACATCCGCCGAGGCGAAAAAGTGGCCGGACTGTTTGCGGCATTTAGAGCAATGGCACGCATCCGGGGCGCGCAAGTCGCCTTCGATTTCAAACGTTACCGCGCTACAGAGGCATGATCCTTTGTGCATAGGATGTCCTTTTGCTGAAACTCATTCTTGCGCGAAAATGCTATCGGGAACCAGCTCCAATTGGGCGATGACATTGTATGGCACATCTTTCCAGAGAGGTCACGCTGCCATCGTCGCAGAAGTAGCGGAACTAAATGCCACGATAGCTTCTGCAACGCTTGACATCATAATCAAATCAACACGTTATTTTCTCTTCGCCGCCTTGTGTGTGAAGGACCCGCCAGGGTGCCGAAGAAGCCGAAGGCATCGCCTCCCATCTTGTCCATCTGCGATGGCACATTGAGTTTTCCAACTCCCTGTGCCATACGAACCCGCACTCCGTATTGCCGCGGCTGCTGAACCAAGGCACTCACGGAGCACACATGAACGCGCCATCATTCATCAGTCGCACCAGCAACATCGCTGGGCACATCGTCAGGTCAGTCGTAGCACGCGACGAGCCGGAACGAAGTTTTTTACACTCACTTACCGACCTTACGAGCGCCTTGCCGACACCGGAGGCATTGGCTCGGAAGAAGGCCTTGTTGCGGGCGGTCGCTACGACTCCTGACTTTCATCCAGGCAAACCCGTGCCCGTCGGCGTCGTAGCAGACGTCGAAGGTGCGGTTCTTCCGCACATGATTGGATCTGACATTGGCTGCGGGATGCGCATGATCGTGCTCGACAATGTGACGGCAGATCAGTTGTCGACGCCGCTGCTCGACCGTCATCTTCGCCATTTGTTTTTCCGCGGCGGGCGCGACATTGCGCTCACGGGCAAGGATCGGCACGCAATCTTGCGCGAGGGGCTGCCCGGACTCCTCGACAGCCTCCAATGGCAGAGAGCTGGCCTGCTTTCCAAACTGGATCTTGGGCGAGCGTGGGCCGATCTTGAACGACATTCGGATAACGGCGTTTTCTCCTGCGAAGACATTGATGCCGATTTTGCGGACTATGCGCAAATCGACGGCGCCCATCGTCGCGACGCAATCCTCGGCACGATCGGCGGCGGAAATCATTTCGTCGAGTTCGGTTATGTTGATCAGGTCGCGGACGGCGCCTTCGCAAGAGCGGCCGGACTGAAATCCGGCTCCGTCATCCTTGTCATCCATTCGGGCTCTCTCGATTTTGGACAGCGGGTAGGCACGGCAACCAGGGACCGGCTGAGATCCGATTGCAAACCAGGAGAGGATTGGCGAGTGCTCTCCAGGCATACCCGACCAGACCTCTACAAGAGGTACATGGACGGTCATGCGAATGCGGTAAATGCAGCCTTTGCCAATCGCTTCTTTATCGGCCTTGCCGCGGTCGAGGCCGTGGCAAGGACACTGGGACAAGAGATCGAACATCATCTCGTTTACGATGCCCCGCATAATACGATCTGGGAGAGCGGAAATATCGTACGCCACAGAAAGGGCGCCTGTCCGGCAAGAGCTGCGGGAGCCCTGGTTGGCAGCCCATATGAGTGGTTCGGCGAACCGGTCATATTGCCCGGATCGATGGGTGACGGCACCTGGCTGCTTGCCGGATGCGGATCGACCGATTTTCTGGAATCCTCCGCCCATGGAGCGGGACGCAAACTCTCACGGCAGGAAGCGCGTTCGCAAAAGAATGTCGGCAATGCGCTGCGCGTCATCGGTCCTGTCGATCCGCATAGCCCGCAATTGCAGGGCCGGCAGGATATCCTGGGCGAGCTTCAAGCCCGCCTCCGGGAAGAAGCGCCAGCGGCCTACAAGGCGATTGACAGTGTTGTGGAACCCATGGTTGACGCGCGCATGACAAGGAAAGTTGCGCGGATCAGCCCATTGGTGACGGTGAAGGGATAACGCACACGCCACCAGATGATCGCCGCGGCGCGGATTGGGAAAGGCTCGCGCGCAAGTCGCCTTCGATTTCAACCGTTACTGCGGCAACCGAAATCGCCGGCGATGACGCGTGTGACATGATGCAGGATCGCTGCCGCGCTCGCCTGCGCCGTTTTGGAAGTGACATCCAGATCCAGGGTAAACCTATGTTTGGGATCGAGAACCCGCGCTTGTCTGCTTTTGTCTATGGAGGCTTGCACATCCGTTGACTTCAACCGCTCGCGGCGCGTGGGCGTTGAAACACGGCGCGCCAATTCTTCCGCATCGCAAAGCAATCTGACCGGCACCAGCAACGCCTCGTATTGTCGGGCGGCATCGCATATCTGCTGAAACGTGCGGGCACTGCGCTCGTCACCTGCTATACCGGCATGCGTGAAAATGAAGTTCGCCGGAGCGGGCCGATAAACTACAATTGCATCCAACACCGCCTGGCGCACCCGTGCCGTATATTCCCATACTCCCGGTGGAAGTGGCGTTGTTCCATCGTCGTCCAGGAGACGCAGTATCGGATTATTGAACCAGTGATTATCGATGATCTTTGCAGGAAAGAGCGAACTCAATTCAGTCGCGATCGTCAGTTTCCCGACGCCGGGGAAGCCCATCAGCAAAACGAAAACGCCCATGACAGTGCCAGCTTTCCAATTGTCCGCTGAGGACCCGCAGCATAGGTGATCCTTCATATGTCGCAACGCCCCGATCGGCGGCACCCCATACGATATGTACGCCGAGGCCGCTCACACCACCAGCGACCCCTGCCGTTCAGCGACGGTCACCACTGCCCGCGTTCCGGCGTTAAACTCCAGAAAGTCCGCCTCGATGCCGTCGCTGAAGATCACGCCGTGTTCCGGCATTTCGGAGACGATGGTCAACGGCTGGGTATCGGAGACGAGACCGGCGACGATGGTGGCGCCGGTGGTGCGGCTCGGGAAGGGTTCGCGGACGAAATAGCGCAGGTAATCCGCATCCCAGGCGAAGGACATGTCGATCGTCCGCTCAGCGGGTTCGAGGCCGAGCGCGCTCGCGGCCCCGAGGCAGCCGGAATAGAGGCTCTTCAGCCAGCCGGTCGAGCCCATGCCTGTCGAGACGATGATGCCGCTGGAGGACTGGCGCTCCTCGCGCTCCTCGGCCTGCAGGAGATAGCGGGCCGAGACATGGCTTTGCGGGCCGATGAAGAGATCATTGACGGCATGGATGACGGCGCCGGTATTCAGCGTCGCCTTGGCCATGCTGACGCGCCTGATCGGCCGCTTGTTCCTCAGCGCCTCGCCGATCACCTTCGGAAGGCTCTTCGGGTTGAAAGGAAGGAGCAGGCCGTCCCAGCGCATCGGATCCGGGTTGACGCCGAGCACCGGCTGGCCGTCGAGATATTTCAGCGTATTGGCGACCAGCCCGTCCTGGCCGAGCACGACGACGACATCGTCGGGGCCGAAGACGAAGTTCGGGAGGTAGCGGCGGTCGAGCCGCTGCACGCGGGCGACGGCGCGCAGGCTGGCTTCCACCTCGGCGATCGCCGTTTCGTAGCGCCTCTTCTCGGCGAGGTAATCGCTGAAATCGGCGCCGAGATGCTCGACATAGAACTGCGCCTGCTGCACCGTGTTGAACCGGGCGATGAGCTCGTCGAGGCGGGTCGGGCGGACGACGAGGATGATCTTGCGTTCGTCAGTGGCTGGCACGGTCCTTGCCCTCCTGCGGCTGCAATATCTCGCGCAGAAGATCGGGCGAGACGTTGAGCTGGCCGATCTTCGTCGCATTGTCGGCAAGGTCGCGGAAGGCGAGCGCCATCAGCTGGCCGGGCTTCATGCCGACCGAGGCGAGCGCCTGCAGCACTTTCGGATCGGCCTGCTCGAAGGATTTCATCATCGCCGTCAGCGCATAGGCTTGGGCATCGGCCTCGGCCTTGGCGTTGGTCGCGGCAAGCGTCACCAGATCGCGGTTCTGCTCTTCCAGCGCGATCTTGCCGGCCATTTCTTCCCGCCGGATCTGCAGCTGCCGTTCCTGCACGGCGCGCTCGGCTTCCATCTGCGCCTCGCGCACCTGCCGCCTCTTGTTTTCCAGCGTGATCTCGGTGGCGATCTCGTTTTCCTTGATCGTCCGCTCCTGCTCGATGGCGGCATTGCGCCTGCTATAGATGGCCTCGTCGGCCTGGCGGAGCAGAGCCTCGCGGGCATGGGCTTCCAGCGCCTTGGCCGTCTCGGCCTTCGGCATGACGGCGAGCAGCGACAGGCCGAGAATTTCAAGGCCGAGCGCTTCGATCGTCGGATGTACTTTGAGGGCTTCCGCCACGCCGGCGACGAGGGCCTCTCCCGAGGCAAGAACCTCCTTCAGCGACAGCGTCTGAACTTCGGCGCGCATCGCCACCTGCACGCGGTCGATCACCCGGGTCGAAAGCTTCTGCGGATCCTCCGAGACATAGCGACCCTTGTGGTCGAGCGTGAAATTCAGGAGCGCTGCCGTGCGGCGCGGCTCGGCGATACGATAGGTGATCTGCCCCTGCACGGTCACTTCCTGGAAGTCCGACGTCACCAGCGGAAAGATGAAGGGGTCGTTGACGCTCGCCGTCGGCACCAGCACCAGCGAGCTCGACGGCGCAAAATGCCAGAAGGCCAGGCCGGCGCCTTCACGGACGGCTTTGCCGTTTTGATATTGGATGACGTATTGCGTAGGTTCCGTCTTGATGAAGCGCAGTCCGAACATGACCGTTTCCTTGTTCCAGGCGCGAGCCCCCTGCTCGTGTCGAAATGGAGAAAACATGAGTTAGTGATAAATGTCAACTAACTTAGTTGAAGATTTACACTAAGCCTCGCGCATGTTATATTCGCATCATGACAACGCATAACAATGACGCCTTCAAACCGATCGCGACCGTCGATCTTGCGATCTTCTCGCTGTCGCCGGCCGGCCTCGCCGTGCTTCTCGTGCGGCGGGCGAACGCGCCCTTTTCCGGCGACTGGGCCTTGCCCGGCGGCTGGATCCATATCGACGAGGATGCGGATCTCGAGGCCGCGGCCCGGCGCGTGCTGAAGGAAAAGACCGGCGTCGAAACACCCTATCTCGAACAGCTGCAAACCACGGGCAGCCGCACCCGCGACCCGAGGGGCTGGAGCATCAGCATCGTCTACATCGCGCTGCTTTCCGCCGATGACGTCGCCGAACGGCAGGGCGGAATCGCCGGAGAGGCCGAATGGCGGCTGATCGAGGGCGAGGGCGTCGGCTGTCCCATCGCCTTCGACCATGCGGCCCTCCTGAAGGAGGCGCTCGGCCGCATCCGCGGCAAGGTCGAATATTCGAGCCTGCCCGGACATCTGCTGCCAGTCCATTTCACAATGAGCGAGCTGCAATCGGTCTACGAGACTCTTCTCGGCCGCAAGCTCGACAAATCGGCCTTTCGAAAGCGCATGGCCGAAGCCGATTTCCTGGAGCCGGTCGAGGGCGAGATGCGCCGGGCGAGCAACCGGCCCGCCCAGGTCTTCCGATTGAAGGATACCCGGTCGCTGGCGCTCTTCGACCGGACGATCTGACACGCCCGATCAGGCGTTCAAGCTGCTGCGTCTGCCGGTCGAAGGCTCCAGACCTGCCACATATTAGTCAGCAGCCGTTGCGGAACAATGACCTGCCGGTGAGGTTGTGGATAGGCCAATACGGCAAAATTCCCCAAGGAGGATATCCCAATGCATATGAAACTCGTAGCAGCGTCGCTTTTTGCCATCGGCATGGCCACATCGGCCTTCGCCCAATCCAATCCGGCGCCGGCCGGCGCCACGATCGATAAGAACCAGGCCGATCAGGGTGGCGGCGCGACCGGCGACACGAAGGCCAAAAAGCCGATGGCAACCGATACCACCACGACCGGTTCCACGACCGGCGGCACGATGAAAATGGACAAGACCAAGTGCCCCAATCCGGTCAACAACTCGGACAATCTTCAGACGCAGGGCGGCACCAGCAATGCCACGCCGATGGATGAGGCCTGCGCCGCACACAACAATTGAGCGCTGCCTGCGAGAAAAACCCCGCTTCGGCGGGGTTTTACGCGTCTGCGCACTGCGGATCCTGACCGCCCTTTCCGAAACCCTCATTTTCGAACATCGCAAGAATTCTGGTTGAGTTGGCCACAGGGCTCAGGCAAATCTCCGGGAGGCGGCTTGCTTTTGCGTCAGCAACGCCAGCACAACTTGACTTCCAGCAAAACGACCGATATCAATTTGGGTAATCGATAACCCAAAGGGCTCCCGTGACCGCCTCACTCAACGACATAGCCGTCCGCGCAGGCGTCTCGGTCAAGACGGTGTCAGGCGCCTTGCATGGCGGCTCGGCCCGCATGTCGGAGGAAACCCGGCAGCGGATCAAGGAGATTGCCGAGGAGCTCGGCTATGTCACCAACTTCGCCGCGCGCAGCATGCGGCAGGGCTGGATGCCGCTCGTCGGCCTGGTCGCCGATGATCTGATCACCTCGCCTTTCGCCACCGAGATCATCAGGGGGCTCGACGGCGCCGTGCGCGCCGCCGACATGGCCGTCTTCGCCATGACCCTCGGCGGCCACCGGAGCATCGCCTCGATCCTCGACGAGATGCGGCGCTTTCGCCCGCGGGCGATCGCCTATGCCGCCATGTATCACAAGAGCGTCGACCTGCCGGCCGAATTTGCCGATGCGGTCGGCGTCATGATCAACTGCCGCGATGCCAACGACCGCGTCACCTCGCTGGTGCCCGATGAAACGGGGGCGGCGCTCGAGATTACCAACTATCTCATCGATGCCGACCGCCGCAACATCGCCTTCATCAATCTGCCCGGGCTGCTCGCCGGCGAACTCCGGGAACTCGGTTTCCGGCAGGCGCTCGATCAGGCCGGCATCGACGGAGCCGGCGCCATCGTCCTGCCCGCCGTCAGCAAGGCGATCTACAGCGACCGGGCGCACAGCCTCGTGGCCGCGCATGTGCATGCGCTGATGAACGGCCCCCGGCGCCCCGATGCCATCCTGTGCGGCAATGACCGCGTGGCCATGGAAGTCTATGCCGCGCTGCGCCGGGCGGGTGCTGCCATTCCCGACGACGTCGCCGTGGCGAGTTTCGACAACCAGGTCGAGATCGCCTCGCGTCTCGATCCGCCGCTGACCACGATGGCGCTTCCCCATCGCGCCATGGGCCGCCAGGCCGCGCAAATCCTGCTTGCCGAAGACCGGGTCCCGGTCGGGGTGCAGAAACTGCCGTTCCAGCTGGTGGAGCGGGCATCCGTATAAATTGAGATAGGCCCATTCAATTGAGGAGGAATTCTAATGGGTAAACGTTTACTTTGGTCACTGGTCCTGTCCTCGGCACTATCAGCCATAGGGGCGCAGGCAGCCGAGAAAACCGCAATCCAGGTCATGCATCAGGGCGACCCCGGTTTTGTCGCCGCCTATGGCAAGGTCGCCGAACGCTTCGAGGCCGCCAATCCCGATGTCGACGTGCAGTTCATTTATGCGCCGCACGATGCCTATAACGAGAAGTTCAGCGCCGCGGTCATGGCCAAGCAGCTGCCCGACGTGATGGAGCTCGATGCGCCGTTCCTCGCCAACTACGTCTGGTCGGGCTATCTTCAGCCGATCAAGCCGCTGATCGACAAGGATGTCGTCGACGACATGACGGAGTCCAATATCGCCCAGGGCACATACCCGATCGACAAGGACCTCTACGCGATCGGCCTGACCGACTCCTCGGTCGTCCTTTACGGTAACAAGAAATATCTCGAAGCGATCGGCGCCCGCATTCCGAAATCCGTCGAGGATGCCTGGACCCGGGAGGAGTTCGAAACCTATCTCGAGAAGCTTTCCAAAGTCGACGGCGTGAAGTGGCCGATCGACACCTTCCGCGGCTATGGCATCAAGACCGAATGGATCACCTATGCCTATGGCCCGATCCTGCAATCGGCCGGCTGCGATCTGATCGACCGCAAGGCCTGGAAATCCGAAGGCACGCTCGACAGCGACGCCTGCGTCGATGCGCTGGCAATGATGCAGAAATGGGTCAAGAACGGCTGGGTCGTGCCGCAATCGGCGGGAACCAACCAGTTCTTCGCCGAAGGCAATCCGGCAGCGCTGGCGCTCGGCGGACATTGGGTCTATGCGGAGGCCGCCGCGACCATGAAGGACAACATCGTCGTGCTGCCGCTTCCAAAATTCGGCGCCAAGGGCGCGAGCCCCGACGGCACCTGGATCTGGGCGGTCACCAAGACGTCGACGCATCCCGATATTGCAGGCAAGTTCGTCAGCTTCCTGCTGAAGGACAAGGAGTTCCGCGCCTACGTCGCAAGCCAGTCCGGCTATCCCGGCCTGAAGAGCTTCGCTGCCGAATCTCCGCTCTATGCTCCCGGCGGCCCGATGGCGATCGCCTTCGAGCAGGCCTCGAAGACGGCCGTCGCCCGCCCGCCGCATCCAGCCTATCCGACCATTACCTCCGCCTTCATGCAGGCCGTCGACGAGGTGTTCAATGGCGGCGATCCCAAGGAGGCGCTGACAGCGGCCGCCGAGAAGATCGACCAGGATATCGAGGACAATGACGGCTATCCGCCGTTCGGCGACGAGCAATAAGCTCGATCGCCCTGCAATGTCCCCGCCGGACATTGCAGGGCGGGACCGGCGATCGAGACTGGAGAGGAGGAGCCAATGGCCATGCAACAATCGATATCTTCGACATCCGTCCGAAAGGCTCCGGCACGCCGCCATGACAAGGGACGGCTGATGCAGGAAGCGGCCATGCTTGCGCCGGCCGTCATCCTGTTGACGCTCTTTCTGATCCTGCCGTTTCTCCTGTCCTTCTGGACGGCGATGACCAACCAGCCTTTGGTGCCGCGGCCGACGCCGGTCCGCTTCGTCTGGTTCAACAATTTCATCCGCATCTTCCAGGACGACCTGTTCTGGACAGCGCTTTGGAACGTTTCGCGCTTCACCTTCTGGATCATTCCGGCGCAGTGCGGCCTCGCTTTTGCGACGGCGCTGCTGTTGCATCAGAAGCTGCCGTTGCGCAACCTGCTGCGCGGCATGTTCTTCCTGCCGGCGATCACCTCGATGGTCGTGGTCTGCGTCATCTGGGGCACGCTGTTCCAGTATCCCACGGGGCCGTTCAACCAGATCCTCGGCTTCCTCTCCGGCGGGGCGATCCAGCCGATCGATTGGCTCGGCGATCCGCAATGGGCGATGTTCTCGCTCGTGCTGCTCTCGGCCTGGCAGGCCTACGGCTTCCAGATGATCGTCTATCTCGCCGGCCTTCAGGGCATTCCCGATGAACTCTACGATGCCGCAAAGATCGACGGCGCCAATGCTTTCCGCCGCTTCTGGCATGTGACCATGCCCGGCCTGCGGCCGACCCATGTCTTCGTGCTTGTCATCACCACCATCCAGGCGTTCAAGCTCTATACCCAGGTCGCCATCCTCACGCAGGGCGGGCCGAAGAGCAGCACCGAAACGGTGGTGCACTACATGGTCCGCGCCGGCTTCGAAGAGCAGAAGATGGGATATGCCTCCGCCGTCTCGGTCATCCTGTTCGTGATCGTTCTCGTCATCGCGCTGATCCAGCGCCAGCTCCTGAGGCGCTTCGATGTCTGATATCGCCCTCTCGATCCCGCAGGCCCGCGCAGCACGGCCCCGTTCCGCCGCGAGGGTTCTCCGCGCCATCCAAACCGTCAGCATCTTCATCATCGCATTGGTGATCGTCTCTCCTTTGCTGCTGCTGGTCGTCGCCAGCCTCAAGGACGACCGGTTCCAGATTCTCGCCGACATGGGCAGCTTCCGGGCCTTCTGGGTATCGAACCCGACGCTTTCCAATTATGCCGAAGTCGGCCACCTCTCCGGCGAACTCGCCTTCGGACGCTACCTCATCAACTCGCTGATCATCCTGGTCACCACGGTCTGCTCCGGCCTGATCGTCAATTCGATGGCCGGCTTCGTTCTGGCCTGGGGCTCGCTCAAGGGCCGCGCCGTCATCCTCTCCGTCGTGATTGCGCTCTACGTGATCCCGCAGGAAAGCATCATCATGCCGCTGGTGATCATGGTTTCGCGGGCGGGTATGTCCGATACCTTCGCGGTGCAGATCGTGCCCTGGGTCGCAAGCCCGCTTTACATCTTCCTGTTCTACCAGTTCTTCGCGCAGCTGCCGAAGGAATTGCTTGAGGCCGCCGAGATCGACGGCGCCTCGTTTTTCCGGGCCTATCGCTCCATCTTCCTGCCGCTCAGCCTGCCTGCCCTCGCCACCGTGTCGATCCTCATGGGCATCGAGACCTGGAACCAGTATCTCTGGCCGATCCTCGTCACGCAGACCGACTATGCCCGGCCGATCGCGGTGGCCATCGCCACCTTCTTCGGACAGGACAGCATCTACTGGGATCGGGCGATGGCGGCCTCCGTTTTGATGATGATCCCGATCCTGGGGCTCTACCTCGCATTCCAGCGCTGGTTCGTGAGTTCCTTTATCGGCTCTGCCGTGAAAGGTTGAATTGATGGCAAGCCAACCGATTTCTCCCTCCGATGAAGTGGAGCTGGAGACGATCCGCGCCGTGTTGCCTGCGGGCGCCACGATCCATGCCTGGATCAGAGCGTCGCATGGCAGCGCCCCGGGAAGGCTCACGGCACATGTCGACGGAGACCCGGCCGGCGCTGTCGAGACGGCAAACTCCGATGAATTCGAGTTTCGGCCGCTGACGCTGGAAAGAGGCGGAGAGACCGCCTTCTCCTACGATCCCGCGACAACCGAGGTCTCGGTCCTCTATGCCTTCCTTCAGTCCCGCGTTCTGGAAGAAGGCATCCGGCTGCTGCATGTCCGCTCCGCCAATGCCACCCCCGAAGTGCCGGGCAGCTATCATTTCCGCCCGCCTTTCGGCTGGATGAACGATCCCAACGGGTTTGGAAGGTTCGGCGGCAAGCTGCATCTCTTCTACCAGCACTATCCCCATAGCCTTCGATGGAACAACATGCATTGGGGTCATGCGGTCTCGAAGGACTACCTTTACTGGACGCATCTCCCGATCTTTCTTTTCCCTTCGGATGAACTTGCCGCGCGGGCCGACGGGCGGGGCGGGGCATTTTCCGGCTCGGCGATCGCTCTTGCCGGCGATGAAGCCGGCCTTCGCATTTTTTACACCGAGCATATGAAGGACCGGGAACCGGAGGAACAGGTTCAGTTCACCGCCACCAGCCGCGATCTTGTCACTGTCGAGCCGGCGCGCCTGATCCTGCCGGCGCGTCCGGCCGGGCTCGGCCTGACGACCGATTTCCGCGACCCTTACGTCTTCAAGGGCCCCGACGGCAGATGGAAGATGCTGCTCGGCACGCGAGACCGGGAGGGCGGCGTCATCCTGCTCTACGAAACCGCCGATCCGGCCGCGGCGGCGGGATGGACCTTCCTCGGCACGCTTCACCGCGAGAACCGCTTCGGAATGACGGCGGCGGAATGCCCCTGCATGCTGCCGCTCGACGGTCCCGCCGACGACCCTTCGACGCGCTGGGCCCTGATCTTCGGTCTGCTGACCAGCCGCGACCCGGCAACCGGCCGGCGCAACATGACGCTTGCGACCGTCGGCCGTTTCGATGGCCGCGGCTTCTCCGTGGAATTCGAGCAGGAGCTGGATTTCGGCACCGACGCCTACGCGTTCCAGGCCTTCGTCGACGAGGGCGGCCCGATCGGCATCGCCTGGCTTGCGAACTGGACGGATGTATCAAAAGAGATCGACATGCCGACGGCGATGACCCTGCCGCGCCGACTCGCATTGCAGAGCGGTGCGCTGATCACGCCGCCGGTGTCGGGGGTCGAAAGCCTGCGGCAGCGCCGGCTGGATGCCAAAGCTCTTCTGGATGGCCGGACCGTCGATCTCGCCAACGGCGCCGTCGAAATCCTGCTCACCCTCGGCCAGGCCGGCAACGCCTTCCGCCTCGATCTCGAACATCCCGAGGCAACGGTCGCGGTGCAGCTGAACGACGACGGGCTGAGCATTCCCTTCTCGGTGGCGAATGCCAAAGCATCGCCCCGCTATATCGCCGCCGGCGCACGCCCGTCGACCATCCGGATCTTTCTCGATGCCGGCTCGATCGAGGTCTTCGCCGACGACGGCCGTTGGACGGGCACCAAGCGACTACCCGGTTTCAAGGGGGTGACTGCGGTGCGTCTGACCGCACCCGAGGGAAATATCATCGCCGCCGAAATCTGGCAGCTCGGTCTTTGATCTCCGGAGGAGCCGGGGCAACGCACGGCTTGCAGAATGCCGGCTTCCGATTGTGCGGCGCGGGCCATCAGGCCCCCAGCATGCCGCGGGCGAGGTCGTGACCGGTCGGCACAAAGCCGTCGGTCCAGGCTGAACTGCTCGGTTTGTCCGATATCGTACGGCAACGAATAGGACTGCTGGAGCTTTCTCTCTCATTCCAGGAGAGAAAAATGACTTCCTCGTCTTCAGTACGGCCTACGTCGCATTGCAAAGAAACGTCCGCAATCGAGCGTGAGATCGTCGAACTGACGCCGGCGTTGCGCGCCTTTGCCCGCAGGTTTCTGCGCAGTGACGACGACATTGATGATCTCGTCCAGGAGACCTTGCTGAAGGCGTTGAACTCGCTGCACCTCTATCAGCCCGGCACCTCGCTCAAATCCTGGCTTTTCACCATCCTTCGAAATACGTTCTGCACCAATTACCGCCGGCAAAAACGCGAGCCGGCAGGGATGGATGCGGCGATGGAACAGATTGCGATCGCGCCAACCCAGGAGTGGACGCTGCGGGAGCACGAACTGCAGCGGGCTTTGACACGGCTTTCCGACGACAGGCGCCGTGCTCTGACACTGGTGGCTGCCGGAACGACCTACGAGGATGCCGCCAGGATGTGCGGGTGCCGCATCGGCACGTTAAAAAGCCGTGTCAGCCGCGCCCGCGCGTCGCTGCTGGCAATGCTCGGAAACCATCTCGTCGACTGAGCGCCCCACGGTCGATTCATCGGCAGCTCCATCAGGGCTTGGCTTCCCGTGAAAACTGCGTGCTCTGATCGCTTCTGCTGCCCGCGTTCCAAGAGAGCGTAGCGCCGAGCACGATCAAAAGCCCGACCAAGACGATGGCTCCAATATAGATTGCGAAAGCGCGGCGATCCGATTGCTGGCTCATCTTCCTCTCCTTCAGGCCTCGAACCAGCCGAAAGGCGGAATGTTCCGGTCAACGGGATGAGACAGGATTTACCAGCGGAGCAGGCGGGGGCCGGTGAGCGAACCCAGCGCGCCGGTGAGCAGGATGCCGAGCGAATACCAGATCAGCACGAAGGGCATGCCGTTTTCGGTGCAGAACCAGGAATAGACCCAGGCGCCGGCAGCGCCGGCGGCGATGCCGGCGACAAAACCCACCAACCTGAGATCAGCGGGTGCCGCCCGGCGCAATGCCCAGACGACACCGGCATAAACGGGCAGCGCGAAACCGAAGATCAAGACCGGGCAATGGAGCGCCGAGGAGCCGAGGATCAGCACCGGATAGGTCTCGACCGGAGCCGTCATGAGCTGGATGGCCGCGACCGCCGCCATGGCGGCGAAGATCACGGCAAGCAGACCGAAAAAGCTTCCCTCGGAACCATCGGGGCGGGAAAGCCGGAAAACGGCTGCAAAGGCGGCCGCGGCGATCAGGGCATTATAGGCCGACTTGATCCAGAAAACCGGCAGCATCAGCACGTCGGACATATCGATCCTGAGCCCAAGAATGATCAGCATCAGCAACAAGGAGAAAGCGAGGGACGGCACGATGCCGAGCATGAAGCGGCGGCGCAGTGCGTTGCGCGGCACCGGCTTCAGGTCCCCCGCCAGGCGTTCGATAATGTCGTCCGTCTTTGTCACGATGCGCCTCGCAATCTTTCTCCGAGCGCTTTGAGCGCCCGGTGGATGCCGACTTTCACCGCCGATTCAGACTGGCCGGTGCGGTTCGCGGTGTCGGCGACCGACTGGCCTTCGAGCTTCACCTGCCGGATCAGCTCCCGCTGTCTCGGCGGCAGCCCGTCGAGCAACCGCTCGACATCCATGCGAGCCGTCACCGCTTCCTCGCTGAAACCGCTTTCGATCTCCTCGCCAAGCTCGGTCTCAGCCAGTCTGCGCCCGCCGCGGCCGCGATGATGGTCGATCAGCTTGTAACGGGCGATCGAAAAGAACCAGGCGGTGAAAGGTCTTTCCCGGTCATAGGTGGACCGGCGGGAATGCAGTGCCAGCAATGTCTCCTGGACTAGATCTTCCATATCCGCTTTCGTCGCCGCAGCCATCCTGCGGCTGTAGTAACCGACAAGCAGCACACGCAAAGCCGTCAGCAAACGCCGATAGGCAGCCTCGTCCCCGTCAAGGGAGAGAAGCATCAATGCTTTCAGGGCTTCTTCCGAATGGGCGGTTGTCATGCTGTCACGAGTTCATTCGCTGGAAGCGGCCAATCGGTTACAGGAAAGATCAAAATAATTGCGGCATCACAGTCCTATCACATGCGCGTGAAGCTGTAACGCATCCGGCACTCCCGCGAATAACCGGATGTGAGCCATCGGCAGGCCGCCGGTGGACATGAAAAATCCATTCAGGAGAGTTCCATGACCAAGCTTTTTTCCAGCCTCGCAGCCTGCACTTTCATCGTCGGTCTTTCGCTTGCCGGTGTCGCCTCGGCTGAGG
Source organism: Rhizobium sp. M10 (assembly GCF_002531955.1). Lineage (NCBI taxonomy): Bacteria > Pseudomonadati > Pseudomonadota > Alphaproteobacteria > Hyphomicrobiales > Rhizobiaceae > Rhizobium > Rhizobium sp. M10. The sequence continues at coordinate 91,439 of NZ_NWTA01000012.1, read as the reverse complement.
ACGCCATGAAGTCCGATACGATGAAGAAGGACAATATGCAGAGCAGCGCGATGTCGAAGGACACCATCAAGACATCGGGGCCTAAGACCGACTGCATGAACAAGGCCGACATGGAAAAAGACGCAATGAAAAAGGCCGACATGATGAAGGCCTGCGACGCGATGTAGTAGGCGTTTCGCGTCTCCGCGGCCGCTGAAACTTTCTACAGCGCCGCGCGTCTTTTTAGACGCGCAAAGGACGCTGTAGCACTTTTGATTGCTGCATAATTTTATCCTTAAATCGATTCCGATTTAAGGAATTATGCAGCGGGCGGCGGCCGCGTCTTCTTCTCCCGAAACGTCCATTCATTCGGAGAACAATCATGGCGACGATCGATGCCGGCCCGACAACCGGCCGCACGCTTATCTACCGCCACAGTCTCGCTGTCCGCCTGTCGCATTGGGTGAACGTGCTTTGCCTCACCGTGCTGCTGTTCAGCGGCCTGCAGATATTCAATGCTCACCCGGCGCTCTATTGGGGTCAATACGGCGCCGACAACGATCCGTCCTTCATCTCCATGGAAGCAACAGAAGACGGCGACCGGGTAAAGGGGCTGACGCATGTCGGTCCGTTTACCTTCGATACGACGGGCTTTCTTGGTCTCTCCGATGTCGACGGCGAGGCGACGGCAAGGGGCTTTCCGAACTGGCTCACGCTTCCGAGCTATCAGGACCTGTCGAGCGGCCGACGCTGGCATTTCTTCTTTGCCTGGCTCTTCGTCGTCAACGGCCTTGTCTACCTCGCCTATGGACTGATCAGCCGGCATTTCCGCCGGGATCTTGCACCGGCTGGCAACGAACTGACACTTGCCCATCTCGGCCACGAGGTCGTGAACCACGCCCGGCTGCGCTTTCCGAAAGGCCCCGAGGCGCGGCACTACAACACGCTGCAGAAACTGACCTATCTCGTGGTGATCTTCCTGCTGCTGCCGCTGATGATTGCGACGGGTCTGACCATGTCGCCGGGCTTCAACGCGGTGGCGCCCTGGCTGCTCGATGTCTTCGGTGGACGGCAATCGGCCCGCACCCTGCATTTCCTCACCGCCTTCTCGCTCGTCGCCTTCGTCGCGGTGCATATCGCCATGGTGATCCTGTCGGGTGTGTTCAACAATCTGCGCTCGATGATCACCGGCTATTACGCCATCGAACAGGGAGACGAACGATGAGTCGCCTGATCACCCGCCGCCGCTTCCTGATCGGCTCGACCCTGACCGCCTCCGCATTGGGATTGAGCGGCTGCGACGCATTGGTCGAAAACGACCGGACGAAGTCGGTACTGAAGATCGCCGAGGGCTTCAGCATGACAACGCAGCGCTTCCTGCTCGGCGATGATGCGCTCGCCCGAGAATTCACCGAGGCCGATCTCTCGCCGGTCTTTCGCTCGAACGGCACCAGCATGCCCGATAACCCGCAATATCTCGATTGGGTGAGCCGGCAATTCTCGACCTGGCGGCTTGATGTCGGCGGCCTAGTCGAAAAGCCGTCGCAGTTCACGCTGGCGCAGCTGAAGGCGATGCCGTCGCGCACGCAGATCACCCGGCACGACTGCGTCGAAGGCTGGAGCGCGATCGGCAAATGGAGCGGTCTGCCGCTCGCCGCCCTGCTGCAATCGGTCGGGCTGAAGCCCGAGGCACGCTACATCGTGTTTCATTGCGCCGATGAATACGAAAAGACGCTCGACGGCAGCGGCTGGTACTATGAGAGCATCGATCTCGTCGACGCCTTCCACCCGCAGACGATCCTCGCCTATTCGATGAACGGCCGCGACCTTGAGGTGGCGCATGGAGCGCCGCTGCGGCTGCGGGTCGAGCGGCAGCTCGGTTATAAGCAGGCGAAGTATCTGACCCGCATCGAGGCGGTCGCCGATATCGGCCAACTCTACGGCGGCAATGGCGGCTTCTGGGAGGATCGCGGCTACGAATGGTATGCCGGGATATAAGTCACCGGCAGGCTTTGATCCGCCTGTTCATGCCGGCTGTGGGGACGCTATGTCGGTGAGACCGCGCCTCGATTTCCTGAGAGGCCCGATCAAACGCTCATATTCGTCCTCTGCCTTGCCATAGGCGTCGGAAGCGAAGTCCTCCAGGCCGGCGCGATCCCTGACGATCACCAGGCCGCGGACGGAGCGGATGAAGCGGTAGCCTTCGAGCAGATGCAGGGCGGTGGTGACGCTCGGCCGCCGCACCGCCAGCATCAAGGCAATGTACTCGTGCGTCAGCGCGAGCTCATTGCCGTCGATCCTATCGTGACACATCAATATCCAGCGGGCCAACCGCTCATCGATCTCATGGACGGCGTTGGAGAGCGCAGTGAAACCGGCCTGCGTCGCCAGAACATGAACGACCTTATGGAGAAGGCTGGCGAAAACCGGCTGCGTTTTCATCAGATCCAGCAGCGTGGTTTGCCGCAGACGATAGGCGAAACCCGGCACCTGGACGGTGACCTCTGGGACACTGATGCCTGCGCCTATCGCCGCCGCGACCGGTGCAAAACCGTCGCGGCCGAACAATCCCGCTTCGACGCGATTGCCCTCAGGCGAAATATTGATGACCGAGCCTATGCCCGAGCATGGAAAATAGGCATGCTCGATCACCGCATCTGCCGGGACGATAATGTGACCGCGGGGGATGGCGCAGGGTTCGAGATGAGCAGCGACTGCGGTATATTCGTCCTCCGGCAAAAGACCCAGCAGGCGATTCTCTTTCGGCCGCATCATGGTTTCTGCCATTGTTTGCCCTCCGGCAAGTACGGGATGCTACAGGCAGGACCGCCGAAGCCAGGTCGCGTTCGCCAGCTGCGTTCGCCCAACCCCAACTCACAGGACTTTTGTTGGTTCCCGCCATCGCCGCACCGCTGATCACTGATTCTACGCGGATATTCTTTGCGGGCAGACGTCGCCGAGCACGTCTGTACGCTATTGCACAGTGTATTGCTCAATGATTCTAGATGGTTAGGTTCGCCCGCGACAACGATCGCATCATCATCGTTGCGTGGATGGACATGGAAGACGAACAATTGAATTTTCGGAATGAACTTTTGCGCGCCATGGGGCCGCAAGAGCGCGAGCTTCTGCTGCCTCATCTGGAGCCCGTTACTCTGGACGTCCCCTTGATCCTGGAAACGGAGGATACCCCGGTCAGCGACGTCTACCTCCTGGAGTCGGGTCTCGCCTCGATCGTGGCGAGATTTCCGGGCGGGCGGGATATTGAAGTGGGGATCGTCGGCCGTGAGGGCATGACCGGCGCCGCGGTCGTGCTCGGCGGCGACCAATCGGCGAACCGCACATTCATGCAGGTCTCCGGACACGGTTTCAAATTGCCGGCGCGTATCCTCTCTGCGGCGATGGAAGAGAGCCGTGCCCTGCGCGGCCTGCTTCTTGCCTATGTCCAGGCGCTGCTCGCGCAAACGACATCGACCGTCCTTGCCAACGGTCACGCCAAGCTCGAGGAGCGGCTTGCCCGCTGGTTGCTGATGGTTCATGACCGGACCGACGGCATGACCATCTGGCTGACCCACGAATTCCTGGCCGTGATGCTTGGCGTTCGCCGCGCCGGCGTCACGGTCGCGCTGCACCTGCTCGAAGGCAAGGGCCTGATCCGCTCCACGCGGCGGCAGATCGTCATTCTCAATCGGCGCGGACTGATCGAAGAGGCGCACGGCTCCTACGGAGCGGCCGAGGAGGAATATCGGCGTTTGATCGGCAGGCACCTTGCGCGTTGATGTCGATGCGCAGCCGCCGGCCTCGCAATCCGCGTTACGATCCGGCCATTCCGCCTTCGGGCCGGCCGGCGCCCCTGCAAACGGACACCCTCAATGATAATAGGACAGGTCCGGCCCGAACAACGCTGCAATCATCGCATCGATATCGGCAGGACGGCCGCTGAGGTTAAAGCCGCCGGGCGGCGCTTTGGAGCGCTGATCATGCGCAAAGACAAAGGGTATGCCTCGGATCTCCAGCCACTCGTTCAGCCAGAGCATAGCCTGATCGGAGATCCTGATGTCGATGATCGCGGCCTCGAACACGAGCCCCTCGCTCAAGCACTCCATCGCGCTGGAGACGACGACCGGCCCGGCGATCGAAACCTGACAGGTGATCAGGGCCTGTCTTGCATCGTCCGAGAGGAAGCCCGGCTCACCGATGATGAGGATCGTTTTGCCGGCGACCGGACTGAGCGATTTCATGGCGGATGCCCACAATAGCCTTGGTTTGGACGGTGCTCACGCTGTTCAATGGCGACTCAAACCTCAGACGATCCGCTTCCTCGTGCGTAACACATGCAAGCCCGCCGCGCGACGGTCATTCACCATTCCCGCCGAACCTGATCCGACCACGTTGGTTCCACGGCTTTGGCGGAGGAAGCCCACGGACCGCTCGCCTCCGTACGCTTCCGTACCCGTAGTTGAAAACGAAAATCCGAAGATTAGGATCTGCTCATACATTGGGAGGAATGCGGATGAGCCAGCATTCTGGAATTACGAAGCCGGCGCTGCAGCCCGATGACATAGCCATGCTGCATGCCGTGCTGAGGGGGTGGTGCCGGGAAAAATCCTGCGAAATCGGCAGTCCGGCGGCGCAGCACGTTGCGCGGGAACTCGTCTCCTGGTTCGAATGCGGCATCCGCAATCCGTATAAGCTCGCTGGCCTGATGCGCCACATGCACCTGGACGCGCAAGACCTGCCGACCTCACCAGATGCATCGGGCACGGTCTCGCGGCCCGCCGCGACAGCCGGCCGGCTGGCGTGCCATGGCGGATAGAAGCCGGCGCAGCGCCTCGATCCTGGTCTGTTCCTCCGGTTTGAGCCTTCCGGAACGGCAGATTGCCCTCAGGCAGATCATCGATGAGCTTCAGGATCTCTGCGACGGCGCCTCCGATCGGCGCCCGGTTCTCCATCATCTGCTTCAGACGGTCCGCGAATCGATGATATCGATCGCCAGAGCCGATGACGATTGCTGGGAAGATATCATCAGGGAGCTCTTTCGGCTCCGGGCGATGATGGTGCGTCTTGAAACCGACACGGCCATCACCTGCCATTGATCGGTTTCGCGAACGGATGGCGGATGAGTGCGAGTCTCTCTGATGCGGTGGCTCATCTCCGTATCATGATCTGCTGATGCTCCTGGGCAAAATGCCGATCGGCGTCGTCCCGGCACTTCCGGAATTCCATGTGCTGCCGCACCTCCGCCGACATTGTCCCGTTGCGGACCGTCACCATCCGCAACGCTCGTGTTCTGCGTTTATGCGGCGCATTGACGCACAACCCGGCGGATGATATCGATACATTTAATTGGTCAGGCCAGTTGACCAGCCGCGGCTTGAGGAGAAGCCGCCAGGGAGGCACGATGTTTTCGCCCGTTGAATCCCGCCGCCTTTATCGACAGGTGGCGGACCAGATTCGTTTGATGATCGCGAGCGGCGAGCTTGCCGTCGGCCAGCGGCTGCCGGCCGAGCGCGACCTGGCGGAGCAATTGTCCGTATCACGCCCGACGGTACGCGAGGCGCTGATCGTCCTGGAGGTCGAAGGCCTCGTCAACATTCGCATGGGATCCGGCATCTATGTGGTGCGCCAGCATGCCGCCAATGCTGCGGCAAGCGAACGCGAGCCGGCGGAGGGACCTTTCGAATTGCTGCAGGCGCGCGCCATTATCGAATGTGCCATTGCCGAGGAAGCGGCGGGCTGCGCCAAGCCGGACGGCATCGCCGGGCTCGACGAGGCGCTGATGCGCATGAGCGGCGGCGTCAATGATGCGAGCGCGGTGCTTGCCGCCGACCGGGCCTTTCACACCGGCATTGCCGCCATCGTCGGCAATGCGACGCTGATCCGCGTGACCGGCGAAATGTTCGACATGCGCATGACCCCCTATTTCGCCAGGCTCGCCAGCCATTTCGAGGGGCCGAATACATGGCGCAGTGCTCTCGATGAACATCGGACGATTCGCGATGCGATCGCCGCCGGCGATGCAGCGGGCGCAAAAGCCGCCATGCGCACCCATCTCACCATGTCGCAGAAGAGATTTTCCGAGAGCTTCGGGGAGGAGTTCTCGGGAGAAGAAAAGCGCGGCCACGACAAGGGGCGCGCGAAAGGAACGGCCAAGACTTAACCGAGCTCGGAGGAGAGAGCGATGAAGAGCAGACTGGCAACGATACTTTGCACCGCAGCCGCGATCATGGCGAGTACAGCGATCGCCCACGCCCAGACCGTGCTGAAATGGGCGCACGTCTATGAAACGTCCGAGCCCTTCCACACCGATTCCGTCTGGGCCGCCGAAGAAATCAACAAGCGCACCGACGGCCGCTACAAGATCGAGGTCTATCCGGCCTCGCAGCTCGGCAAGGAAGCCGACATCAACCAGGGCCTCAAGCTCGGCACGGTCGACATCATCATCTCGGGATCGAGCTTTGCGGCGCGCGACTACAAACCGATCGGCGTCACCTATTTCCCGTATATCTTCCGCAGCCCGGACCACCTGATCGCCTATACCAAGAGCGACGTCTTCAAGCGTCTCGCCAAGGGTTATGAGGACAAGACCGGCAATCACATCGCCGCCGTCAGCTATTACGGCACGCGCCATACGACATCGAACAAGCCGATTGCCAAATGCGCCGATATGCAGGGCCTGAAGATCCGCGTGCCCGATGTTCCGGCCTATCTCGCCATGCCGCGCGCCTGCGGCGCCAACACGACGCCGATCGCCTTCGCCGAAGTCTATCTCGCCCTGCAGAATGGCACGGTCGAGGCGCAGGAAAACCCGCTGACGACGATCGAGGCGAAGAAGTTCTTCGAAGTCCAGAAGAACATCATCCTCACCGGCCATATCGTCGACCACCTCAACACGGTGATCTCGAAGACGCGGTGGGCAAGCCTTTCCGACGAAGACAAGAAGATCTTCGGCGAAGTGATGCAGGAGGCCGCCGAGCGCACCACCAAGACGATCGCCGGCAAGGAAAACAGCCTCGTCGCCACCTTCAAGGAAAAGGGCATCAACGTCACCGAGGTCGACAAGGCCGACTTCGAAAAGACTGTGATGGAGAAGGTCAAGTTCGAGGACTTCGGCTACGAGAAGGCCGATTGGGAAGCGATCCGGGCGATCCAGTAAGAGCCGCCGGACGCGGCGTTCCGGCGTCGCGTCCTCTAGATTGCCGGCGAAGACCGCCAACCTCTCTTTCGTCATGCTCGGGCTTGTCCCGAGCATCTGCCCCCGTTCGATAGGGCAGCGGATCCTCGGCACAAGGCCGAGGATGACGCCGAGCGAGGAGCGGGGCTCGTCATCAAGGTTAGGCGCGCCGCGCCCTCCTTCGCCAACAGGAACAAGGCCGATCATGTCGCAAGAAATTCACACGCCAATCACGGCCGAGGAAATCGGCCACGAATTCGAAGGCCATGCGCCGACCGCAAAGGTCTCGGACTACGCCATCGAGGACTGGATCACGCTGATCGTCTTCTGGCTGATGGCGGGCTGCGTCTTCCTGCAATTTTTCACGCGCTATGTGCTGAACGACAGCTACGCATGGACGGAAGAGATCGCGATCAACTGCCTGATCGGCGTCGTCTTTCTGGGCGCCGTGATGTGCGTGCGCACCTCGCGGCATATCCAGGTCGACGTGTTCTATCACTACATGCCGGCGGGGCTGGCGCGCGTGCTCGCCACTTTCGTCGATATCGTCCGCATCGGCTTCTTCGCCTATGGCTGTTATCTGATGTGGCGTTACGTCGATATCGTCGCCGACGAGCAGATGGTCACCATCGAGCTGCCGCGCAACATCGTCTTCTACTCGGTGCTTGTCGCTTTCGTGCTGATGCTGATCCGCGCGGTGATCGTCTTCATCGCCAATATGCGCCGCGGCTACTCCGTTCTGGAGCGCCCGGAAGAATTCCAGACCGTCGAGGGTTGATCCGATGCTGCTGCTTCTTGGCTCCTTTCTGGTGATGATGCTGATCGGCGTGCCCGTCGCCATCTCGATGGCCGTCGCGTCCGTGCTCTACATCGTGCTCTACGGCATCGCGCCGGACATTATCGTCGCTCAGCGCATGATCGCCGGCGTCGAAAGCTTTCCGCTGCTCGCCGTGCCCTTCTTCATCCTGGCGGGCAATCTGATGAACTCGGCGGGTGTGACCGGCCGCATCTATTCCTTTGCGGTCGCGCTGGTCGGCTGGATGAAGGGCGGGCTGGCACAGGTCAACATCATCGGTTCGGTCATCTTCTCCGGCATGTCGGGCACGGCGCTCGCCGATGCGGCCGGCATCGGCACGATCGAGATCAAGGCGATGAAGGATCACGGCTATCCGGTCGAAGCTGCGGTCGGCGTGACGGCGGCGTCTGCCACGCTCGGCCCGATCTTCCCGCCGTCGCTGCCCTTCGTCATCTACGGCATGATGGCGAACGTCTCGATCGGCGCTCTGTTCATGGCCGGCATCCTGCCCGGCATCGTCATGACGCTGCTGATGATGATCACCGTCGCCGCCTTTGCCTACAAGAAGCGCTGGGGCTCGGACGCGCCGTTCGACGTCAGGCAGCTGCTGTCGGCCGGATTGGAGATTCTCGTCGTGCTGATGGTGCCGGTGGCGATCTATCTGATGATGCGGGCCGGCCTGTCGATGAATACCGCCGCGGGCATCGCCCTTCTCGTGCTTCTGGCGCTCGACTGGTATTTCGGCTTTTCCGCCGTCATGGCGCTGATGACCCCGGTGATCCTGATCGGCGGCATGACGATGGGCTGGTTCACGCCGACCGAAGCCGCGGTGGCGGCCGTGCTCTGGTCCTTGTTCCTCGGACTCGTGCGCTACCGCACCATGACATTCTCGACGCTCGCCAAGGCCAGTTTCGATACGATCGAGACGACGGCATCCGTTCTCTTCATCGTCACCGCGGCTTCGGTCTTCGCCTGGCTGCTGACGGTCAGCCAGGCCGCACAGCTGCTTTCCGATGCGATCCTGTCGATCACCGACAACAAATGGGTGTTCCTGATCCTCGTGAACCTACTGATGCTGTTCGTCGGCTGCTTCCTGGATACGATCGCGGCGATCACCATCCTCGTGCCGATCCTGCTGCCGATCGTCGCCAAGTTCGAGATCGATCCGGTTCAGTTCGGCCTGATCATGACGCTGAATCTGATGATCGGCCTGTTGCATCCGCCGCTCGGCATGGTGCTCTTCGTGCTGTCGCGCGTGGCGAAACTCTCGGTCGAACGCACCACCATGGCAATCCTGCCCTGGTTGGTGCCGCTCTTCCTGGCATTGATCCTGATCACCTTCATCCCGGCCGTATCGCTCTGGCTGCCGCAACAACTCGGACTGTTGAGATAGGAGGGCCATGATGCAAACACGTCTGGCACGGCTTTACCAAAAGGGTGATCTCAGGATCGAGGCCGACACCGTTGCGCCCCCCGGCCCAGGCCAGGTGCTGCTGAAAATGGCAGCCGCAGGCATCTGCGGCTCCGACCTGCATTATTATCAGGACGGCGGCTTCGGACCGATCCGGGTGCGCGAACCGATCATACCCGGTCACGAGGCATCGGGAATCGTGGAGAGGGCAGGGGAAGGGGCAGACCTGAAACCCGGGACGCTGGTGGCGGTCAACCCGAGCCAGCCCTGCGGCCAATGCGAATATTGCGGGAAGGGACTGCCGATCCACTGCCTCGACATGCGTTTCATGGGCAGCGCGATGCGCCTGCCTCATGAGCAGGGCATGTTCCGGGAATGGCTGGTCGTGCCGGCCAAGCAGTGCTTCGAAGTGGGAGCGGCGACGACGGCTGCGGAAGCCGCCTGCAGCGAGCCCTTGGCCGTTTGCCTGCATGCGGCATCGCGTGCGGGAGAAATCGCCGGCAAGCGCGTCCTCGTCACCGGCGCCGGCCCGATCGGCTGCCTGATGGTTGCCGCCGCCCGCTATCACGGCGCGGCCGAGATCATCGTGACCGATCTGGCCGATGCGGCGCTGGAGAGAGCCAAGGCGATGGGCGCGAGCCGGACGATCAATGTGTCTCGAGAGGCTGCAGCACTTGCCGAATTCGAGACGGGCAAGGGCTATTTCGATCTCGTCTTCGAATGCTCGGCCGCCGCACCCGCCATCCGCAGCGCCATTGCCGTCATCAGGCCGCGCGGCACGATCGTGCAGGTCGGCGTCACCGGAGAGATCCCGATCCCGCTCAACGCCATCGTCGGCAAGGAACTCCATATCCACGGCACGCAGCGTTTCGACGATGAATTCGCCGCCGCCGTCGAGCTGATCTCCAGCCGCGAGATCGATGTCCGGCCGATCATCAGCCACAGCCTGCCCCTCGAAGAGGCCAACACAGCCTTCACACTGGCCGGCGACCGGACGGCCGCCTGTAAGGTACAGCTTACGTTTTAGAAGCCTGTGTCACTCCCTGCCGGCGCGCCATTCGCGCCAGGCGAGATGGATCTTCGCGCCGATCGTCGTCAGCGGCTGCGGCGGCAGCAAAACCGGCTTGGTCATCCTGTCATAGACGCGGCCGAGGTCGGATTCGTGTCCCAGCAAACGTTCGGCCGCCGCAATGCCGGCGGCAGTCGAGTTCGACGCGCCGAGGCCGTTGCAGCCGCAGGCGGCGAAAACGCCGCGTTCGATTTCCCCGAAGGCCGGCACATGGTTGTGCGTCAGCGCCATCGCACCGCCCCAGCGATACTGCATGCCGACACCGGCAAGCGTGGGGAAGCGATGGGCGAACTTGCCGTCATGCAGGCGGCCGGCGCTGCGGATGGCGGCATCGCTGGTTTCGATGCCTGGATTATAACTGTATCGCGAACGCACCAGAATCCGGTCTCCGCCACCGGTGTTTATCCGCCGCACTGTCGTTCCCATCGGCAGCGCAGGCGTCGCCGCCCAATTTCTTTCGCCGCCGAGCCGTGCCGGATCGAACTCTTCCGTCAGGGATGCGTAGGTGAAGACGTGGAGGAGGCGGCCGCGGAAGAAGCCGAAGCTTTCCGCATGGCCGTTATTGGCGAGGATGATCTTTGCCGCCTGCACCGATCCATGCGGCGTCTTCAGCAGCCAGCCGCCGGCGAAGCGCTCGAAGGAGACAACAGGCGTCTGCTCGCAAAGCCGCACCGGCGCCTTCAGGCAGTCGGCCACGCCTCTTACATAGGCGGCCGGCTGGATGATGACCGTGCCGGGCGAGAACAGGCCCGAGGTGAAGGCCCTCGATCCGGTCACGGCCTCGATTTCTTGCCCTTTGAGTAGACGATGCGCTTCACCCATCTTCGCAAGCTGCCGCGAATAGGCTTCGAGATGCTTGTCGCCTTCAGCGCTCATCGCGATGCTGTAGCGGCCGCACGGATCGAACAGCTCCTTCCCCCAGCCGTTCTCTGCCGCGAGCTCGCTCGCGAGCGCGATTGCCGAACGCTGCAGCAGCACGGAGTCGCGGAACTTGACTTCCGACTCGCCGCTGAAATCATCCGAGGAAACTTCGTGCGGCAGGTCGATGATGAAGCCGGAATTGGCGCCGGCCGGACCCTCGCCGACGATGCCCGCTTCGAGAACGGCGACCCGCAGCGTCGGATCGAGCCGCGAGAGCCGGTGCGCCGCCGACAGGCCGGCAAAACCGCCGCCGATGATCGCCACATCGGCTAAGATCGCTTCGCTCAGTGCCGGCCGGGGCTTCCGCGGCGGGAGTGTCGCTACCCAACCTGAAACGCCGGCGCGTTTGGGAAGCTTCGATGCGACGAAGACGTTCTTTGCGGCCCGGCTCACTGTCAAATCGCCTCCCGCTCCATGAGCGGCGCGAGCGAGCGCCGCAGCGCCGGCAGCTTTTCGGACGCAAGGGCGCGCAGCGGCTTTCGCGGAACACCGGCGCCATAGCCGACCATATCGGCGGCGGCATAGACCGACTGCACGTAATCACCCTCCCAGATCAGACCCATCGCCGGCTCCAAAATTTTCCAGAGTTCACGCACCTCGTCCCATTTGCGCTGAGACGCCGCCTCGACGAGAGCGACTGAGGTCTTCGGCGCGAAATTCGCGCCACCCCAGATCAGACCGTCGCATCCGGCATAGAGCGCGTAGGGCACAAGAGGATCGGCGCCGTTCATGACGAAGCGGCCGGTGCGGATGAGCCCTGCCTGTTTTGCGAGGTCGCCGCTGCTGTCCTTGACGGCGGAGAAGCCCGGAATTTCATTGAGCTTGCCGAGAAGCTCGGGCGTGATGGCGACGCCGACCGCCTGGGGCACGTTATAGCCGATCACCGGAAGGCCTGATTTGGCGACCTCGGCGTAGAAATCGAGAATGCCCTGGTCGTCGGTCGGGCCTTCGAAGAAGGGCGGCAGCACCATGACGCCCTCGGCGCCGGCGTCGCGGGCGCGGGCGGTCCGCTCCACCACATCTTCCACCAGCAAGGCCGAAGTCTGGGCGATCACCTTGGCGCGGCCGTTGACGATCTTGACGCCACGGCGGACCAGCTCCTCGGATTCCTGTTTGGAGAGATAGACGTGCATGCCGGTGCCGGAGCTGAACAGGAAGCTGCGCACGCCTGCGGCAAGATAGCGTTCGACATTGGCTTCGAGCCGTCCGTAGTCGATGCCGCCGGCAGCGTCGAACGGGGTGGTGATGGCGAGATTGAGTCCTGGAAAGGGAAAGGTGGTCATCGATAAAATCCCGTTGCGTTTGGCCGAACTGTCGAGCCGGATTGTCTTGAGCTGGGTGTATTGATCTCGGGCGGCTTAGAGGGTCGGCGTCTCCAACCCTTCGGGGGCCGCGTACATCGCCATGTTCCGCCGGGAGAGTTCGATATGGAGACGCGCCAGCTCACCGGAGGCTTCGGCGTCACGCCGCTCGATCGCCTCGATCATCTCCTCGTGCTGATCCGACGCCAGCTCGAGTTCCTCCTGCATGCGCGGCATATTCGGATGCTGGTAGAAGATTTTGCCGATGCGGGCGTGGTCGATCTGCAGGCGGCGCAGGCTCGGGACGACGTAGACATTGTGGGCCATTTCGCCGATCTGGCGGTGGAACTGGTCGTTGTAGAAGACCCGGCCTTCGACATCGCAGTCCTCGACCGCCTTGCGGAAGGAACGCTGGATCGTTCTGAGGACCTCGAGTTCGCCTTTCGTCCGGTTCTCAGCCGCGAGCTTGTTGGCGGTAATATAAATCATCGGCGCGAGCAGGAAGAAGTCGCGCAACGCCTGATAACTCATCGAGCTGACGCGCGCGGCGCGGTTGGTCTCGAGCTCGATATAGCCCTCACCGGCCATCTGCCGCATCAGTTCGCGCACCGGCGGACGGGAGAGCCCGAACTCTTCGCTTAACGACACTTCATCCAGCACCGAACCCGGCGGCAGCTCCATCGTCAGGATGCGCCTGCGCAGCGCAAGTTCGAGGCTGGCTTTGCGATCAGGACTGGCAGTCTCGCTATTCATCTCGTCGCAGCTCCTCATAATTCTTTTAGAAGACATTAAGTAGACAATATGGAAACGTCAAGCTGCAAACCGCTGTTTCGCAGCGCCAACAAGCTTGGCAAGCTGCGAGATGGTGCGCAGCGGCGTGCCGAGTGGTTCAAAAAAGTGCAACGCCCTGTGGAAACAATGCGGGCGTGGTTTGTTACTGATAGACCCGCGCAGGAGTGTTCCTGCCGGGCGGCGGCCGAAACGGGAGCAGAATCATGGAGACAGCAACGCAGTGGGCGCTTTTCTTCGGCGCACTGACGTTGGCGAGCTGGATAGCGGGAGGCATTGCGGCCGTCCTTGGAAGTGTCGAGCTCGGCCACCGACAAAGAGCGACAGAATATCTGACGTTCGGGCTCAGCGCCGCCGGCTTCATCTCGGCAGTCGCCATGGCGGCGGTTTTGGTGATCCGCTGACGCTGATTGCGCCGATGCGCGTCGATTGAAATCCCACGCCAGCTGCGCCTTCAGCGGCGGGCGGCGATCTGCTCGGCAGCGGGTGGCGGACGGTGGAAGACGCAGACCTGGTTGCGGCCTGCTTCCTTGGCGCGATAGAGTGCGACGTCGGCTTCGTGCTGGAGATTGGCCAGGGAAACGCCGGTGTCGGCCGCCGATTTGAAGGCCACCCCGACGCTCAGCGTCACCGACGGGCCGACGCCGGAAGACGGGTTCGGAAGGGCGGCAGCTTCCACGCTTTCACGTATTCGCTTCGCCACCGCGACAGCCTCTTCTTCTTCCACATCCGGAAGGACGATGAGAAATTCCTCGCCGCCGTGTCGTGAGACGAGGTCGCGATCGGCGCGCACGCAGCTCTGGATGATGCCGGCGACCTTGACAAGGCAGCGGTCGCCTTCGCCATGCCCGAGCTTGTCGTTCAGCGCCTTGAAGTGGTCGATGTCGCACATGAGCATGGCGACGATGCCGGTTTCACGGCCGTGGCGCCAAAGGCTCTCGAGCGTTTCCATCATCCAACGACGGTTGGCGATCCCCGTCAGCGGATCGGTTCTGGCTAGCCGCTCCAATCGGGCATTGGCATCGGCCAATTCCGCGACGCGGCGCTGATCCCTGCAGTCCAGAAGAAATGTCTTCTGCGCCAGAATGTTCATCGTTCGCCTGGCGACCACGGTCGCGATGATCCCGCAGGAAAAGAACAGCGTCCCGGCTATGACGCTGCCCGCGTCCACGAGCGGGTTGTACCATTGAAAGGTGAAATAGAGGCAGAGGGCATAACAGGCGATTGCGATCGTCCAGGCGAGCGGCACGCTGAAGATGGTGATTGCGCTCGTGGCAACGAACAGCATGATGGTCAAATGGCGCTCGTAGAATTCGCCCCCCGCAAAGACGCCGACGAGTGCGACCGACAGCAGGATGACGCACATTCCGCCGAGGAGCGATGCGCGTTGAACCGCCGCAGGGCGCGGCTTGGTCCAGACGAGCGCCGTCAGGATCGCCGCCGGCGGCAGCAGGCAGGCCGGGGCGACCATCAACAGGGCAACCTCACGCGGAAGCAGCATGGCATTCAGCGCCAGCGTCAGAACATCGACGAAGGCGACCCAAGTCATCCAGGAACGGATGACTTTCGCCCTCTGGCGCCATAGCCTTTCGTCGAACCGGCGCCGCAGGTCGCCCGTCAGGCGAATATCGCGGGTTCGCCCCGATAAAAGGCGTTCCACCTCATCCGCCATCGCGCCGGTCAGCGGCCGCGGCGAAAAGGACCCGGCTGCAGAACCTTCGAAGGACGTGCTTTTGGCATCATTCATCTTTGCACTATCTAGCCGCAATCGTAAACTCGGCAAGGTTGCCGCGCGGACGTCCGGATTCCTGCGTTGATATTTTGTAAACAAGTTGATCTGGGCCAGACCCTCTCGGACATGCTACCTACCTTATTCCGAGAGGAAACAGGATGAGACTTAAGCTGGTCGCAGTTGCGGTCGCGGCGCTGGCGCCGGTGGTGGCGATGCTCGTTTACAACGAAGTCGCGCTGCGCCACCAGCGCAATGAAGAAGTGCGCGCATCCGCGGCACAAGCGGCCAGACAAGCCTCGTCGGAAGTCGAACGGATCATAGAGGGCCTGCACGCCCTTCTCGTCTCCGTCGCCGCCATGCCTTCCGTCCGGCAGCTCGACGTCCCGGCTTGCAATGCGGCGCTCAAGGCGGTTGTCGAAAGCATTCCGAACATCCGCACCATCTTCGTCGTCGGGCTCGACGGACAGCCGATCTGCGGCAGCATGGCTTTTCCCGAGGGCGTGACGTTCTCCGATCGAGATTATTTCCAGCAGATGCTCACGACCAAGGCTTTCGTCGTCGGCACTTATACGCAGAGCCGCCTTGTCGACAGACCCGTCCTGCCGCTCGCCATGCCCCTGATCGAGGGCGACGCCATGAAGGCCGTCATCGTCAGCGGAATCCGGCTGGACTGGCTGCAGAACCGCATCACCGAGCGCGGCGTTGCTCCCGGCAACGCGGTGACGATAGCCGACGGCAACGGAACGATCGTTGCGCGCGTTCCCTCGCCCGAGCGCTTCGTCGGCACCGTCGTACCCGATGCGCTTGAGCGCCTGATCCATGCCGAGCAGCCCGACGTGATCGATGTGGTGAGCCAGGACGGAACCGAACGCATCCTCGGCTATCGCCCGATCGCGCTGCCCTCCAGCCCTCTCTATGTCAGCGCCGGCTTCTCCAAGGAGGAAGCTTTCGCGCCGATCAACCGGGCGACGACGATGAATACGCTCGCCATTGTCGGCGGTGCGCTTTTTGCCTTCCTCGCCGCGATCTTCATCGGCAACCGCTTCATCCTCGTGCCGATCTCCAGGATCGCGGATGTGATGGAAAAGTGGCGCAGCGGTCAAACCACGGCGCGCACCGGCATGAAAGGACCGGACGAGCTCGGTGTCGTCGGTGCGACCTTCGACCGGCTGCTTGACGAACTCGATGAACGAAGACGCCAGAGCCAGGAGGCGGAGGAGGAGCGCAGCCTCCTTGTCCGCGAACTGGCGCATAGGGTCAAGAATGGCTTCACCCTCGTTCAGGCGATCGCCCGGCAAACCTTCTCACGCTCCGATCCGGAAAGATACAATTCCTTCGCCGAGAGGCTCGCAGCGCTCGCCGGCACTTATGATCTCATCCTGTCGCGCGAGGGATCGGCCTCGTCTGTCAGGGAGATTGTCTTCGCGGCCTTGCGTGCCCACGTCGCCTCGCAGGCCGAGCGCATTCGCATGGATGGTCCGGAAGTCGTTCTTCCCGCAGACGTCGCCCTGCCGCTTTCGCTCGTGGTGCACGAGCTGGCGACCAACGCAACCAAGTATGGAAGTCTCGGAAGTGAAAATGGAACAGTCACCATCGAGTGGAAGCAAGATGACGGACGCGTCCTTCTCGTCTGGACGGAAGCGGATGGGCCGCCGGTTTCGACACCGACGAAAAGGGGCTTCGGCTCGATACTGATAGAACGGGCCTTCCCGGCGAAGGCGCAGGCGCGATCCAGGTCGGACTACAGGCCCGGGGGCCTCGTCTTCGAAGTTATATTTTTGATCGGGGAACCGGTTGCGAGAGGCGAAGTTGACCCTCTGGGTAAGGATGACATGCATGCGAGCGAAACATGAAAACCAAGGTAGTCGTGGTCGAGGACGAAGCTCTGCTGCTGATGATGGCGGTCGGCATCGTCGAGGAAGCAGGCTTGGAGGCGCTCGAAGCACGCAATGCTGATGAGGCTCTGATGCTTTTCGAAAGCGTGCCCGGCATTCGGATCCTGTTCACAGACATCGACATGCCGGGAAAGATGGACGGTTTGAAGCTCGCAAAAGCCGTCCGCAATCGCTGGCCGCCCGTTGAAATCATCATCGTCTCCGGCATGAAGCAGCCGGACAAAGATGAATTGCCCGAGCGCGGCGTCTTCTTCCCCAAGCCTTACGACACCCGACAGCTCTGCGACGCGCTCATCCGAATGGCTGCCTGATACGTGAGCCGACGCACGGGCTTGCTCATGTGAACACTTCAGGCAATCCCTTGGAATCTCGTGCGTTTTCCCTGCTGCAACAGCAGGCGATCGCGGCGACCATCACGCCAGAAAGCATTGAAACCAAGACAGCGATCGGGATGTCGCGCCGCCGGGAGCAGCGAGCGGCCTGCTATCTTTCTGCCGTCGAGGGCCGCTGCAAATCGATGCGACTGGTCACGACCGGCTGGCCGGAAGCAGGATCTTGGTCGACGGTCTGCAGTCGAAGCCGGTTCTGCCCGACTTTCTCGATCATCAAAACTGCGTCTCGATCGCCGTTGACCAGCCGCGCCCAGGTCACACGCAGGTTGAGGGCAGCACCTTTCCTGCTGCCGGCAAGCTTCGACGGCTGTCCTGACGGCCCGACATAATTGCCGGTATAACGCTCTCCGGCGGCCTTGACGGTCGCCGAAAAGCTTCTGGTGAAAACCGCTAGGCCGCGACACTTCCCGTTCATCGAAACGGTGGATGCGCTGGCATCAGATCGGAGGGTGCAGGAAACCTTCAGATTCGTGCCGCCAATCCGCGTGAGCACCCTTCCAGTCCCGCTCCAGTCGCCGGCCAAAGACTGCAAAAAACCGACCTCCGACGCCACTGCCCCGACAGGCAGGCAAGGCAGCAAGAGAAAAGTTGCGATCAGGACCATACGCATGGCAGCCCCCCTGGTTTGCGTCTCCGGACAACAGGTCGGCATGGCAGATTGTTCCCGGCGTCAGATTGTTTTTGCCGCCCGCGCGCGTGAAGGGCGGCCGCTTCCCGACGACCCCGCCGTCGCTGCGGTGGCATCGATTCTTCGCAGCTTGAAGAAATAACGACGGGCGTCGCCCGTAATGCACATCATGCCAGCCAGCTCTTGGCCATTCATTCTGCGAAAGCAATCGACGATCGGCTGCCTGTCGTAACGCATTGCGGCGGTGACCCCGTCCCCCGAGGTCTGAAGCGCAAGGGACGCGGTCGTGCCCCTCGCACGCAATGCCTTCTGCAGATAGGAGAACCAGCTCCGGGCGACCCTTGTGCGCCCGAACGGTGCGGCTTTGATGGCCAGCCCGATTGGAAAAAAGCCGGGTTCGATGGCGACCAGCCGATCGGCTCGCCACTGAAAGAGGAGGGCGTCCGCGCGCATGTCCGCGTGAAACCGCTTGCCGAACCAGCCAAGGTTCTCGAGAACGCCGTCGAGCGGGTGATCCGACGGAATACCCGCCCCCCTCCACAAGCCGATCATCTCGACCGGCTGGACCGGCTCCAGCGAAGAGAACCAGGCCTTCATCTCGTCCTGCCGGCCCATGCTTTCCATCCGTTTCCAATCACGCGATGCGGCCGGATCACAGCGCTCGCTCCGTTGACAACAAGGCGTCCAGCGACACCGGCCTGAGACCGTTCGCATCGACGCCGACATCGTACTGGCGGGGCAGGGGCTTCAGGCGGCCATGGGAATGTCCGTGCAGATTGATCGATTTCTTGCCCATCTTGTTCCAGGTGCGGAACGGGTAGTGGCACAGGATCAGCAGATGATCGTCCAGCGTCATCTCCTTGTAGTGCTGCACGCTCGCCCATCCCCTCGCCTCCGTCGTCGTCGGCGGATCATTATTCCCGATGATGAGGTGCTTGCGCCCGTTCAGCATCGAAAGGAGCTGGTCACAATCCCCGCCACGGAAGGACATGACGTCGCCGAGGTGCCAGATGTCGTCCTGCGGATCAACGATTTCGTTCCAGTTCCGGATCAGCGTCACGTCATGCGAGGCCATGTCGGGGAAGGGGCGTCGGTCAATGCGAAGGACGCGCGGATCTGCAAAATGGGTATCGCCGGTGAAGTAAATCATCTGACAGAGATGGCGCAGCTCGCCCGGTTGGAAAGTCACCGCTTTTTTTCAATGGCCGGCTGTCGGGATCGAATGTTTGACATCGGCAAGGGACGGGCTGCGCACGACGCGATAGCGCGCCTCGACGAGATTATAGACCCCGAAGGCCGCCAGTCCGGCCGCGATGGCGATATAAAGGATCGAGCCGAAAGGCAACTGTCTCACCCATTCAAGCGCGTCCGCCATGCTGCCCGCCTGTTGCGGGTCGACGCGAAAACCCGCATAGGCGAAGAAGATTCCCATGATCACGAAGACGACGCCGCGGGCGACGAGGCCGTAGACACAGACCGTGGTGACCACGCCGCTGGCATCGGCGAGCCTGAGATAGCGCTCGAATTTCCTGGTGATGCCCTTGGCTGCCGTCACGACCCCGCCGATGATGAAGCCGAGGCCGACGGCAACGGCAAGATAGGCACCGAACGGCTGCGACATGATCCACTGAGCCAATCCCTTCTCACCCGAGCCTTGGCTTGCGCCACCGCTGAAAAACGCGTGTGCCAGCGCGTATCCGGCAAGCCCGAGGTAGACGATGGCGCTGCCGAAGAGAAACGTGCGGATGGCGATCGCCTTGGCGCCGGTGCCATGCCCGTCCGAATCGGCCAAGGACTGGGCCAGCCGCCAGGCCACGAAACCGAGAAGGCCGATGCCGATCAGCCCCACCCAGACGCGGCCGAAGGGCTGTGCGAGCAGCGTCGAAAGCGCCGACTGCGTTTCCGGCCGTCCGCCGGCAACGCCGGAGAACACGGCCAGGCCCGCCACAAGCAGAAATACGACGCCGCGCGCCACGTAACCGCTCTTGGCAAGCAGGTCGAAACGAAATCCTTTGGCCATGATATACTCCGCGCATCTGTGTGGCTGTCACCCCTAACGCGCCACCACGCGGAAAGTTGTCGACGAAAAGGCCACGCTCATGCCGGGAGTTGCCGATGCCGGTCCGTAGCGCCGGACTTCTCATCCACCGCCTTTCCGAGACGGGGCCCGAGGTCCTGCTCGTGCATCCCGGGGGTCCGTTCTGGGCAAAGAAGGACGAGGGCGCCTGGTCGATCCCGAAGGGATTGATCGAAGCTGGTGAAGACGAGCTGTCGGCGGCAATTCGGGAGGCGCGGGAGGAGCTCGGCGTGGAAATCCAGGGAGCCTTCGCCCCGCTCGGCGAATATCGCCAACCGGGCGGAAAAATCGTCGTCGTCTGGTCGGTGGAGGCGGAGCTTGATGTCGCGAAGGTGCGCAGTTCAGTGTTTCAGCTCGAATGGCCACCGCGATCGGGCCGTTTGCAGAATTTTCCCGAAGTCGACCGCGCCGAGTGGTTTCCCACCGCAGAGGCTGAGATCAAGATTCTCAAGGGGCAGGTCGCAATGCTTGCAGATCTGGCAAAACAGCTCGGTCGAGACCGATGAAAGGAGGTATTGCGATCACTCGGTTCCGACAAGAATGAAGGAGCGGCCGGCGGCCTCGAGCAAAGTATAGGCGATCAGGCCATAGGATAGTGTTTCGGCGGCACGCCGGCCGGACGACGTCTATCTGCCTCGCAGACGCCATCAGCCATCCGCGATCGGATGCAGATAGGCTTTGTTGACGAGCGGTTGCTGGAGCTTAATCGACGCCGGTAATCTCGGGATCGAACACGATGATCTTTTCGGAAGGCGGATTTCCGTCACTTCTGCTCGCAGCAAGCAGAAGTGCGGCGGCAGCTTCGCCCATCTGACGCCGCGGCGAGATCGAGGTCGCGATCTTGACGGGCAGGGCGCGGGCGACATCAAGTCCGTTGAATCCGGCAATCAGAATATCGGCGGGGCTGGAAACGCCGAGTTCCAGGCATGCGAAGGCGCCGCCGGTCGCCATGTCGTCGTTGGAATAGTAAATGCAATCGAGATCGCGCGTTGCCGCGAGCATGGACATCGTCAGCCGCTTGCCGTGGGCCACCGAAGAATAGGCGGCGTTGAACCGCTCCGCCACGAAAGAAAGGCCGCTCTCGCGCAGGGCCTTCTCAAAGCCGGCCTTCCGCTTGCCGGCCCGCAAGTCCCTGTCGATTGCGCTGCCGATATAACCGAACCGCCGCCGGCCTGCCGCCAAAAGCGCTCTTGCCATCTCCTCTCCCGCCTTGCCATGAGAAAGCCCGACGTTGAAATCGATGGGCGTGCCGTCGAGGTCCATCAGCTGGATCACCGGGATCTCCGCATTCTGCAGCATTCTGACCGTTTCCGCCGGCTGATCGAGGCCTGTCACGATGATGGCGGCAGGCCGCCAGGAGAGCATGTCGCGGATGATCTCACGCTCTTTCGCCATATCGTAGTCGGAGATGCCGAACACTGCCTGCATGCCGGATCCCCGCAGTCCGGCCGAGATGCCCGCCAGCATCTCGGGAAAGACGATGTTGGACATGCTGGGAACGACGACGGCGACGAGGTTGGTGCGCTGCGACGACAGCGAGAGCGCCAGCCGGTTGCCGACATAGCTCAGCCGTTCGGCCTGCTGGAGCACTTTTGCGCGGGTCTCCTTGGAGACGTCGGCCGCGCCGCGAAGGGCCCGTGATGCCGTCATCTTGCTGACGCCGGCCGCGGCAGCAACCTCTTCCAGTGTGGATTTACGCATCGCACGATTCCTTAGTCGAATTGCCTCGCCAGCGGCCAACACCAGATTCATAGGCTCTTTTCCAAAAAAGGAAAACACGCACTACTTGACACATGCGACCAAAATAGGCGTTGTTACCGATACCGGTATCGATACCAACGATCAAACCCTGGAGCAGAAACGGGACGGACACAGCTTCGGGCGTCCCGCATCGTACGAATATTTGACTGCGAGGATCTGCGGATCAGCCAAGCCGGCTTGACCTGCGGGTTGCAGACCTATCTGAATTCGATCGGACAGATTCCGATCGCGCCGCCAGCTGCGACAGGCACTGACCGCCAGGACAATGCGACGAGCAGCGCGATCTTGCCGACGACACCGGCCGAACGGGAGGAAGAGCCGCCATGCATGTGATGATTTTGGGCGCAGCCGGTATGGTCGGCCGCAAGCTGGTTGAGAAGATCGCGCGCGAGCCGCTGGCTTTCGGCCGGCCCGTCACCCGGCTGACGCTGGTGGACGCCTTTCAGCCGCCGGTGCCGGAAGCGCTCCGGCCGGTCTCGACGGCGCTGACGGTCGACCTCGCCGGTGCCGGCGCCGCCGACAGGCTGATCGAAGGCCGGCCGGAGCTGATCTTTCATCTCGCCGCCATCGTCTCGGGTGAGGCGGAAGCGGATTTCGACAAGGGTTACGCCGTCAATCTCGACGGCACGCGCGCCCTGTTCGATGCGATCCGCCAGGCCGGTCTGACGAACCCCTATGTGCCGCGCCTCGTCTTCGCGTCCTCGATCGCCGTCTTCGGCACACCGTTTCCCGAGGTCATTCCCGACGAATTCTTCACCACGCCGCTGACGAGCTACGGCACCCAGAAGGCGATCGCCGAACTGCTGCTCGCAGATTATTCCCGCCGCGGCATTTTCGACGGCATCGGCATCCGGCTGCCGACCATCTGCGTGCGGCCCGGCACACCGAACAAGGCGGCATCGGGCTTCTTCTCCAATATCCTGCGCGAACCGCTGGTCGGCAAGGAAGCGGTGCTGCCGGTCAGCGACAACGTGCGGCACTGGTTTGCAAGCCCGCGCGCGGCCGTCGGCTTCTTCGTCCATGCCGCGACGATCGATACGGCACGGATCGGGGCGCGGCGCAACCTCACCATGCCGGGCCTTTCCGCGCTGGTCTCCGAAGAGATCGAAGCGCTGCGCCGCGTGGCCGGCGACAAGGCGGTCGCGCTCATCAAACGCGTGCCCGATCCGGTGATCGAACGCATCGTCGCCGGCTGGCCGACCCAGTTCGACGCCGAGAGAGCGTCTTCGCTCGGCTTCAAGGCGGAGACGAGCTTTGACGAGATCCTGAAGGTGCATATCGAGGATGAACTGGGCGGGAGGATCGCATGAGCATATCGGCCAGCGGAGAGGCAAGGATCGCGCTTGTCACCGGCGGCGGCACCGGCGTCGGGCGTGCCATATCGCGGGGGCTCGGCGCTGCCGGCTACACGGTCGTCATTTCAGGACGGCGGGCCGACGTGCTTGAAAAGGCGGCAACCGAGCTTGGTGGCGAAACCGGCGCGGAGTTCTTCGCGGTTTCCGCCGATGTCGGCGATCCGGACTCCGTTCGCGCGCTCTTCGATGCGATCTTGGAAAAATACGGGCGGCTCGACCTCCTGGTCAACAATGCCGGCGTCACTGTGCCGGGGGTGCCGCTGGAGGAGGTTTCCTTTGAGCAGTGGAGCGCCATCGTCGCCGCCAATCTCACCGGCGCTTTTCTCTGCACCCAGCAGGCCTTCCGGCTGATGAAGAGCCAGAACCCGCGCGGCGGGCGCATCATCAATAACGGCTCTGTTTCCGCCACCACGCCGCGCCCGAATTCCGCACCTTACACGGCGACGAAGCATGCCATTACAGGACTGACCAAATCCACCGCCCTCGACGGGCGCGAATTCGACATCGCCTGCGGCCAGATCGATATCGGCAATGCCGCAAGCGACATGACGACGAGGATTGCGGCCGGCGTCTTGCAGGCAAACGGCAGTATTGCCGCGGAGGCGACGATCGACCCGGCGCATATTGCCGATGCGATCGTCTACATGGCGGGCCTGCCGCTCAGCGCCAATGTGCTGACCATGACCGTGATGGCGACAAAGATGCCATTTGTCGGGCGGGGGTGAGAAGGCGGGCTGCCGCCGGCCGAAAACGACATAGATACAGTGCTTGCGTAATGCTCATGATCTGGGAGGAGGGAGTATGGCAAACGTTCAATTCGAAGATGTCCGGAAATCATTCGGCGCGCATCCCGTTATCAAGGGGGTGGACATCGATATTGCCGATGGGGAATTCGTCATCCTCGTCGGCCCCTCGGGCTGCGGCAAGTCGACCCTTCTGAGGATGCTGGCCGGGCTCGAGAATATTTCCGGCGGCGAAATCAAGATCGGCGGGCGCGTCGTCAACACGCTGCCGCCGAAGGACCGCGACATCGCCATGGTCTTCCAGAATTATGCGCTCTATCCGCATATGACGGTGGAGCAGAACATGGGCTTTTCGCTCATGCTCAACAAGGCGCCGAAGGCGGAAGCCGAGAAACGGGTGAAATATGCCGCCGGCATCCTCGGCCTCGACAAGCTGCTCGACCGCTATCCGCGCCAGCTTTCCGGCGGCCAGCGCCAGCGCGTCGCCATGGGCCGCGCCATCGTGCGCGATCCTGAAGTTTTCCTGTTCGACGAGCCGCTCTCCAACCTCGACGCGAAACTGCGCGTCGCCATGCGCGCCGAGATCAAGGAACTGCACCAGCGCCTGAAGACGACGACCGTCTACGTCACCCATGACCAGATCGAGGCGATGACGATGGCCGACAAGATCGTCGTCATGCATGACGGCATCGTCGAGCAGATCGGTTCGCCGCTCGAGCTTTACGACCGTCCCGCCAATCTCTTCGTCGGCGGTTTCATCGGCTCGCCGGCGATGAACATGATCCACGGCAGGCTCGATCCGGAAAATCCCGGTCAATTCGTCGCGGCCAACGGCACGCGGCTGCCGGTCGCCAATCCGCCTGCGAGCGCTGTGGGCCGCGACCTCGTTTACGGGCTACGCCCCGAATATATCTCGCTCGATCCGAATGGGCTGCCGGCCGAGATCGTGGTGATCGAGCCGACCGGTTATGAAACACATCTGACCGTGCGCCTTGGCGGCAGCGAGGTCAGCTGCGTCTTCCGCGAGCGTGTCGATGCCCGCCCGGGTGAAGCCATCCGCGTGGCGATCGACGCCGCGCATGTTCACCTCTTCGATGCCGAAGGCGGCAAGAGGTTGACCGACTGACGCCATCCGGCGGCGGCACGGGAGAGGAGGAGTTCTCCCTGCCGCCGGAGAGCAAGCATCCCGGGAGCGCAAGCTCCCCCGGAGATGCCAGGCCGCCGTTCACCAAGCGGGAGGTGGATGCCGGAGAATTGCTCCCGCTGTTTCAATGAGGAGGAATCTCATGACGATCAAGAGACGTGAATTTCTTGCCGCATCGGCAGCCGTTGCCGGCGTTGCCGGTCTCTGCATCAGGCCATCTCTGGCGCAGGCCGAACCGACCTACACGCCGGAAAGCGGCGCGAGCCTCAGGCTCCTGCGCTGGACGCCTTTCGTGAAGGGCGATGAGGATGCCTGGATCGCCAATACCAAGAAATTCACCGAAGCCACTGGCGTGGAAGTGCGCATCGACAAGGAAAGCTGGGAGGACATCCGTCCGAAGGCAGCCGTCGCGGCCAATGTCGGCTCCGGTCCCGACCTCATCATGTGCTGGTTCGACGACGCGCATCAATATCCGGACAAGCTGGTCGATCTCACCGAACTCGGCAACTATCTCGGCAACAAATATGAGGGCTGGTACGACGGCGTGAAGGGTTACGCCACCCGCGACGACAAGTTCATCGCCATGCCGCTGACGGCGATCGGCAATGCGGTCGTCTATCGCGACAGCCACGTCAAGGCGGCCGGCTTCAACGAATTTCCGAACGATACCGCGGGCTTCCTCGAGTTATGCAAGGCCATGAAGGCGAAGGGCACGCCCGCCGGCTTCCCGCACGGCAAGGCGGTCGGCGACGGCAACAACTACGCCCATTGGCTGCTCTGGAGCCATGGCGGCAAGATGGTCGATGAAAGCGGCACGGTGACGATCAACAGCCCGGAAACGCTCGCCTCGATCAACTACGCCAAGGAGCTCTACGCAACCTTCATTCCGGGCACGGAAAGCTGGCAGGACGTCAACAACAACCGCGCCTTCCTGGCGGGCCAGGTATCGCTGATCGCAAATGGCGTCTCGGTCTATTACACGGCCAAGAACGATCCGAAGCTCGCCGAGATCGCCAAGGACATGCGCACGACGAACTTCCCGATCGGACCGGTCGGCAAGAGCGTCGAGCTTTTCCAGACGAGCTCGCTGCTGCTCTTCAAGCACACCAAATATCCGGAAGCGGCCAAGGCCTACATCAAGTTCATGATGGAAGCCGACCAGATGAACGCCTGGATCCAAGGCTCCAGCGCCTATTGCTGCCAGCCGCTCAAGGCCTTCGCCAAGAATCCGGTCTGGACCGCCGACCCGGTCCACGCGCCCTATGCGCGCGCTTCGGAAAGGCTGCGCCCGAACGGCTATGCCGGCCCGCTCGGCTACGCCTCGGCGGCGACCATGGCCGATTATGTGCTCGTCGACATGTATGCTGCCGCCGTTACCGGCCAGAAGTCGCCCGAGGACGCAATGAAGGAAGCCGAACGCCGGGCGAACCGCTACTACCGCGTCTGATCCAGAGTCAGGCGGACGGCATGCCGGCAGCCGGCATGCCGTCCGTCTCTCAAGAACTGAATGCAATCTGGAGACAAGCAATGTCGACCTTGAAATCCGGGGATACGCGTGGACCGATCTCCTCGCTTATGCAGAATAACAATGTGCTCGGCTTCCTGTTCATGCTGCCGGCCGCGGTGTTTCTTGTCTGCTTCCTGACCTACCCTCTGGGGCTCGGCGTCTGGCTTGGCTTCACCGACACGCGGATCGGCCGTGACGGCATCTTCATCGGCCTGGAGAACTACCAGTTCCTCGCCGACGACGCCGTCTTCTGGCTGTCGGTCTTCAATACCATTCTCTACACGGTCATCGCCTCGGCGCTGAAGTTCGCGCTCGGCCTCTGGCTGGCGCTGCTTCTGAACCAGCACCTGCCGTTCAAATCCTTCTTCCGGGCGATTGTGCTCCTGCCCTGGGTGGTGCCGACGGTGCTTTCGGCGCTCGCCTTCTGGTGGATCTACGATTCCCAGTTCTCGATCGTCTCTTGGTCGCTGATGAAGCTCGGGCTGATCGACGCGCCGATCAACTTCCTCGGCGATCCCACCAATGCCCGCATCTCGGTCATCGTCGCCAATGTCTGGCGCGGCATCCCCTTCGTGGCGATCTCGCTGCTCGCCGGCCTGCAGACCATCCCGGCCTCGCTGCAGGAGGCCGCCTCGCTCGATGGCGCGACGAGCTGGCAGCGCTTCCGCTATGTGACGCTGCCGATGCTGACGCCGATCATCGCCGTCGTCATGACGTTCTCGGTGCTCTTCACCTTCACGGATTTCCAGCTGATCTACGTGCTGACCAAGGGCGGGCCGGTCAACGCCACGCATCTGATGGCGACACTCTCCTTCCAGCGCGGCATTCCGGGCGGGCAGCTGGGCGAGGGGGCGGCCATCGCCGTCGCCATGGTGCCCTTCCTGCTCGGCGCCATCATGTTCAGCTTCTTCGGCCTGCAACGCCGCAAATGGCAGCAGGGCGGCCAGGATTAGGGGGAATAACGATGTCGACCAATCTCAAAACCGCCGATCAGGTCCTGACCGACAATGCCGAGGGCATGAGCTACCTGAACCGGCTGCCGCGGCGCGTGGTGATGCTCTATCTGCCGATGGCGGTCTTCGTCTTCGTGCTGCTCTTTCCCTTCTACTGGATGGCGATCACCGCCGTGAAGCCGAACGAGCAGCTGACGGACTACAACAATTACAGTCCCTTCTGGGTGATCGGGCCGACGCTCGACCACATCGAATACCTCTTCCTCGAAACGTCCTATCCCGGCTGGCTGTGGAACACGATGCTGGTGGCGGTGGGATCGACGGCGCTGTCGCTGGTGGCCTCGGTCTTCGGCGCGTATGCGATCGAGCGCGTGCGTTTCACCGGCTCGCGGCAGATCGGCCTCGTCATCTTTCTCGCCTATCTCATCCCGCCGTCGATCCTGTTCATCCCGCTCGCCTTCATCGTCTTCAAGCTCGGCATCTACGACTCGCGCCTGGCGCTGATCTTCACCTACCCGACCTTCCTCATTCCCTTCTGCACCTGGCTGCTGATGGGCTATTTCCGCTCGATCCCGTTCGAACTCGAGGAGAGCGCCCTGGTGGACGGCGCCAACCGCTGGCAGATCCTGGTCAAGATCATCCTGCCGCTCGCGGTGCCCGGCCTGATCTCGGCCGGCATCTTCGCCTTCACGCTGTCGTGGAACGAGTTCATCTACGCGCTGACCTTCATCCAGTCCTCGGAGAACAAGACCATTCCGGTCGGCGTCTTGACCGAACTGGTGCGCGGCGACGTCTTCGAATGGGGATCGCTGATGGCCGGGGCGCTGTTCGGCTCACTGCCTGTGGTCATCCTCTATTCCTTCTTCGTCGACTACTACGTGTCGTCGATGACAGGGGCGGTGAAGGAGTAGCGCCCGGACCGGGCTTAGCGGCAACGGGCAAGGCAAGTCATTTTGCCTTGCCATCGAAACTGCTCTGCACGCAGCCTGAAAGTGCAGGGTAGCAGTGCGATTTCGCTCCAACGCGCCGATACTCAGTCGCCCGGTTTTCGGCAAGGGCTCTACCCACCGATCTTGCGTCTTTCGCCTCAGTCGAGAAAGTGCGCCCGGAAAGCCAGGCGCCGGAACCCTCCTCGATCGCCGCAAACTTCTATGGCACGATCCACTACACGAATATCCTCGACGCGCTCGCCTGAAGGCCACGAGATGGCGCCTATGGCATGCCTCGCTTCGGCTTCCCCGTCCCGGACGAGGGTGAGTGCCCCGGGACCTGAGAGGTCGTTTTCGCTGGAGTGGCTGAGCAAGGCTGCGGCCGCACTCTCTTCGACCCCCAAACAGCCGAAGTGTCGGCTCGACCACGGGGGATAGTCGCGGCCGCCGTTGGAATGCCAGAAAATAGTCATGGGCAAGCGGCGGGCATTCCGGAGGGAAAGGAACAGATCTCCCTCGACCGGCCGCGTCACTGCGGTCCAACCCAAGCTGTGTTCGCGGCCTTCTATGGCGATGACGACATCCTCATGCCGCGGGTTCCACGGGAACCGGCTTAGATCCACCGATCCGTCGATCCCAGGAAAGCGGTCGGGCGCCGTTGACCGCGAGGGGTAGCGCAGGCCGGAACGCCCACGGGCGGAATCGACTTCGGGCGGCGCCGGCGGCGTCTCCCATGCCGATTTGGGGGAGCAACTGATGAGTCCGCCCCGAGGCAGCGACACGTTGGCATGGTTCGAGATCGCAATGCGACCGCTCCCGGCGGCGAAGACATGGCGCTGATAGACCCAGGCGTGCCCGTCTTCAACCTCGAGCTCCTTGGTGACGGTCGCGCCGCAGACGGTGCGCTGCAGCCTGGCCCGCAGCCGCCCAGCCACCTGTTCGACCACGTCCCAGGGCGAATTGGCGGTCCAGCCATGAAGGGGTGATCCCTCTTGGCTGCCTGCGAAGGGTGCGCAGAAGAAATCGCCGCCGAGCACCATCAGATGCGGCGGCGTACCGGGCGGCATTATCTCCTCCGTGCCGACCCAGGGCGCACGGTGCAGCAGAGCGATTTCGTGCCCCTCATCTTCCACTGTAAAGCCGTCGAGGAGACCGGTCCGCGCATCGAAGCCGAAACGGATTCCCTTGGCACGGATCTCGATCATGCCGCGATATGTTCGCCGGTGATGATATTTTCGACCTCCTGGATCGATG
Source organism: Rhizobium sp. M10 (assembly GCF_002531955.1). Classification (NCBI taxonomy): domain Bacteria; kingdom Pseudomonadati; phylum Pseudomonadota; class Alphaproteobacteria; order Hyphomicrobiales; family Rhizobiaceae; genus Rhizobium; species Rhizobium sp. M10. The sequence continues at coordinate 61,629 of NZ_NWTA01000012.1, read as the reverse complement.
AGGTAGCGGGGCTTAGATCGTCGGCGACGACGGTGCCGCGTCGCATCACCACCATGCGGTCCACCACCTGGAAGACATGATGGATGTTGTGCGCGATGAAAATGCAGGAGTGGCCGGTGTCGCGTGCCTCGCGCACGAAACGCAGCACACCCTGGGTTTCGGCGACACCGAGATTGTTGGTGGGTTCGTCAAGGACGATGAGGTCGCTGTCGAAGTACATGGCGCGCGCGATTGCCACCGCCTGCCGTTCCCCACCGGAAAGCGATCCGATCGGCGTAGTGGGCGGAATGTTCTTCGAAATTCCGACTCGCTTCAGAAGATCGGCGGCAACCGCGTTCATCCGCTCCTGATCCAGCCGGTCGAGGAAGCGGGGGCCTGTTCTGAGCTCCCGTCCAAGAAAGAGATTGCGGGCAATGGAAAGCTGCGGGACCAGGGCGGAGTCCTGGTAGATGGTTTCGATGCCGCTCGCGATCGCGTCGTTGGTGCTGCGCAACCGCACTTCGCGGCCCTTGATGAAGATCTGGCCGGACGTGTAGGGAACCGCGCCCGACAGCACCTTGATCAGGGTGGACTTGCCCGCGCCGTTATCGCCGAGAAGGCCGACGATCTCGCCCTTTCTTATGGTGAGGTTGACATCGCGCAAAGCGTGGACGCGACCATAGAATTTCTCAATGTGTCGCATCTCGACGAGGGTTTCGGTACCGCTCATCCTCAGACCCCCGTATTGTGCCGGCGCTCAAGGCCGGCATGGAGCGCCATCATCGCCAGGATGATCGCACCGATGAAAATATTGTAGGCGAGACCGGGCACCCCGATCAGGACGATCCCGTTGCGCATCAGTCGCAGGATCAGGACGCCGAGCAGGGTCCCAAGAATTGTCCCGCGGCCGCCATTCAGCACGGTGCCGCCGATCACCACCATCGCGATGACCTCGAGTTCGTAGCCGGTTCCGGCATTGGGGTTGGCGGCCGAGACGCGGATCGACGAGACGATGCCGGCAAAGGCCGCCATTGCGGCGGACAGCATGAACAGGATGACCTTGACCCTGGCGATCGGCACCCCGCGGTTTCGGGCAGCATTGGGGTTGCCGCCGGTCGCCTGGATCCAGTTGCCGAACCGGGTGCGGGTCAGGACGTAGTGTAGCGCCAACGCTAGCGCCACGAACCAGATGAGGCTCATGAAAACGCGCAGGTCGCCGATATAGAAGTCGCCGACCAGCAATTGCGCCAACCACTGCTCTTCGGCGTCCCAGGTGCGCTGCGGAAAGCCGGCCGTCAGCCACAAGGCCGTGCCGCGGATGACCAGCAGCGTACCCAGCGTCACCAGGAATGAAGGGATAGCGAGACGGGTGACGAACAGACCGTTGAAAAGACCGATCGCCAGAGCGACGGCTATTCCCGCAAGGAACGCCAGCGGTAAGGGAAGCACGTCCGCATTGAACAAAGTCCACATCACCACGGGGGCGAAGCCGAAGACCGAACCGACCGAAAGGTCAAATTCCCCCGCGGTCATCAGAAGGGTCATTGCGAGCGCAATGAGGCCGAGTTCGACGGTGAAAGTCAGGGCATTGCCGACATTGATCAGCGACAGGAAGGCGGGGTTGATCGCCGTGAAAACGAAGAGCATCGCGATCAGAAGGACGAAAGGCCCGAATTCCGGATAGGCGATAAACGTCCTGACCACGCTAGGCCTGTCACGTTGCGGAGTAAGAGCGTCGCTGCTTTGCTCGATCATTGTGGACTCTCGCGTTGGGGCTGGAACAGGCATCCGCGGCAAGGTACCGCGGATGCCGGGATGGCATGCTTATTTGCCGCCCATGATCTTGGCGTAGAACGGCGCCTTATCGGCCTCGTAGAGTGCGCCTGTGATGATGTCGAAGTTGATCGGGATGCCGCTCGCTTCAGACATGAGCGCCGAGAGGCACATGTATGAGGTTGCCAACGGATCCTGCCACATTCCGGCATTCACATAACCTTCGCTGACCTCTGTGGTCGTATCCAACGAGTTGCCCCATCCCACCACCGGAATCTCGCCTTTGGCGATGCCGGCCTGATCCCACACGCGTTTGACGGAGCCGGTTACGAGATCGCCGAGACCGATGACGGCATTGATCTTCTTACGGTTGGCGGTCACGTAGTCGGTCATCCGGTTGATGGCCTCGGCCTGGTCGTAGGACGCATCCTGGATTTCCCAGGTGATCCCGAGCGGCTTGAACACTTCGTCGGCACCCGCCGATTCCTCTTCGCCGTAGCCTGCACCCGGAACTTCGAGCGGCATCCAGACGAAATCTCCCTTCTTCACCAACTTATGGTCGACCAGATACTGTGCCCAGGTGCGGCCGACGACCTTGAGGTCGACGCCGACATAGGCTCTCCAGGCCGGCGCCGGGTCCTTGGTGTTGAAGTTGATGACCGGGATGTTGGCCCGGTTGGCCTCGTTGACAACATCCACCAAGGTGCCGGGCCCCGGGCTCGTTGTGCAGATGCCGTTCGCGCCGGCGGCGATGGCGGCGCGGATGGCTTCCTGATGGCTCGGTACATCGTTCGAATGGAAGGACGTGTTCACCTTCACGCCGGTATCGGCAGCGAATTTCTCGGCACCCTGAAGAAAGTAGGTCCAGACCGGATCGGTCGGGGAGCCGTGCGATATCCAGTAAAAGGTTTTATTCGCCGCACTCTGCGCCATTGCTGCTGCCGGCATCAGCGCCAATGCGGCCACCGCGCCCAGAAAAGTCCGTCTCAGCATGTCCCGTTTCCTCCCTTTGGTTTGGCCGGTCTCTAGCTCCTCCCGGCCGGTGAAAGCTGTTGTATGACGCGCGACGTGGCGGCGGGCGGCCTCCTCATTGCCGATCGACCCCGTCGATGAACTTCTCCAGTTCGCGCGGATCCATGCGGATCAGATGGCAATCCTGCGGGAAGGCCCCACCGGCGACGTCCGCGGCATATTCGGTGAAAGCTGCGATCCGCTCGCGTTGCAGCCGCGCATATTCCGCACCGAAATCGCGATAGGTTCGGGCGTGGCGTGGGACGTGACCTTCGGTGTAGCCCAGTATATCGTTGGCGAAGAGATACTGCGCGTCGCAGCCAGCCCCGGCACCCATCGACCACAACAGGATTTCGACCCGTTTGCTGATCTCGGCTGCGACTTCTGCGGGCACCACTTCGATTTCGACCGCGAAGGCACCGGCGCTCTCATAGGCTTTGACTTCCTTGAAGAGCCGCAACGCCGCCTCGGCAGTCTTGCCGACGGCCTTGAAGCCACCGGTCCAGGTGGCGCGGGTAGGAACCAGCCCGACGTGACCAACGACGGGAAAATATTCACGGGAGAGCTTTTCGACCGTCTTCAGCGAGCCCGAACAGTAGACCGCGTCGGCGCCGCGGCTCAGCGCATTGCCGCACCAGCGCAGATAATCGTCCGGGGTACCCATCTCGAGATGGGTCTGCCCGGTCATCGAGAAGACCGTCGGCGCAACCGCGCGGTAGCGTGGATCAAGGACGATCTCGGCCGGCACCGAGGCGATATCGATCCCCGCCGCTTCGGCGGCTGCCGCCTCATCGAGGCTGAAATAGCGCAGCATGGTCAACTGGCGCCGGCCTTTCCAGGCGCACAGGTCCGCCACCGTCGGCAAACGGCGTGATGCGGCGCCCCGGCTCTCCTGTTTTCTCAACTCTGTCATTCGACCAACACCAGGACTTGCCCGCCCTCGCGCCGGACGGAATAGGTTCGCAGGTTCTCGCAGGCAGGCGAGCGCTTGGCCTCTCCCGTTCGATAGTCGAATTGGCCATTATGTCTGGGACACTCGATCACATAGTCGAGCACCAATCCGTCTGAGAGCTCCACCTGCTCGTGGGTACAGAGCCCATCGGTGCAAAAGAATTCGTCGTCAGGGCTGCGAAAGATTACAAAGCTCCGTCCGCCATGGACCCAGCCCAAAACGTCTTCCTTTTCGATGTCGTCTTCGGCGCAGGCAGCAATCCAGGGCATATGGTCCTCGCTTCCATGTTCAATGGGCATCTCTGATGGCGGGGCGATCATGCGAGGGACCTTTCCGGCACAGCCGCATGCAGCTCTTCGCGATAAGGCTTCGCCCCTTGCGGCAAGGCACGCTTGAGATAATAGCCGGGCTCCCGTCTCTGCCGCATAATCGCTTGAAACATCTCGCGATAGCCGGCCCAGATCGAGGTGTTGGCGGGCGGCAGGTCGTGCTTGATCGCCTCGTGCAGCCTTGCCAGCGCATGGTAAGGCACCATCGGGAACATGTGGTGTTCGACGTGATAGCCCATGTTCCAATAGATGAAGCGGCTGACGGGATTCATATGGACGGTGCGCGAATTAAGCCTATGGTCGAGCACGTCCTCTGCGAGCCCGCCGTGCTGGAGGAGCCCGGTCATCACCATATGCCAACAGCCATAGATGCGCGGACCGCCGATCAGAAGAAGCGGGATCGCCGCCTTCCAACCGGCACCGGCGATGAGCATGCCGATGCTGGTCAGCATAGCGGCTGCGTAGATTGCCATATGCACCCGCGCCCAGAACATCGCCTTGGGCCATTCGCTCTCGGGCACATAGTCCTTCTCGTCCGGCGAGAGGGCCCCGGCCGCATTACGCGCCAGCGTCCTGAGGTTCTGCCAGACCTCGACCACGCCGGTATAGGCCAGCGCTTTCAGCGTCAGCGCGATTGGATGCATCCAGGCGATCTCGGGGTCTCGGCCGACAATGATTGTATCGGTATGGTGGCGGGCGTGGCTCCAGCGCCAGTTCACCGGGTTGCGTGCCACCTGGAACGAGCAGATGTGATAAAGCACGTCATTCATCCAGCGCGTGCGAAAGGCGGTGCCGTGGCCGCATTCGTGCCAGCGTGCGTCGCAGGCCGAGCCATACATCACCCCATAGGCAAACCAGAACGGCACCGCCCACCAGCTGCCCCAGAACCAGATGCCGCCAGCGGCAAAAGCCACGTGGAGAACTGCCCATAGAATCGTGTCGCGGATCGCTGGCTGGTCGCTGCGCTGCATCAACTCCTTCATCAGCTTGCGCGGCACGTCGGTGTGATACCATTCGGCCGCCACCAGGCCGGCCTCGACGGCTTGTCTAGCGGAAGCACCGGTCAAACCGTAGCCGCGGGGGAGGGCGGCAGACTGCCCGCATGTTTCGCTATTGGCCGAATTGGCGCTCATGCGATCATCTCCGGTGGCGGGAACAAATGCTGCGCTGAAAGCGACTGACCGGTCCCGCTCAGGCCGTTCACCTGTATTGCCGCCGGCACCTCGGATCGCTCCGGACACATCACCCGTTCGCCCCTACATCCATATTCATCACGCAGGGCCGCTGCGAGATCTGGCGATCCTCGGCCTGCTACCCGTGATGTTGTAATGACCCTGCCGATGCCAAACTGGGCTGCCGACAGAAGCTTCGCAACTCAATATCACATCAAATCACATCAGTTTCTTCCTCCCATATTGATTGGATTTCAGCGGAACTCTTGGTAATTATTGTATTTCAGATGCTCATTTCATTTCGCGGCCCTTACTTATGTTGCAGGTGGAGTATGATGTAATTAGCTTCATCTTTTGATGTGACAAAACGGCATTTCCCTCAACTGCGCAAAGGGAAGGATCATGAAGAAAACGACGATTTCCGATGTCGCCCGGAAGGCTGGCCTCTCGACTGCAACGGTCGATCGAGCATTGAATGACCGTGGTGGTGTCAGCGCCGCCAATCGCCAGAGGGTGTTTCGCGCCGCGAAGGAACTGGGCTATCTGCCGACCGAGGGGATGCTTGCCTTGCCCTCGCGCCCCGCACATCTGGAGTTCTTCATCCCCTTTGCGCACAACTCATTCATGCAGGACGTCGCCAGGAAGATCACCACCTTCGCGTCATCCCTGCCGCTCGTGGCGTCGTGCAATGTCACGGCACTCGACGGCATCGACCCTGACGCGCTCGTAGCGGCGCTGGAAGGTCTTCCGCTCCGGACCAACGGCGTCGGCGTGATTGCCGTCGATCACCCGAAGACACGGCATGCGATCCGGCGCCTGTGCGAATCCGGCGTCCGCGTCGTGACCATCGTGACCGATGTTCTCTCGACCCCACGCTCTGCCTTCGTCGGCGTCGATAATCTGGTGGCGGGGCGAACCGCGGCGCTGATCATGGGCCTCACGTCGCGTGAGAAGAAGGGATCGATAGGACTGTTCCTCGGCTCGCGAACGCTCCACGGACACCAGCAGCGGGAATATGGATTCCGGACGTTGCTGGAGGAGCAATTCAAGCATCTGACGATCCTTCCTGCCATCGAAACCCGTGACGAGAACAAGCTGTCCCAGCCGGCGATGGAACGGATGCTACGCGACACCGACGATCTCGTCGGCGTCTATTGCGTCGGCGCAGGCAGGGCCGGCATCGCTGAAGTTCTGCAAGCAGCGCAAGGAAACAAGCGTCCCTTCGTCATCATGCATGACCTCACTGACGCGACGCGGGCATGGCTGGCAGAAGATCTGATCGACGTCGTGATCGACCAGAATGCGCGCCTGATCGGCGAGCAGGTTGTCATAAGGCTCCTCGGCTCGATCGCGGCAAGCACGCCGACCTTGTCCTTGAAGAACATCGAGCCACGAATCATCTTTCGCGAGAATATCCCACTCGTTTGAAGCAGAGTGATTCCATGACGGGTTGTTGCGCCGGGCAGGCGTTGCACTTTCTGCTATGCCATGCCAGAAAACGCGCGATAGTGGAATGTGGCCGAGTCGGGGGTTCCATTGAGTTTGAGTCTGGCAAAGATAGAAGAGCTTGCCCCGGATCAAGGCTCGCTCGCCGCGGCCAAGAAGCTTCTCAAATCCTCGAGCTGGCCGACACTCGCCCAGGACGGATCGGGCCTCATCTGGGGCGAATGCCAAGGCTCCGGCGCCACGCCCTACAGAATTTCCGTCACCGAACCCGATGCCGGCTACAAATGCAGTTGCCCCAGCCGGAAGTTTCCCTGCAAGCATTCGCTCGCCTTGATGTGGATGCGCGCTGACGGCAAGGTCGATTTTGCGACCGGAACGGCGCCGGACTGGGTGAACGACTGGCTGTCGCGCCGACGCGGACCTTATGCGGGCGCTCCAGCAGCCGGCGCCGATAAACCCAAAGCGTCGATCGCGGCGACCGAGGAAATCGACGCGGTGGTTGATCCGAAGGCGGAGGCCCGGGCCGCGGCGGCTCGGGAACGCAACCGGCTTGAGCGCGAGACGTCCATCGCCAACGGCCTCGACGAGCTCAATATCTGGATTGCAGACCAGATGGATGCTGGTTTCGCCGCCTTTCCGGCCAAGGCAACGGCTACCTGCCGGGTAATGGCTCAGCGCCTGTTTGACGCCAAGGCCTCCGGCCTGGCGCTCCGGGTCGATACCATTCCGGCGCGGCTTTTCGCCTGCGCGGAGGCTGCCCGCCCGATTGCTGCCATTCAGGAACTCGCTACCCTGCATCTCCTGGCCGAGGCCTATCGGCGCCAGGATAGCCTGTCCGAGCCGTTGCGCCAGGATCTCAGGCAGATGATGGGCTGGAACGTCACGCGTGAAGCGCTGCTCGAGGATGAACGGGCGCTACGCGTTTCCGGCGCCTGGCGAGTTTGGGCGACCCGCAGCGAGGTGCAGCCGGATAAGCTCCGCCGAATCGAGACCTGGCTTCACGGTAGCGACAGGCATGCGGTGCTCATCGAATACGTCCCGGTTTCGACGGGCGCCTCCTCAAGCGGCTACAGCGTTGGCGATACTTTCGAAGCTGAATTGATCTTTTATCCGTCGAGCGTGCCATTGCGGGCGCTGATCGCCAGCCAGGCAACCGGCAGCGTCATGTCCGACGCTGCGCTGGCGCTTCCGCCGCACGATCTCGCCGACGCCTATGGCCTTTACGAGGAGGCCTTGACCGAAAAACCCTGGCTCGGCGACTATCCGGTCATGTTTCGCGGCGCGCGGCTCAGGCGCTCGGGCGAAACCATCCACCTCAGCGGCCATGGGATCAGTCTTCCGCTTGCGAAATCGCAATCGGCGGCAAGCTGGCCGCTCCTGCAACTCGAAGCGATCGATGGCGCCGGGCTTTGGGATGGGACCGAGCTGACGCTCTGCTGGTCTGAAACGGCGCTTGGACGGTGGACCGCATGAGCTTGACCAGCCTGAAGAGCGAGATCCTGCCGAAGCTTCTGTCCGGTACCCGGAGCGGGTTGCCACTCGATCGTATCGGCGCCACCGATCCGCTGCAGGCGCTGGCGCTTGCTGGCCAGGCATTGCGGTTCGACCGTCCGCCGCCGCCGGGACAGTTCCAAACCGAGGAGGCTATCACCGATCATGCGGCAATCCTGCCGGACGCGGCAAGGAAGCTCTTGCTTCGGCTGCTTTCCGGCAAGAACCAGGCGTCGGGTCAACTGTCCGCGGCAATCGTCCAAAAGCTTGCCGAAAAGAGGCTCCGGCTGCATCCGTTCGATCTGCCCAGGCTCGAACCGTTTGTGAAAGCCCACGCCGAAAATCTCGGAGCGGAAGCGCTTGCCTTTTCCGAGCGTGAAACGCCGGTCGCGCAGAAGCAGAATTACTTCGCGCCCGACAGCCTGAGTGACGACACCTGGATGCTTGCGACGCCAGCCGTGAAAGCTGGCTACATCAACGGCCGCAGAGCTTCCGATCCGGATGCTGCGCGGGCGATGGTCGAGGCAGCCTGGACGTCGGAGAATGCCGATAGCCGCGTGCGCCTTCTCGCCGCGTTCTGGAAAAATCTGTCGGAAGCAGATGCGCCGTTTCTGAGGAGCTTGGAGAAGGATCGCGCGCCACGCGTTCGCGAGCTCGCTCAGAGGCTGCTCGTCCGCTTGCCGGGGTTCGAAGGGGACAATCCGGCTTTGCGCGCCGCCCTGGAACGCATCAAGGTTTCCCAGACCGGGCTGATTTTCAAGAAGACGGCCCTGTCGCTCGACGTGCCCGCCACCGTCCGAGATTTTACAAAGATGAGCTGGCTCAACGAGACCTTCGGCTTAGTCGGTCTGGAGGTTCTGGCCGACGCCTTGTCGATGACGGTAGATGGCGTGGTGGCTGCCGCCGAGAAGCAAGGCGACCTCTTGGCGGCACTGCTTTTCATGGCGACGCAGGATAAGCGGCTGGATATCGTCAAGCTGATCACCGAGCGCCATCTCCTCAATGGTTGGGAGGCCTTTCACCAGCTCGATAGCGAAATACTGGCGGATTATCCCGCTGATATGCGGCAGCTCTGGATCGAATACATCTTTCGGCCGAACAGGTGGGCGGCCGACACGTCGCCTTGGGCGATGCGGGGGATGGCGCAATGGCTGGGAGGGCAGACGACGGAAAACGTCTTCGGCGATATCCTGCGCTCCAAGCCGTGGCAGGCGTTGCGCGGGGACAGTGGGCGCTTCGAAGCCGATATCGCCGACAGCATGGCCGTCATGTGCCCGTCATCGATGCGTTCGACGCTGCGCGCCGAGCTTGCCGGGCTCGATCCCGCCAAAAGCAGCAATGCCATTCTTTTCCTCGACCTCATGGACAGCCTGGAGACCGCAAATGCCTGAAGCCCAACTTCGCCGTCCTGCAGAGCAGATCTACGCTGGCGAACTGGCCGCCCTTGCGAAGGGCGACGACCGTCCCCGACCCGCCAACTGGAAGCTCTCTCCGCAGGCGGTCGTTACCTATCTCCTTGGCGGAAAGGCATCCGATGGAACGCCGGTATCGGCCAAATACGTCGGCAACCGGCGACTGATCGAAACTGCCGTCGCCACGCTCGCGACGGACCGGGCGCTGCTGCTGCTTGGCCTGCCGGGGACGGCGAAATCCTGGGTTTCCGAACATCTGGCCGCGGCGATATCAGGTTCTTCGCAACGCCTGATCCAGTGCACAGCCGGCACGGACGAAAATCAAATCCGCTATGGCTGGAACTATGCCTTGCTGCTCGCCAAGGGGCCGTCGCCGGAGGCGCTGGTCAAGACGCCTTTGGTGCGGGCGATGGAGGAGGGAACGCTGCTCCGGCTCGAGGAACTGACCCGCATGGGCTCCGACGTGCAGGACACGCTGATCACGGTTCTTTCGGAAAAGATCCTGCCTGTGCCGGAGCTCGATATCGCGATCGATGCCGAACGCGGCTTCAACGTCATCGCCACGGCCAATAATCGCGACAAGGGCGTCAACGAGCTTTCCTCGGCACTGAAGCGGCGTTTCAACGTCGTGGTCCTGCCATCGCCGAACACGCTCGAAGAGGAGACCCAGATCGTCGTGAAGCGCGTCGGCGAGATCGGCACCAACCTCAGTCTGCCGCCGATCCAGCCCGCGGACAAGGAACTCGCCCGCGTCGTTACCCTGTTCCGTGAAATTCGGGACGGCAAGACCCTGAACGGCAAGACGAAACTGAAGACCTCGACCGGTACGCTGTCGACCGCCGAGGCGATCTCCGTCGGCGTTTCGGCCTGGGCGGAAGCCGCTCATTTCGGCGATGGCCGCATCGATGCCAATGCGCTTGCCACCAATATTGTCGGCGCGGTCGTCAAGGATCCGGTGCAGGATGGCGTCGCCTTGTCGGAATATCTCGAAACCGTGGTGCGCACCCGCGACGGCTGGCGCGATCTTTACGAGGCCATCCGCGAGGTGATCTGAACCATGAAGCGGAAGGCGCATCTCTTCGGCATCCGCCATCACGGGCCGGGTTCGGCGGCGCTTCTGAAGGGCGCGCTCGACGCGCTCGATCCCGCCTGCGTGCTGATCGAAGGGTCGACGGAAGGCGATGCGCTGATCCAGCATGCGGCGCTGCCTGGCATGAAGCCGCCATTGGCCATGCTGTTTTACGCGGCCGATGAGGCCGCCAATGCCGTCTTCGCGCCTTTTGCTGAATTCTCTCCGGAATGGGTGGCCATGCAATGGGCGCTTGCTCACGGCCGTCCTGTCCGTTTCATCGACTGGCCGGCCGCCGTGTCCCTGGCGCTGACCAAAGCGGCCCGGGAGGAACGGCTTGCCGCCCTCGAAAGGAAGGCGGCGGAGTTGGCAGAAAATAGCGAGGGCGAAGATCCGGAGGAGGGCGTTTCGGAAGCCCCCACGATCCGCCTCGACCCTCTCGATCTGCTTGCCGAGGCCGCCGGATATGGTGATGGCGAAAGCTTCTGGAACGGATTGATCGAACAGCACGGCAGCGGCCAGTCGCCGCTCGAAATTTTCGCCGCCATAGAAGCGGCAATGACGGAAGCGCGTCAGCATCAGGCGGATGCGGGCGGCATGAGCGATGCCGAATGGCTGCGCGAAAAGCGCCGTGAGGCCTTCATGCGCGGGCATATCCGGGATGCGCTGAAGCAGCATGACGGCGAGGTCGCGGTCGTGATCGGCGCCTGGCATGTGGGCGGGCTGCGCGCCGAGACAACGGTCGCCGAGGACCGCGCCATCGTCAAGGATCTGCCGAAGGTGAAGGTAGAGGCGACCTGGGCGCCCTGGAGTGACGGGCGGTTGAGCTACGCGTCCGGTTATGGCGCAGGCGTCATTTCGCCCGGTTGGTATCGGCATCTCTGGAGCCTCTATTCCAGCGATCGTCATGACGGGCCGGAAGCCTTTGCCGCCGTCTGGCAGGCGCGGACGGCAGCTCTTTTGCGGCAGGAAGGTTTTGACGCTTCGACAGCCTCAGCCATTGAGGCGGCCCGCCTTGCGCTCGGGCTCGCCAGCATGCGGGGGCTGAGCGTGCCCGGACTGGCCGAAATGCGGGATGCCTCGCTTTCCAGCCTATGCCATGGCGACGACATCCCGCTCGCGATGATCGAGCGCAAGCTTTATATCGGCAGCCGGATCGGCGAGATCGACGAAGCGGTGCCGCAAATGCCGCTCGCCAAGGATTTCGAGCTGTGGTGCCGCAGGACGCGGCTGAAGCCGGAAGAAACGGCAAGCGAGATCAAGCTCGATCTGCGAAGCGAGGCGGGGCTGCTCAAATCGACCTTCCTGCACCGCCTCAACCTGATCGGCGTCCATTGGGGCCGGCTGATCGACGCGGAGGCCGGGCGCGGAACCTACCGCGAGATTTGGAGCCTCGCATGGTCGCCGGACATGTCCGTCGGGCTGGCGGAGGCGCTTGTCTGGGGCCTGACGATCGAACAGGCCGCAGCGGCGGCGACGATCGATCGAGGCAGAAACGCGAACGGCATCGCGGCGCTTTCGGAACTGGTGCGCGGCGCGCTGGTTGCCGATCTTCCCGAAGCTGCCAGCGCCTGTATCGATCTTCTGCAGGCCGCCGCCGTGCAGAACAATGACATCACCGATCTGATGAACGCGGTCGCGCCGCTCGTGCGCATTGTCCGCTACGGAACCGCCCGCAAGCTGCCGGAGCCGGAGCTTCGCGCGCTGATCGCCGCACTCAGCGTCGAAGTCAATGCCGGCGTCCGGATCGGTTCTCGCCAATTGGACGATGATGCCGCATCTCAGCGCATCATCGCCATGCGCGCCTATGACGAAGCTCTTGGCCTGTTTGGCGATCCCGCGCTGCTCGAGGAATGGCGGCGCCAGCTCGCCCTCCTGGTCGACGACGAGCAGGCGGCGGCGCCGGTCGTGGGCGTCAGTCTCCGCCGTCTGCATGACCTTAGTCTTTGGGACGAGCCGCGAATCTCGGCTGCCTTCTCGCGGCAGATCGTGGGCGAGAGCCCCACACGGGCCGGCGCCTTCATCGAAGCCTTCATTTCGGGGTCTGCGGAGGTGCTGATCCAGGATCAGACGCTGCTCTTCCTCATCGACGAATGGCTCTGCGGGCTGGACGAAGAGGTTTTCGTGGAGAGCCTGCCGCTCTTCCGGCGTGCGTTGACCGGTTTCGATGCGGTCGGCCGCAAGCGGATCATGGAACGCATCGCCGGTGGAAGAAAGGAACGATCGGCCGCGCCTGATGTGATCGAGGACAACCCTGCCTTCGAACGGGCGCTGCCTTTGCTGAAGACGATCCTGGGAATGGACGCGCATGACTTCTGAACGTATCCGACGCTGGAAGCTGGCACTTGGCGACGACGACATGGAGGGTCTCGGCGAGCGGGACCAGCGCCTGAGCCGCGCGCTGTCGGTCCTCTACGAATCCGAGGGGCGCAAGGGGCGCGGCGGGCTCGGTGCATCCTCGCCGAAAGTATCGCGCTGGCTCGGCGACATCCGCGAGTTCTTTCCTTCGCCTGTCGTCCAGGTCATCCAGAAGGACGCGTTCGAGCGCCTCAATCTCAAGGCGCTGATGCTGGAGCCGGAGTTTCTCGAGACGCTGGAAGCGGACGTGCATCTCGTTGCCGATCTCATCTCCTTGCGCGGCGCAATGCCCGCCAAAACCATGGAGACTGCCCGCGCGGTGGTCAACAAGGTGGTCGAGGACCTGATGAAGCGATTGCAGTCCAAAACGGTGGAGAAGGTGACCGGCGCCCTGAACCGTTCGCAGCGCACCCGTCGGCCTCGTCACGCCGATATCGACTGGCCGAGGACGATCCGCGCCAATCTTCGCCACTACCAGGAGGATTTCCACACGATCGTGCCGGAGACCCTGGTGGGGTTCGCGCGTAAAAGCCGGACGCAGGCCGATCTCGATCATGTCATGCTGTGCGTCGACCAGTCCGGTTCGATGGCATCTTCGGTCGTTTACGCATCGATCTTTGCCGCCGTCATGGCGTCCCTTCCGGTCCTGTCGACGAAGCTCGTCTGTTTCGACACCGCGATCGTCGACCTGACGGAAGATCTGGCCGATCCGGTCAAGGTTTTGTTCGGCGTGCAACTCGGCGGCGGCACGGATATCAATGCGGCGCTTGCCTATTGCGAGACCAAGATCGACCGGCCGAACAAGACCCATCTCGTTCTCATCACCGACCTTTACGAAGGCGGGGATGCCGGCTCCATGCTGGCGCGTGTCGCCGCGCTCAAGCAATCCGGCGTCAACGTCATCGTTCTGCTGGCGCTCTCCGACGACGGCAGGCCGGGCTACGACGCCCGCCACGCCGGCGCGATCGCCGCCATGGATTGCCCGGTCTTCGCCTGCACGCCGGATCAATTTCCTGACTTGATGGCCGTCGCCCTAACGAAGCAGGATATCGGACAATGGGCAAGCGCAAATGGAATCGGACTTGTGCGCGGTGCTTGAGAACGCGTGAAATGGTCAACTTGGCCGCGGGGCGGGGCTTGCCTATGACGCAAGCGGGGCGCTGCTTGCCGCCCATCCGGCAATCGTCGGCATCGTCAAGTTCGGCGACCAGAACAGGATGTCGCCCGAAAACCGCTCACACTTTTCGGCATCATGCTCTAGTCCCCCTCAAAGCCGTTCAGCTCAGGCCGACCGCCCTGAGCAGCGCTACGCAGACGACGCCGGCCGCGACGGAGACCAGCATCGGCAAGCGAAGGGCCGCGAGCGCGGTAACGCCACAGGCGGCGCTCTCCGCGATCCCTGTCGAAAAAGCGGTCGGCGCCACCACCGCCATGAGCACTGCGGGCGGAATGGATTCGATCGCTTTGCGCCTGCCGCCGTCCAGCGACACATACCGCAGCAGAAAGAGCCCGCTGACACGCGTCAGGATCGTCGCAGCCGCCATGGCCAGAATGGCGAGCAGGGTCTGCAGGTCGAGAGTCATGGCGTCACCTCCAGGCGGCGCATACCGCTGAAGGTCGCGGCCGCGACACCGGCAAGAGCACCGGCCGCGACATACCAGACGCCGGGTACGAAGTGATGGGTAAGCACGGCCGCCGCGGCGCTCGCAAGCAGAACGGCGCCGGTCTCTCGTCCCTTCCAGAAACCCATGACGAGCACGATGAAGACGGCCGGAAAGGCAAAGTCCAATCCGAGCGTTGCGGGATCGCCGAGGAACGTCCCGAGTGTGGCGCCCGCCAGCCCGGAAAGAACCCATGCCAGGTAGAAGGGCGCTGCCAGCCCAGCAAACCATGCCGGTTTCAGCCTCGCCGCCCCGGCGCGGAATTCCGCCATCGCCCAGATTTCATCGGCCAGAAAGAGTACCGAGAGATAACGGGCGCGCGGTGAAAACGACTGCATCTTTGTGACGATCGATGCTCCCATCAGCACGTGGCGGATGTTGACGAGAAGGGCTGCAAAACCGAGGCTTGTCCACGAGGCGGGATGTGTCCAGATATCCATCGCCACGAATTGCGAGCCGCCGGCAAAAACCAGCGCGCTCATCAGGCCGACTTCAAGAGGCGAGAGCCCCTTCGTCGCGGCGACGGCACCGAACACCAGCCCAATCGGGATGACGGCGGCAACGAGTGGCGCGATCGCCCGCATTCCGCCTGAAAATTCGGCCCAGATCTCATTTTTGCGCACGTTCGAACCTCCGCTTGATGCCGAGGTCATAGAGCCGTGCCGAAGCGACGTCTTGAACGAAAGTGATTATCTCGCCCGATACTGGCCAGGAGTTAATCCCGTGCGCGCCTTGAAGTGCCTGGTGAAATGCGCCTGGTCGGCAAAACCGCATTCCAGCGCGACCTCTGCCGGCAGGTCACCCGCCCGCAGCCTGCGGCGCGCGCTCCTGACTCGGACATCGGTAAGGAAGGCGTGCGGCGTGATATGGAATTCCTTGCGAAAGGCGCGGATCAGATGCGCGCGGCTGAGGCCGGCGACGGCGGCGAGTTCTTCCAGCCCCAGATCGGTCGCATAATGTTCCGTCAGATAATCCCGCGCGCGCCGAACCGCTGAACGCTCCGAGGTGTCGGTCGGCACGATGATCGAGCTTCCATGCTGACGAAACATTGCGTCGAGCACCAGGAACATGCTCTGGCTGGTCTCCAGTGCCCCGACTCCGGCCTCCAAGGTCCGGTGGGCACCAAGAAACGCCGCGGCCAGTTTGGGATCGTGAAGAATCTGCTTGCCGAAGGCCGGCGTGCCGCGAAAGGTGCGGCCGGTGACATCCTCGAGGATTTCGCGAAAGAGCGACAGGTCGGGATAGATCATGCGATAGCGATAGCCGCCATCGGTCGGCGCCCCGTCATGCGTCTCGCCCGGATTGATCAAATAGAGATCGCCGGGGCCGGAGGCCTCGCGTGCACCGCAGATCGTGGCGATCTGGCTGCCGCTCTCGATGGCGCCGATGCTGAACGTATCATGGGCGTGCGGTGCGAACTCATGCGTCAGGAAGGTCGCGCTCAGGCATTCCATGCCGCCGAAGCGCGGATCGCGCCAAAAGCGCGTCGTCTCCGCTCCCGCGAGTGGCATGGCTTCGGTCGCCTGTTCCTGGGAAATATTCTGCATCGGGCGGATATAGCAGTTTTCCCGCGACGCTTCTTGAACAAAAGTGATCATTGAAACTGGCCACATTCCCAGCCGATCGGCAAAAGATACCGGTCTTCTGGAAACGTTGAGCTGGACTTATGCCGCGTTCAGACGTTCGGCGCTAACCGGCATTCCCACATGAAAGCCTTGGACGCGGTCAATGCGAAGATCCTTGAGCAGGGACAATTGTGCTGCCGTTTCGACGCCTTCCACCAGGATCGTATTCCCACGATTGCGGATGAGAGAGACCATGTCCTGAAGCATCGTCAACCCGCGTGGGTTGGAGCAGTCGTGCAGAAAAGTCCGATCGACCTTGACCGTCTGAAACTCGATCGCCCTCAGCCAAGAGAGGCCGGCGAAGCCGGAGCCGAAATCGTCAAGCCAAATTTCGACGCCGAGAGCCCGCAGATCGGCAATGCATTTCAGCACCTCCGACTGCATATCCATGTCCAGGCCCTCGGTGACCTCTAAGGCCAGCCGCGACCCGCAGACCCCGCACCGAGCAAGAATATCAGCGACGCTCGCAGCGAAGCCCGGGGAGCGCAGTTGTATGGGCGACACGTTGACGCTGACGGTGGCCATCCGATCTGTCATCAGTATGTCACGGCATGCCGTCTCGATCGCCCACTTACCCAATTCGAGGATAGCGCCCGTTCGTTCTGCAACCGGAATGAATGTCCTCGGCGAAACCGCAGTACCGTCCGGCATCCTGAGGCGCATCAAAGCCTCGACGGCTTTTGCTCTCCCGTTCGTCAGGTCGAAGATCGGTTGGTAAACGAGCGAGACCAGTTTGCGGTCAATGGCGGCCGTCAGTAGCGGGACGAGCTTACCAGCATTGTCATCGGGGCGAGGCAACGAGGGATCAAACCTACGAATGCAATTTCGGCCACTTGCCTTGGCATTGTAGAGAGCAAGATCGGCTTCGCGCACTATTCGCTCCACTTTCTCTCCGACGTCGTCGCGGGTGAAAGCAACGCCGATGCTGACGGTTACGATCGGGCTATCATCTGGTCGCTCGTCATGGGCAATCGCAAGAAACTCGACTTCCATTCTGATCTTTTCGGCCAAGCTCATCGCGATCGAGGGAGTTTCAGCCGGCATGACCACGATAAACTCCTCGCCGCCGTACCTGCCGATCATGCCACCGGACGACTCTACAACCGCCTTCAGCGCATTGGCGACGACGGTCAGGCATCGGTCTCCCTCCTGATGCCCGTAGCGATCATTGAAGCGTTTGAAGAAGTCGACGTCGATGAGGAACACGACAAAGTCACGGCCTTCGTCTTTCCAGGCGGCCCAGCATTCGTCGAGCCGCAGGTCCAGCGCGCGTCGGTTGCTTATGCCTGTCAGATAGTCGGTATTTGAAAGCTCGAGCAGCGACCTTCCGCGCTCGGAGGCTTCCCAGTGCTGATAGCGAGCCTCCGCCGCGTTCAGCAGCACGTTTCGACGCTCGACATTCAATCGCCAATTGATGGAAGACGTGAAGACAAAGCAGGAAATATAGAACATGCCGAAGGCGAGCTTGTAGATTTGACTTGAAGGAAAATACGCCTCGATCGTCACGAAAAACGCGCAGAGCACGAAGCTGGAGGTGATCACCGACAGCCGAAACGAGAAACTGAAAAAGAGGTTGGCGCCCATCATGAAGATGGCGCCGAAAATCATATAGTAAGACATGGCAGCGACGTCACGGGTGCCAATCGCCGGGTAAAGCCAGCCCAAATAGCCCGCAAGCAGTGCCGCGGCGCATGTGATGTCGAGCCAGACGATTTTCGCTTTTGCCAATCGCAAGGCTTCGAAAGTCAGCAGCGCCATCGTTGCGACGACGAATCGCGCGGCGATCGTCACAGGCGCAACGTCGGGGATAAGCCACTGGTCGGGAAGTGCGAAGGACAGATAAACGGCGACCGCGATCCAAAGACCATGCCGTGAGCTTTGCCTTCTGGCAGAATCATTTTCGGCTTCCAGAGATTTGCAAGCCTCGGCAAATGAAAAGCTGTCGGTTGATTCGTCACCCCGCACAGTAGGGTAAGCCGCGCTCATGTAACGATGCCAGCTCGGCTACGATCCAGCGAAAATAAACTGCAAGCCATGCTTCGGCGCCCTCCAAAATTTCGTTCGGCAACCTGCAACGGGTTTGTCTTGTTATTTAACATTCGTAGAGAAGCAGGTTCCCACCCGCAACAGTAGAATTACCCTTATCCCGTGTGGATTCCAGTCGCATCCTATTTCGAGGTTGATTATGCTTAACGCTAGGTCAAGGGAGTCTCGAAATGGCACGAAGTCTTGTCTTGGATGGTGAAAGTCTTGTTGCGCCCGGTGAAATTCGCCAGGCAGCAAGGAGGTTTGCCGCGCCGAAGCCGGGCGACCTTATAGTTGCCAAAGCCGAGCTTGCCGTCAGCCTTGACGTGTCGCTCCGTCAGTTCAAATCCGGTGTCGAGCCAGGTGCGATAATCGAGCGGCTCACCGAGGCCCTGCATCAGTTGCGGCGTCGCTTTCATCCCGACGTGTGGGACGTCATCGTTCCGACCGCGCAATCTCATCCGGTTGCTCACTATCTGCATCAAGATCCATTAACCCGCTGGTCGTTCGAAAAGCCGCGCGGCTATTCCGGCGACGCACGTCTTCTCGACTTCATCTACGGCAGGCCCGAGATCGAGGACGCAGTCGCATCATCGAGCGACTTGGGACGTTCGATCTACGCCTATACTCGAAATGCTTCGTCATCCGTCGCGGTAAGGGAGCGTCGAGACATTCTGGCGCGCCGCGTCGACGAAATCGCTTCGGCTCGGCCTGGTTCCACCGAAGTTCTGGCCATCGCTTCGGGGCATCTTCGTGAAGGGCCTTTGTCGCGCGCACTCGGCGCCGGCGCGATCAAACGCTGGGTCGCTTTGGATCAGGACCCGATGAGCGTCGGAACCGTAGCCCGCGATTTCGCCGGCACGTCGGTCGAGGCGGTGAACGGGTCGGTCAAATCCGTGCTCGGTGGAAAGCATGCGCTGGGAATGTTCGATTTCGTCTATGCCGCAGGTCTCTACGACTATTTGCCGGACGCGGTGGCCGTCAGGCTGACCAGGAAGTGCGTCGGCATGCTTAAGCCCGGCGGCACATTTCTCTTCGCCAACTTCTCTCCGGAAACGGATGTCGATGGTTATATGGAGACATTCATGAACTGGGCGCTGCTGTTGCGCTCAGAACGCGAAATGGGCTTGATCGCCGGTGAAAGCGTGACTGGGACAGATGCGAAGATGTCTGTTTGGTCCGGCTCAAACCGCAGCATTGTCTACTGTGAAATTGAAAGAAAGTCCTAGGCCGCGCGTTCATCGACGCATGAAGGGAACTTCCGGCACTGGGTCTTTACAGCTAACATGTCAGTCTGCTAGATCTGATCCACCAGATGGGGGAGGAATGATTTTGCCATCAAAATTCGGGCTTTCTGTCGCCCTTGCCACGCCGTTTGACGGCAATAGCGATATCGCCCTCGATGCGATGATTGCGCAGGGGCGGCGGTGCCTTGCTGCTGGCTGCGGCAGCGTGACGTTGTTCGGGACGACGGGCGAGGGCTCATCCATCGGAAGCCGGGAACGCGAACGCGTGCTGGCGGCCTTTCTCGATGCAGGGATCGCGGCAGAGAACATCATCGCCGGCGTCCTGGTCGACTCGGTGGAGGATGCGGCGATACAGGCGGGCCATGCCCTTTCCCTGGGAGCCAGGAACATTCTTCTGGCTCCGCCGTCCTATTTCAAAAATGTCGGTGACGACGGCGTTTTCCAGTGGTTTTCGGCCGTCTTCGCCATGCTGGGCGATCGGGCGCGGGACATCATCGTCTACAATATTCCCTCGATCACCATGGTTCCGCTGACGGTGTCGCTGATCGGCCGCTTGCGGAGCGCCTTTCCGAACATCGTCACAGGCGTCAAGGATTCGTCCGGCGACTGGCCGTTCACGGAAAGCCTGCTCAAGGCCCATGGTGACCTCATCATCCTGATCGGCGATGAACGCCATCTTGCCAGGGGCGTACGACTTGGCGGCCAGGGCGCGATCTCGGGCATGGCAAATTTCGTACCCCACGACGTCAAGCTGATGGCCGAAGACGGCAAGGACGATCCCCGCATCGAGGCATTCGTGGACGAACTGCTCAAATATCCGGTCGTCCCAGCCGTGAAAGCCATGGTGGCACATCAGACATCGGATGAAATCTGGCTTGCGGTTCGTCCGCCGCTCGTTTCAATATCCGGGGAGGGGCGGACCGAGCTCTTCCGCGCCTTCGACGGTCTTTTCCGGTCGAAAGCCGCATAGGTCGGACATGGTGCTGGAGGAGGCGATGGACGGAACGGACGAGCAGCCGACGCTGCGGGAAAAGGCCTATGCGAGTTTCACGCGCCACCTGCTCGCGCGTGACGTGCGTCCCGGCCAGTTCGTTTCGCAGCGCCGTCTCGTGGAATTGACGGGACTGACACTCGGCGCCATCCGCGAGCTCATTCCCAGGCTTGAAGCCGAAGGGCTGATCAAGACGGTGCCGCAGCGGGGCTTGCAGATCGCTCACATCGATCTGAACCTCATTCGCGAAGCGTTCCAGCTGCGTGTGTTCCTGGAGAAGGAGGCCGTGGCACTCTTCACCCGGTCGGCGTCGGACGAGACGATCGCCGGGCTCTTGAAGCAGCATCGGGATATTGCCGACGCCATCCGAAACGGGGATGGCTCGCACGAATTGGAGCTGCGCGCCCAGGCAGTCGATTGGGGCATGCACGATGCCTTTATCGACGCTCTTGGAAATACCATCATTTCGAACGCCTACCGCGTGAACTCGATCAAGATGCGGCTGATCAGCCAGGATCGCTTTCGCATCGAGGGTCACGTCGGACCCGTCATGGGCGAGCATCTGAAAGTGCTCGAGGCAATCGAACGACGATCGGCGGAGGACGCCGTCAACAGCCTTGTCGCACACATCAATCATGCAAGGGATCGTGCGCTCAGGATATAATCGGGAATGAACAGCCGGGGATGAGGAGATCGCCGGCAAAAGGAGGAGGATCAACATGCCATCATTCATCAATCCGACGCGGCGCGGTTTTCTGGCGGGGACGGCCGCTCTCGGGGCCAGCAGCGTGCTCGGCATGCGGCCGGCCGCCGCTGCCGTCGACTGGAAGCGCTTCGCCGGCACCACGCTCGAAGTCAACCTGGTCAAGAGCCCGCGCAGCGAGATCCTGACCAAGTACCTGCCCGAGTTCGAGGAACTCACCGGCATCAAGGTCAATGCCGAAGCAACGCCCGAACAGCAGCAGCGCCAGAAGACGACCATCGAGCTCAGCTCCGGCAAGCCGAGCTTCGACGTCGTGCACATGAGCTACCACGTTCAGAAGCGGCAGTTCGAGAAGGGCGGCTGGCTTGCCGATATCAGCGGTTTCCTCAAGGACCCGGCTCTGACCGATCCGTCGCTCACTGAAAGCGATTTTGCCGAAGCAGGCCTGGCCTTCGCCAAGGATGCGGATGGCGTCCTGCGTTCCCTGCCTTTCTCGGTCGATTACTGGATCATCTACTGGAACAAGGCGCTGTTCGAAAAGAAAGGGCTTGCTTACCCCACCAACTTCGAAGAGCTGGCAAGTGCCGCCGAAGCGCTCACCGATCCCTCGACCAATACTTACGGCTTCGTCGCCCGCGGTCTGAAGAACGCCAACACGCCGGTCTGGACGACGTTGCTGCTCGGCTACGGTTCGAGCCCGCTCGGACCGGACGGCAAGCTGCGCACGACATCGCAGGAAGCGGTCGATGCCGCCACGCTGTACCAGAAGCTGATGACCAAGACCGCCCCTCCCGGCGTCTCCGGCTTCAACTGGGCCGAGGCGCAGTCGGCCTTCCTGCAAGGCAAGATCGGCATGTGGCTGGACGGCGTCGGCTTTGCGCCGCCGATCGAGAATCCGGAAAAGTCGCGTGTCGTCGGCCAGGTCGGGTACGGCATCATGCCGAAAGGCCCGAAGGCGCAGGCAGCGGGAACCTTCGGCGACGGTCTTGGCGTCGTCGCGGCAAGCCAGAAAAAAGAAGCAGCCTACCTCTTCTGCCAATGGGCGATTTCGCACGACATGGGCGCGCGCCTGCTGCAGGCCGGCGCCGGCGTTCCTTTCCGCCAGTCCGTCCTCGAGGATGCGAAGGTCCGCGAAGGCGTCAAGATGCCGGCCGCATGGCTGGATGCGGTCGCCGGCTCCGGCAAGATTTCGCAGCTCGCGCTGCCGGTCATCATTCCGGTCACCGAGTTCCGCGACATCTATGGCGTCGGTCTGACCAACATGATCGGCGGCGCCGATCCGGCAACCGAGCTGAAGGCGGCGACGGCCCAGTTCGAACCCGTGCTGGCGAAAAGCGAGGGATAATGGCGGCGAGCATCGAAACGGCCACAGCGACCAAGACCGCGTCCAAAGGAAGGAGCAAACCGGATCGGTTTGCTCCCAACTACTGGCCCTTCGTCATCCCGGCGCTGATCGTCATAGCCGCCGTCATCGTCTTTCCATGGGTGTTTACCCTGTGGATGAGCGTGAACAGCTGGACGCTCGGTCAATCGCAAGTCTTTGCGGGACTGGACAATTACGCCCGCCTGGCGGTCGACATGCGTTTCTGGGAGTCGCTCTGGCACACGGTGCTCTATACGACGCTCTCTGTGGCAGCGCCCCTGTTTCTCGGGACGCTCGCCGCGCTGATCTTCGATGCCCAATTTCCGTTCCGCGGTCTGTTGCGCGGCATATTCGTGATGCCGATGATGGCGACGCCTGTCGCCATCGCGCTGGTGTGGACGATGATGTTCCATCCGCAGCTCGGGGTTCTCAATTACCTCCTGTCCTTTGTCGGCATTGGACCGCAGGAGTGGATTTATAACCAGAGGAGCGTCATCCCCTCGCTGGTTCTGGTCGAGACCTGGCAATGGACGCCGCTCGTCATGCTGATCGTGCTCGGCGGCCTGGCGGCGGTTCCGCGCGAGCCTTATGAAAGTGCGGAGATCGACGGAGCGAATGTCTGGCAGAAATTCCGTTATCTGACGCTGCCGATGATTGCGCCGTTCCTGATGATCGCCGTGATCATCCGCAGCATCGATGCCGTAAAAAGCTTCGACATCATCTACGCCATGACCCAGGGCGGCCCCGGTACGGCCTCGGAAACGATCAACATCTATCTCTACAACACTGCCTTCGCCTATTACGATATCGGTTATGGCTCGGCCATGGCGGTCATCTTCTTCATCCTGATCGTGCTGCTGTCCTTCGTGCTTCTGATGGTCCGGCAGCGGGCGAACTGGTCGAACGGGGAGGGACGCTGATGAAGCGCAAGACGCTCGACCGCATCGGACTGCTGTTCGTCGCTCTGGTGATGATCTCGCCGGTCATCCTGTTTTTCCTCTGGATGATCTCGCTGTCGCTGAAATATGAAATCGACAATGGCGCCTATCCGCCGATCTTCATTCCGGAGCGTTTCGCCTGGACGAACTATCTGAAGGTCTTCGAGGAAAACAACTTCTTCCTCTATCTCTGGAATTCGCTGCTGGTGACAGGCAGCGCCACGCTTCTGGCGCTCTTGATCGGCGTGCCTGCCGGATATGGCATTGCCCGCCTGAAGGCGGAGAAGTCGGCGATGGTCATCATGATCGCGCGCATGACGCCGGGGCTGTCCTTCCTCATTCCGCTCTTCCTGCTGTTCCAGTGGCTGAACCTGCTCGGCACACTGATGCCGCAGATCATCATCCACCTCGTGGTCACGGTGCCGATCGTTGTCTGGATCATGATCGGCTATTTCGAAACCACGCCGATGGAGCTGGAAGAGGCCGCAAGCATCGACGGCGCCACCCCGTGGCAGGTTTTCCGCCTGGTCGCTCTGCCGATCGCGAGGCCGGGCATCGTCGTCTCCTTCATCCTGTCGGTCATCTTCTCGTGGAACAACTTCGTCTTCGGCATCGTGCTCGCCAGCCGCGAGACGCGCACACTTCCCGTCGCCGTCTACAACATGCTCTCCTTCGAACAGGTCAGCTGGGGGCCGCTTGCAGCGGCGGCGTTGATCGTCACCTTGCCCGTGCTGATCTTGACCGTGTTCGCGCAACGGCAGATCGTGGCAGGCCTGACGGCCGGAGCCGTCAAGTGAGCGGGCGAGGCAGCCCTTGACGATTTCCTCCGACTTCAATCCACCCCGCCGCGTCCTGTGTGTTGGCGCGGCGGTTCTGGACACGCTGTTTCGCGTCCGAACTCTGCCCGCCGGCCAGGGCAAGATCCTGCCCTATGAGATGCTGCAGGTCGCTGAAGGCATGGCGTCGAGTGCGGCCTATGCCATCGTCCGGCTCGGCGGCGCTGCCAGCCTCTGGGGCGCGGTCGGCAATGATGCCGCCGGCGAACGCATTATAGCCGATCTCGGCAAGAGCGGCATTGAGACGAGCGACATGCTGCGTGTCGACGGCGCCCGCTCGGCCATCTCGACGATCCTCATCGATGATCAGGGCGAACGCTTGATCGTGCCCTTCTACGACGAGCGGCTGCACGATACGGTCAGGCCGGTCAGCGCGCAGGAGATTTCTGCCTTCGATGCCGTGCTTGTCGACGTCCGCTGGCCGAAGCTGGCGCTGCGGACGCTGATCGCGGCCGGCGAAGCCGGCAAACCTGCCATTCTCGATGGCGATGTTGCAGGCGAGGGCGTCATCGAGATGCTTGCGCCGGCCGCCTCTCACATCATCTTTTCACAGCCGGCGGCCGAGCGGCTTGCCGGGACCGCGGATCTGGTGGAAAGCGTCGGCCTTCTGAAGCGGAAATTCGAACATGCCTTCATCAGCGTCACGGCCGGCGAGAGCGGCTCGCTGTGGTTCGATGAACCAAGCGGCGACATCCGCCATCTTGCCGCTCCGACAGTCAGAGCGGTCGACACGCTTGCGGCGGGCGACATCTTCCATGGCGCCTTCGCGCTGGCGATCGCTGAAGGCCTGCCGATCGAAGAGACGATGCGATTGTCGTCCATGGCGGCGGCGCTCAAATGCCAGGTGTTCGGCGGACGCACCGGCGCGCCCACGCGAGCCGAGGTGTGCGATGCTCTTCGGGCTTGGAACATTGGCGTTTCCCAGCAGGCGAGCAAAATCGTTCGATAGCTGAGCCGGACGCAGTGGCGTCGCCGACGGCGCGATGCGCCTCGCCGCCGGACGAAGGCTCATGCCTTGCCAAATTTTGCCATGGCGGCTACTTTGGTCCCATGAGCACAATGAATATCTCGCTACCGGATAATCTGAAGCACTTCGTCGACCAGCAGGTCGCCGGTCGAGGATATGGCACGAGCAGCGAGTACGTGCGCGAACTGATCCGTCGCGATAGGGATCGGCAGCAGTTGCGCAATCTTCTGCTTGAGGGCGCGTCATCCGAGGCGACCGAACCCGTTAATACGAGCTATTTCGATAGTTTGCGCGAGCGCGCAACGAAACAAAGCTCCAAGTGACCGCGAAACCTATCGTCCCGCGCCAGTCGGCTCGCGGGGATGTCGAGAATGCCGTGGATTATTACGCTCACACGGCGGGAGCACAGATAGCGATAGGCTTCATCGATGCACTGCAATCAACCTATACCTTGATCGCAGAGCGTCCCGCATCGGGTTCACTGCGCTACGCATATGAACTCGGCCTGCTCGATCTGCGCTGCACGACGATCAGGGGTTTTCCCTATGTGATCTTCTACCTTGAGCGGGCCGACCATGTCGACGTGTGGCGGGTTCTGCACGCCAAGCAGGATATTCCGGCGTGGCTGCAGGGCTCAGAGGCATCGGATCAGCTCCGCATATGATAGGCCCCAAGACTGACACGGGACTGGCTCCATAAGCTATCTAGGGGAGCTGGCCCGGCATGTCTTCTTTTCAGACATCGCTCCGCAGCTTCATGAAGCAGGGTGCTTCGACGCCCGCGTATTCGGCATCCCGTCTGGCCGCAGCCGTCTCTTCAGCGCTGCGATGCGGAAGATCGCATTGGGTGCTCCGTAGCCGGCATAGCCGCGGCGCTCCACAATTTCAAAGAAGAAACCTTCTCCAAAGGTCGTGCTGTAGAGCTGGAAGTATTCTCCGTGTTCATCATGGTCATAGAGGATGTTGTGTGCCTTCAGCCGCTCGGTCAGCTTCGGATCGAGGCCGAAACGGGCTTCGACATCGTCGTAGTAGTTCGGAGAGATATCGAGTGGCCGGAAGCCGTTCCGTTGCAACCCCTCGGCTGCTGCGAAGATGTCGTCTGTGTGGAAGGCGAGGTGCTGCACGCCCGAGCCGAACGTCTCGGCGATGAAGTGGCCCGCGAGCGTGCGGCGATTTTCCGCCCCATTGAGCGTGATTCTGAGCGTGCCTCTATCATTCTCAACGACTTGGCTGCGCACGACCCCGCCAGGATCGATGATGTCGACCATCGGCGTCTTTTGTGAGTCGAAAATCGACGTGTAGAACAGGAGCCAGGTGAGCATCTCGTCATAGGCGACAGTCTGCGCGACGTGGTCGACCCGTTCGAGATGAACCGGCGCAATCTCACTCTCGTCGTCGACCGCGATGAAGTCGATCTCGGAAAAGCGGCCGAGTTCGCTCTTGTCGTCGATTAGATAGATCAGCCCGCCGCCAACGCCGCGGATCGACGGAATCCGCACCTCTCCGTCCGCCACCGGTTGCTCGAACGGCTCGGCACCAAGCGCGATCGCCCGGTCGAGCGCCCGCTGCGCGTCCTCGACTTGAAGCGCGATCGCATAGGCCGTCGTGCCGTGCATGGCGAATGACGCACCGGCGAAGCCGCGCTCCTCGCTGTTGATAATCAGCCTGATGTCGCCCTGGCTGTAGAGCGAGACCTTTTTGGTCCTGTGCCGCGCGCTCAAACGGAAACCCAGCGTCTTGAGGATTTGGCCGAGATCGGCGGCGCTCTCCTCGTCAGCGGAGAACTCCACGAAACCCACGCCCTTGACGACCGCGCGTTCGGGCATGGCGGGCAGGGTGAGCGCCGAAACATTCGGGCTGCGGCGCACTTGGTCGCCGAGATAGATCAGAGAGCGATAGCCGTCGGCGGCGATCGAGCGCGTGGAGCCGCCGCGGAACTGATCGTTGAAGATTTCCAGCGAGAAATAGCCATCGTAGCCGGTTTCGGCGATCGCCTCGGTGAAAGCGGTCACCGGCAGGTCGCCTTCGCCGGGCATGCTGCGAAAATGTCGTGACCAGTAAAGAAGGTCCATGTCGATCAAAGGCGCGTCGGCGAGCTGGACGATGAAGATCTTGTCCTTCGGGATCGACCGGATCGAATTGACGTCGATCTTGCGCGAAAGCGTATGAAAGCTGTCGAGAATGAGGCCGATATTGGGGTGGTCGGCGCGCCGGACTATTTCCCAGGCGTCGCGGTGATCGTTGATATGACGGCCCCAGGCGAGGGCCTCGTAGCCCACGCGCAGCCCGCGCCTCGCGGCCCGCTCGCCGAGTTCGCGAAAGTCGTCGGCCGCGCGTTCGATACCACCGAGCGATATCGGCG
Organism: Rhizobium sp. M10; assembly: GCF_002531955.1. Classification (NCBI taxonomy): domain Bacteria; kingdom Pseudomonadati; phylum Pseudomonadota; class Alphaproteobacteria; order Hyphomicrobiales; family Rhizobiaceae; genus Rhizobium; species Rhizobium sp. M10. The sequence continues at coordinate 33,920 of NZ_NWTA01000012.1, read as the reverse complement.
AGACGTTCGAGCAGACAAGGACGAGATCGGTGCCCAGCGCCTCCATGACATCGAATTTGCGTTCGGCACGGTCGAAGGTGCGTTGCCTGTGGCTGGGCGGCATGCCTTCGAAATCGCGAAACGGCTGGAACAGGGTGATTTCCAGCCCGTGATCGCGCACCATTCGTCCGACATCCGCCGGACTGCCATCGAATGCGAGGAAATCGTTTTCGAAGATCTCCACGCCAGCAAAGCCGGCGCGCGCGATCGCCTCCAGTTTCTCCGGTAGCTCCCCGCTGATGGACACTGTCGCTATCGATGTCTTCATCGTCGCCTCCTCATGCGCCGAGCAACCCGTCCGCCGTCAAAGCCGAACGGTGTCGCCAGTGGCTGCCGCTTGCTTCACTGCCAGGACCACGCGCAATGTCTCCAGCCCTTCGCGACCGCTGACGAGCGGCTCTTCATTACCGCGGATGACATCACAGAAGTGCCGGATCTGTTCTGCCAGCGGGTCCTTTTGTTCGAATGTTTCGGCAGACTTTTCGAAGGGTTCCCACCAGCTCCGTTCGGCGGTGTTCCGCCACAGCTGCAGGCCTGGCATGCTCAGCGATCCATGCGTTCCACCGATCAGGTAACAGAATTGATCTTCGCGCGGATAAACGGGATTTTCGCCGGTCGTATGCTCCCAGCTCCATGGTGCGACGACGGCATCGCTTATAGAGCAGGTGGCCAGGGCGCCACTCGCGAATTCCAGGATGATCACCGCTGTCTCCTCGACAGCATGGCCGCGTACTGCGTTCGATTCCCTGGCCTGCACGGATACGACGTCGCCAAGGAGGTAGCGCAGATTGTCGATGTCGTGGATGAGGTTGATGAAAACCGGCCCTGCGCCGGCCTGGCGCCGCCAGTCGACTTCGAAATAGTCGTCCGGCTTGTAGAGCCAAAACATCGCATGTGCTGTGAGCACACGGCCGAGCTTGCCGCCTTCCACCACGGCCTTCGCTTTCCGGATTATCGGGTTATATCGTCGATGATGGCCCACGAGAACGGGCACTTCTGCCGCCGCCGCTGCCTCCACCAGGCGTCTTCCGGATACGACATCGTCGGCGAGCGGTTTCTCGATGAGCATCGGCAATCCGGCCGCAACGGCTTGCAGGCCGTTTTCGACATGCATCTGATTGGGCGTCGCGATGATCAACCCATCCGGCCTGTGTTGCCTGAGCAGGCTATCGAGGTTCTGCGCCCATGGCACGCCGAGCTTGTCGGCAAGGGCCCTGGCAGGTTCGGATGGATCGACGATGGCGCAAAGACGGGCCGATTGGTCACCGCATATGAATTCGATGTGGCGTTTTCCGATCAGTCCGGCGCCGAGAACGGCTAGGTTCACGGGAGCATTCATTGGCTGACTCCGGGGCTGACTCCGGCCAGAAGTGACGCCATCCGCCGCAGCGCCAGGAGGTAGCCTTCGGTACCGCATCCGGCGATGACGCCTCCTGCGACCGCCGATACGTAGGAGTGGTGCCGGAAGGACTCTCGGCGGTGGATATTCGAGATGTGCACCTCGATGATCTCGCCTTCGAAGGCATTGAGAGCATCAAGTATCGCGACGGACGTGTGCGTAAACGCGGCGGAATTTATGATGATGCCCGCCGCAACGTCCCGCGCCTCATGGATCCAATCGATGAGTTCGTATTCGCGGTTGCTTTGACGGAATTGCAATTCGAGCCGCAGCGCGGCGCCTAGTTCGCGGCATCTGACCTCAACATCGGCCAGGGTCTCATTGCCATAGATCTCGGGCTGGCGCTTTCCGAGAAGGTTCAGATTTGGCCCGTTGAGGACGTAGATCACACGATTCTTCACACTTGCTCCCTCGGTGCGTGGCCGAAACGTGGGCCGAGAGTGCCGCAGCAAATCGTAAATTGCAATGCAAATCATCTTATCAAAATAAAAATTATAAGATGATTGACGAATTATCTTTTCGCGTCGATTATTGTCATGTGCTAGAGATGCACATATGAAATCAGCCAGGGGAGGAATCGCTGATGGATTTGACAAGACGAGGAACGCTTGGCGTTATCGGTGGACTGGCGGCCACGGCTGTGCTGCCCGGTCTGGCAAGGGCGCAGGCCTATCCCACCAAGCCGATCACGATGATCGTCGGCTTCGCACCGGGCGGCCTGACCGACCTTCTGGCAAGACTTGTTGCACCGATCATGGCCGAAAAGCTGGGTCAGCAGGTGCTCGTCGAAAACCGTACAGGCGCGGCGGGCAATGTCGGAACGGCTGCTGTCGCCAATGCCACGCCGGACGGCCACACGCTGCTCTTCACCTCCGCCGGGCCGATCATCTACAACCCGCATACCTACCAGACCATGCCGGCTGATCCGCTGACGCAACTCAAGCCGATAACCATGGTGGCCGAAGGACCGCTCTTCGTGACCGTGAGCAGCAAGACGGGGATCAAGTCGGTCGCCGATCTGATTGCTTACGCGAAAGCCAATCCCGGCCAGCTCAATTATGCGACGTCAGGCGCGGGCGGCAACATGCACGTCGTGCTCGAGATGTTCCGAGCCCATCTCGGCGTACCGGTGACGCCTGTGCATTACCAGGGTACGTCCGCCCTGCTTCCCGATCTTCTGACCAATCAGGTGCAGTTCTTCGCCGATAGCGCCTCGTCGATCGTCGAGCACGTCAAGAGCGGGGCACTCACGGTCATCATGGCGACTGGCCGTGAACGTTATCCGGCCTTTCCGGATGCGCCGACGGCGGCTGAGCTCGGCTATGACGATTTGGCGGCCATCAAGAACTGGTTCGGCGTTCTGGCACCGAAGGATACGCCCGATGACATCGTGAACAAGCTCTATGAGGTCATCAAGGTCGCAGTGGATAACCAAGAGGTCCGGAAGCGCCTCGAAGCCGCCGGCATGAGCCCGGTGGCAAGCACGCCGAAGGCCTTTTCGGAGGAAATCGCAGCATCGAGTCCTTTGATCGGCAAGGTCACTGAAACCGCTCACATCAAGGTCGAGTGAGCGTATGGCCATGACGAAGATAACGTTGAACAAGGAATTCCTCGGCGGCGTCCTTCTCATGGCCCTCGCTGCTTTTTTCATCTTTTTCGGATGGCGCCTCCGCGTCGGATCGCCCGGTCAAATGGGGCCGGGCTTCATTCCGATGTCGATCAGCGTGCTCCTTGCTTTCATTGGCATGACAAAAATCGCCATGTCCGCCCGGGCCGCAATGGAGGAAGAAGCGCCGATCGCAAAGCTGCGGCCATTGCTCTTTGTTGCGATAGCGCCCGTGCTCTTCGGGCTTCTCATCGGCCCCATGGGCGTCGTCGCGACAGTCGTGATCGTCTCGGTCTTCTGTCGGTTCGCGATGGGCGGCGGCTTTTCGCGCTCCGATATGGTGATCGCGTTGCTGCTTAGTGCATTCTGCGCCGTCGTCTTCGTGGTCCTGCTTGGCCAGGCACTTCCGCTTTGGCCGAGGTGGACGCCATGATCGACAGCCTCGCAAGCTTTTTCGCCGGCTTCCTCCACGCCGCGACGCCAACCAATATCTTTTTTGCTTTCATCGGTTCGATCCTCGGCACGCTGATCGGCGTCCTGCCCGGCATCGGGCCGCTCGCCACGATCTCGATGTTACTGTCGTTCACGCTGATGATGGACCCGCTGACATCGCTCATCATGTTGGCGAGCATCTATTACGGTGCGCAATACGGCAGTTCGACCACGGCGATCCTGTGCAATCTACCCGGGGAAGTGACCTCGGCCGTCACCTGCATCGACGGTCACCAGATGGCACGGCAGGGCAGGGCCGGCGTGGCACTCGCGACGGCGGCTCTTTCATCCCTCTTTGCCGGCTGCGTCGCGACGTTTCTGATCGTTCTCTTCGCGCCGCCGCTGGCGTCTCTCGCATTGAACTTCAGCGCGCCCGAATATTTCCTGCTGATGCTGCTTGGCCTCGTCGCCTCCGTCGTTTTCTGCCACGGCTCCGTCCTCAATGCCTTTGCGATGGCGCTTCTTGGTGTGCTCTTGGGGCTGGTCGGCACGGATGTCGAGACGGGGTCCCTGCGCTATACGTTCGGAATCGGCGAGATATCGTCGGGACTCGATATCGTTCCGGTCGGAATGGCGCTTTTCGGGCTGACCGAGATCATCTTCAACCTGTCGATGCCCATGTCCCGCCAGGTGATGACGCAGAAGATCACCAATCTTCTGCCGAGCCTGTCGGACTTGAAGGAGGCCGTGCTTCCTGCCATTCGCGGGACGGCGATCGGATCCCTGCTCGGCATCCTGCCCGGCGGCGGTGCCACGCTCAGCCCCTTCGCCAGCTACATGGTGGAGAAGCGGATCGCCAAGGATCCGTCCCGGTTCGGCCGCGGCGCCATAGAAGGCGTCGCCGGTCCTGAAGCCGCGAACAATGCGGCGGCGCAGACATCCTTCATTCCGCTGCTGACGCTGGGCATACCGACCAATCCGGTGATTGCCTTGATGCTCGGAGCCATGCTGATTCAGGGCATCCAACCGGGGCCGCAGGTGATTTCTTCCCGCCCCGACCTGTTCTGGGGCCTCATCGCCAGCATGATTATCGGCAATTTGCTGCTCGTCGTCATCAATCTGCCATTGATCGGCATCTGGGTTCGGCTTTTGAAGGTACCCTACAGGGTGCTTTTTCCGGCGATTGTCGTCTTCTGCTGTATCGGGGCCTACACGCTCAATGTGACGCCGATCATGCTGTTCATCATGGCCGGGTTCACCGTCTTCGGCGTCGTGCTCATCATGCTCGGCTTTCAGCCGATCCCACTTCTGCTGGGTTTCGTCCTGGGCCCGATGGCGGAGGAGAATCTGCGCCGCGCGTTCGTCATCTCGAAGGGCGACCCTTCGATCTTCGTCACCCGGCCGATTTCGATCGTCCTTATTCTGATGATCCTGGCCCTGGTACTTCTGATCTTCCTGCCGGCATTCCAGCAGAACAAGGAAGAGTTCGTGGAGTCGTAGAGCCATTCGCCCGTGTCGGTTTCTCCGAGGCATCGCGCACCCCGCGCGATGCCTTCGTCATTACCGAGCAAGGCTTTTGCTCAGGGGCCCGGTGGCGATTGCCTGCTTCACACCTTCGGCGATATGAACGTGGAGAACCTCGAGTGCCTTGTTCACATCCCGGGCAAGTGCCGCCTCGAGAAGTTGGCGGTGTTCCTGTGCCGCCGACTCGCCGCGAAAGCCGAGCGCAAGCATCTGATATCGCAGGTAATGGTCGAAGACGCTGTTATAGGTGCGAACGAGAAAGTCGGAGCCGCAGGCCGCGATCAGTGCCGCATGAAACTGCCGATCGCACTGCTTCCATGTCCTGACATTCACCTTTTCGCCACGGATCATGGCGCCTTCGATCGATGACAGTCGATGATGAGCGGCCAGTACGTCCGACTCCCATTCCACATCGCCTGCTTTCAGCGAGTCCTGCAGGCCGCTGGACTCCAACAGCTCACGCAGCGAGGCTATTTCCTTCAATCCCTTGATGGATACCGGTGCGACTTGGAAACCTTTCAGATCTTCGGACACCACGAAACCTTCGGATGTCAGTCTGTTCAGGACTTCGCGGAGCGTGGGCACGCTGGCGCCATAGCGCTCCCGAAGCGGCGCAAGCGTCAGCTTCGATCCAGGCGGCAGACCGCCAAAAATGATGTCTCCCCGTATGTTGAGGTAGGTCGAGGCGCCAGTGAGTGAGTCGATGGATTTGTCCATAAGAGATTCGTTACGGCGACGTTGGTTGGCTGACAAGAGGAGAAGCGAAGGCAGACGTGATCTGCTCGAGTTCACGTGGCTTACACGAGGATTAACGGTCTCCGGAACAGCACCTAGATATTCTCCGCGATGTAGAGCGAAAAGGGAATAGGTCCGGGCTTCGATACATCGTCTGCTTTGCCGGTTGCGGCGTGGGCGGCTTCATAAACCAGCTGCTCGGCAAGTTGATCGATCGGCGTGGCGATGACCATTGCCACGCTCCGGTCGATGAGGGCCTGTCGGGAGCTCGGCGTCAGCTCGTTGCAGATCAGGCTTACCGCCCCGATCTTGTCGCGCCGGCGCAGCGCCTCCAGCGCGCCCTCGAAGCCACCCGATGCCACATAGATGCCGACGATGTCGGGATGCCCATCGAGAAGGCGGCCCACGGCCATGCGCACATCGTCTTCCGACTCTGCTGCGGCCACTGTGTCCATCACCGAAAAGTCGGTTTCATGGTCCCGAATATAGGCACGAAAGCCGGCCTCCCTCATCTCCTGGGCCAGATAGCTGTAGTTTCCGACGACGATGCTGAGTGCGCCGGGTCTGGGGGCGGTATGCGCCGCAGCCCAGGCCGCCGACCGGCCCGCCTTCCTGTTGTCGAGACCGAGATAGGCCTGCCGGGCGTCGACGGCGAAATCCGATAGGAAAGAGAAGACGAAGACGTTTCGGCTTCGCACTTCGATCACGGCCTCTGACACCACCCGATGGTCGGGCGCCATGATGGCGATCGCGTGGCATGTCTCGGCAAGCTTTCGGATGATGGACGCGGCCTCCCGCGGCGAATTGTTGGACTGGTAGACCACCGTGAGATCGATGTCCGCCTCCTCGAATTTCGTGGAGGCGGACCGGATGGCGGCTTCGACCGCGACATAGAAGGAGTTGTGCCGGCGCCGGAGCGCCAGGCCTATTCGCACGACCTTGCGCCTGACGGGCAGTCTCGATCTCAAGGCGGGCACGCCGTGGTAATTCAGCTCGCGCGCCGCCTGGTAAACGAGTTCGGCGCGCTTGTCGCTGACTGCCGTGCGTCCGTTCAGGACGCGGTCGACAGTCGCCGTGCTGACGCCCGCTCTTCGTGCGACGTCGGCTGCGGTAACACGTTTTGCCATCGTCTGCCTCTCTTGATGAATTTTCATCAAAAATTGCCAAGAATGATGGAAAGCATCATAGCGCCTTGATCAAGAAGATCGCAAGGGTATCCTTTTCTCCATCGATCGGAGGTATCCAGATGACAGGCACCCAAAAGCGCGACTACAGCCTGGTCGGTGCGGATTCAAAAGCTGCGGAACAGGCGGGGCTGGCCGCCGCCGAGTGGTATCACACTGCGCTCGACCGCAAGGACATGAAGGCGATGATGAAGCGCCAGGATGGCCCGGCGCTCAGGGATACCGCGATATGGTGGGGGCTGATGGTCGCCTGCGCCCTCGGCGGCGTCTATTTTTTCGGCAGCTGGGCGGCGCTGCCGTTCTTCATCATTTACGGCGTGCTCTATGGATCGGCCTCGGACTCCCGCTGGCACGAATGCGGCCACGGCACGGCCTTCAAGACGATCTGGATGAACGACGTTGTCTATCAGGTGGCGAGTTTCCTCATTATGCGCGAACCCGAAGTCACGCGCTGGAGCCATGCCCGCCATCACACGGACACCCTGATTGTCGGACGCGATCCCGAGATCGCGGTCAAGCGGCCGCCCAATATCCCGTCGATCATCTTGAGCTTCTTCGCGGTTCCCGGAGTCTACAAGGCGACGATTTCGATGATCCAGCACAGCTTCGGTCGGCTGACGGCGGATGAGCGTGCGTTCCTGCCGGAGACGGCGCGGGCCAAGGTCTTTCGCACCGCCCGCATCTGGCTGGCCATTCATGCGGCGTCGGTATTGTTGTCGATCTATTTCGGCAGCTGGATTCCGGTTCTGCTGGTCGGGGCGCTGCCGACGATGTACGGCGCCTGGCTGGCGCGCCTCTTCGATCTCACCCAGCATGCGGGACTGGCCGAAGACGTGCTTGATCATCGCCTGAATTCGAGGACGGTGATGATGAATCCGCTGTTCCGCTTCATTTACTGGAACATGAACTATCACGTGGAGCACCACATGTTCCCGATGGTGCCTTACTACACGCTTCCCAAGCTGCATGAGGCCATCAAGCACGATACGGCAACACCCTATCCCAGCCTGCTCGCCGCCTATAGCGAGATCGTGCCGGCGGTTTTGAAGCAGGTACGGGATCCAGGCTACTATGTCGAACGACGCTTGCCGCCGACGGCGAAGCCCTATCGCGGTGAACTTCATGATCTCGTTGTCATGCCCAGCGCGGCGCTGGTGAGCTAGGAGCCAGGATCATGAGCGACCAGATCTGGATCGACGTCTGCGGTATTGACGACATCGATGAGGAAGACGTCATTCGCTTCGACCACGGCGGCAGGACCTATGCCGTCTACCACAGCCCCGACGGAAAATTCTTCGCGACCGATGGCCTGTGCACCCATGAGCGCATCGCGCTCGCTGACGGGCTTGTCATGGGCGACATCATCGAATGTCCCAAACACAATGGCCGGTTCAATTATCGCACCGGCAAGGCGCTGAGCGGTCCTGTCTGCGAAAACCTGGCGATCTATGCCGTTCGGTTGGACGGCGACCGCCTGCAGATGGCGATTTCCTGATGCCGGCGCGCGGCATGGTCATCGTCGGCGCGGGCGAAGCCGGTTGCCGGGCGGCTGTGGCCTTGCGGGAGAAAGATTATGAGGGAACCGTGACCTTGATCAACGGCGAACGTCATATGCCCTATGAGCGTCCGCCGCTCTCGAAGGGTTCGCCGGGTCGCGCAGCGACCACGATCATCACCGAGGCCGAACTCGCCGCTCTTCGGATCGATCATCTGTCGTCGACCACTGCGGCCGCTATCGACCGGTCAAGCAGGGAAGTCGCTCTTCAGGACGGCAGGCGCGTGCCCTATGAAAAGCTGTTGCTGGCCACAGGGGCGAGCCCGCGATCCCTGACAGGCGTGGCCGCGCATGACCGGATCATGACGGTTCGGACGCTGGATGATGCGGATCGTTTCCATGGTCGCATAAGGCCCGGCATCAGGGTGGCAATGGTCGGGGCCGGCTTTATCGGCCTGGAGCTTGCTGCCGTGGCACGGCAACAAGATGCCGATGTCATCGTGATCGAGGCGCAGCCGCGAATCCTTATGCGCGGCGTGCCATCCTGTATCGGTGAGGTGCTTGCCGCCCGCCATTCCGAGGCAGGTGTCGTCATCGAGACTGGCTCCGTCATCCTGGGCATACATGCCGGCGACGAGGCCGCCACGATCGAGCTTGCCGGCAGCAAAGCGGTGAAGGCTGACCTCGTTGTGGTCGGGATCGGTGCGACTCCAAACACTGAACTTGCCCATGCTTGCGGGCTGGCATGCCACGACGGCATTCAAGTCGACCTCAATTTGCAGACAGGTGACGCCAATATCTTTGCGGCCGGTGACTGCTGCAGCTTTCCAGCAGCACTATTCGGCGACCGGCGCATTCGCATCGAAAGCTGGCGGAGTGCACGGGAACAGGGGGAGCATGCCGCTATTGCCATGCTGGGAAGTCGCGAGCCCTTCGTCAACGTCCCTTGGTTTTGGTCCGATCAGTATGAACTCGGACTGCAGGTGGTTGGGCTCACCCGCAACGACGGCACCTCCATTGTCAGAACAATGAACGACGGCGCCGTGATCGTCTTCCAACTCGCGCCGGACGGAACCATGGTCTTCGCCGGCGGAATCGCGCGCGGCACAAGCATCGCCAGGGACATAAAGATTGCCGAAGCGATGATCCGAAACCGAGTTTCGCCTGACCCTGTCTGCCTCGCCGATGCAGACATCAAACTGAAAACGCTCCTCGCCCCCAAGGTCGCCATGTCATGAACAACCGAAAACGGCTAACGGTTGCCGACCTGCGCACCCTGAAAGGCAAGCGCCAGCTGTCGATGCTTCGCGTCGAAAGCCTGGAAGAAGCGGCCGCTGCGGAGCAGGCCGGCATCGACATGATCTCCGTGCCGCCGCCTCTGCTCGATCAGCCGAGCTTCAAGGACGCAGCCCCAACGATCTTCTGCGTGACGAGCCTGAGCTACGGCCTCTTCGCTACGCCCAAGGAATATCTTCACGCAGCCTTCGCCGCGCGTCGTGCTGGGGCCGACGCCGTCTACTGTGCTGCCAGCACGCGGATCATTCGACGGCTGGCCGAAGAAGGAATTCCTGTCTGCGGCCACGCCGGATTGATCCCGGCAAAAGCGACCTGGACAGGCGGCTTCAAGGCCGTGGGAAAGAGCTTGGAGACGGCAGTGCGCGTCTATGATGACGTACGCCACTTGGAAGCGGCAGGTGCCGTCATGGTGGAGCTCGAAGTCGTCCCCGCAGCCGTTGCCGCGGAAATCACGAAAAGAACATCGCTCATCGTCATGTCGATGGGCGCCGGTGCCGGCTGCGACGGCCAATATCTTTTCGCCACCGATGTGTTGGGGTCCAACAGAGGTCATTACCCCCGGCACTCGAAAACCTATCGCAACTTCGCCGCCGAATTCGACCGTCTGCAGAATGAACGTGTCAACGCATTCCGCGAATTTTCCGCCGACATAGCGAGTGGCGCCTACCCCGAAGACAGGCATGTCGTTGGCGTAGACGGGACGATCTTAGCCGAACTCATCAACGCTCTTGAGAACCACCATCTTCGCGCCAACCGTAAAGAGGCCGATTGAATAGAACATGGGCGAGATCGAAAGGTGCGTCATCAAAAGCACGGATGAACGCAGGCAATCATCCTCCCTTGCAGACCACGAGTTTTCCGGGAAATATTTCGGGATGGGCAGGATAAGCGCAACCTGAGGGAGCATTTCTGCGGCAATGGAACTAACCGCCTCGGCCGGCGTTCGACGAACTTCTGGGTTTGAAGCAGAGGGGAATTCCTTTGAGCGAGCTGCAACGTGAGTTCCTCCTGCAAAGAGAGTTTCTGCCGGGACTCCAGGAGGATGAACGCCTCGAGCCACATGCGCCGCCGTCGGCGGTCTGTCCCGGAAACCTCGAAACGTTACTGCAGCCTTGCCCATTGGTGGTCGATCTGGACGGCACCCTCGTACGATCCGATCTGCTGATCGAAACCGCTTTCTCCGAACTCGCTCGACGCCCTCACTCTGCTGTGGATCTCGTCAAGGCCCTGTTCGGCGGAAAAGCCTGTCTGAAGCACCGTCTTTCGCAACCAGTGGATTTCGATCCGGCTCTCCTTCCGTATGACGAGGAGGTCTTGAAGGTGATCCGGGCCGCAAAGGAGGAGGGACGACCTATCTATCTCGCGTCAGCGAGCCATGAGCGTCTCGTTTCCGCAGTTGCCGAACATCTCGGCCTTTTCGACGGTTGGTTTGCAACCAGCGAAACAACGAACTGCGCTGCCGATGTCAAAGCGGAACAACTCGTCGCCGCTTTCGGAAAAAGCGGGTTCGACTATATTGGCAACGATGTGGCCGATCTTCCTGTCTGGCGCCATGCCGCAAAATCCTATGCCATACGGACATCGCCCGCGGTCGCGCAAAAACTCAGCCGACAGTGCGCCAACGTCCAACATCTTCCGTGTGAAAAGGCGACCTGGCGCACTTGGGCGCGGCTGTTGCGTGTGCATCAGTATGTCAAGAACGGGCTGGTCTTTGTCCCGCTTGTGATAAATCAGCTCTTCGATGTCGACAGCATGGTCAGCGCCGGTCTGGCTTTCCTCGCCTTCTCACTCTGTGCTTCCGGCGTCTATATCCTCAATGATCTGGTGGATCTCCAGGACGACCGCGGCCATCGCACGAAATGCCGCAGGCCTCTTGCTTGCGGTGACATCCCGCTTTCGGACGCCATTGCCGTCATCCCAATCCTGCTTCTCCTATCGCTCATGGTTGCCGTCATGGTGACGCCAGGGTTCGTTCTTGTGTTGGCGGGATATTTTGCATTGACCACCGCCTATTCGTTTTTCTTCAAGCGCAAGATGATCCTGGATGTCGTGGCCCTCGCGTCTCTCTATACCACGCGGGTGATCGGAGGGGCCGCAGCCCTCTCGGTTTGGCCATCGCCTTGGCTCCTGGCTTTCATGATGAGCTGGTTCCTCTCGCTCGCTTTGGTCAAACGGTACACCGAGTTGATCGGACGTCGCGCCGCGCGCCTGCCGGACTCCAAGGGCCGGGACTACAGGAAGGCCGACATCGGCATGGTGGGTGCCTTGGCAGCGGGGGCGGGGATGAATGCGCTGACGCTGTTTGCCCTCTATGCCGCGAGCGACAACGCACAGGACATCTATGCCCGGCCGGGAATGCTGTGGCTCGCGGGGCCGGTCCTCGCCTGCTGGATCGCGCGCATCCTCATGCTCGCCCATCGGGGGCAGATGCATGATGATCCGGTGGTCTTCGCTATCAGGGACAAGGTCAGTCTCGCCACGCTGGGGGCTGCCAGCCTGTTCGTCGTTGCCGCGATGTGAGGTGGTCATGATGGGCTCGCAGTTCCAGCAGCGAAGCACTCCCACCGGCGTCGCGCTCCGCTATGTCGCCTTCGCGATGCTCTCCACCGCCGCCAATTTCTTGGTCCAGGCGATCGTTCTCCAAATAGCGCCGTGGCCGGGCCTGATGCCATCGATCCTCGCGGGCACCGCCGCCGGCTTCGCCCTGAAATATGTTCTCGACAAAAATTGGATCTTCTTCGACCGCTACTCCTCGCATGGCGACGAGATGTCGAAGGTTGCGCTGTACGGCTTGTTCAGCGTGCTGACGACGCTCATATTCTGGGGGTTCGAAATTGCCTTCTGGACACTCTGGAAGACGGAACTTGCCAAATACACCGGCGGAGCGATCGGCTTGGCGATCGGCTATGTCTCGAAATACGCTCTCGACCGAAAGTTCGTCTTCAAGCCAAGGGAGGCGTGACGGACGATGGAGGGCTGGGGACGTTATCCGCGTCATGAGAGCGAGGTGTTGAACTGCCGGTTTCCGGAGGCCCTGAGCGGGATTGCAGCATCGCACCCAGGTTTGATCGCTCGCGGCAATGGCCGCTCCTATGGTGACGCTGCGATCGGCGAGCATTCCACCTTGATGTGTGGTGGATTGAACCGGATGAAAAGGTTCGATGCTACCGATCGCGTCCTCACCGTAGAGGGGGGCGTCATGCTTTCCGACGTCCTGCGTTCGCTGGTGCCCCGCGGCTATTTTCCGCCGGTGGTTCCGGGCACGAAGTTCGTCACGATCGGCGGAATGGTCGCATCAGACGTTCACGGCAAGAACCATCATTGCCATGGTGGATTCGGCGATCACGTCGACGAACTGAAGTTGGTGACCGCCAGCGGCGAGATCCTCACCTGTAGCCGCTCGCAGAATACGGAGCTTTTTTCAGCGACTATCGGCGGGATGGGCCTGACAGGCATCATTGCCGAAGCAAGCTTTCGCTTGAGGCCGATCGAGACCGGTTGGATCACCCAGAAGACGACCGTAGCCGAGAATCTCGGCGAAGCATTGAGGGCGCTGCGGCAATCGGAGGACGCGACCTATTCGGTGGCTTGGATCGATTGCCTGTCGAAAGGCGCTTCTCTCGGACGGTCGCTGATTTTTGCGGGCGAGCACGCAACACAGGATCAGGTCGGTGAGACGCCGAAGGCCGATCGCTTTCCTTCGCCCTCCAGCGCGGCCCTTTTCCTGCCGCTCGATATGCCGGGTTGGCTCCTGAACAGGGCGAGCGTTGCCGCCTTCAATGAGCTCTATTTCCGGTCCGGTATTCGCAAGTCTGCCAAATCCTTGTTGGTCCATTGGGATAATTACTTCTTCCCTCTCGACCGCATCCTTCAATGGAACAGACTTTACGGCAAACGAGGCTTTCTCCAGCATCAATGCGTGGTGCCGGATGCTGACGCGCTCCAGGTTCTCGCGAGCATCCTCGACCGTTTTGCGCACTCGGGCAAAGGTTCATTTCTTGCCGTTCTCAAACGGCTGCGAGGCAGTGCAGGTCTGCTCTCCTTTGCTGCGCCGGGCTATACGCTCGCGCTCGACCTGCCGGCCACGCAAGAGGTGTTGCGGCTGCTCGACGAAATCGACGAGCTGGTTGTCAAGGCAGGGGGGCGCCTCTATCTCGCCAAGGATGCGCGCCAGTCCCGCCTTACCTTCGAATCCGGCTACCCCAGACTGGACGCGTTCAAAGAGCTGCGAAGAGCAACCGGGGCCGATCGTCGCTTCAATTCCCGCTTGGCAAAAAGGCTCGGCATATGAAGGGGACCGGCAAGACACTGCTCATGATCGGCGCGACCTCGGATATTGGTCGGGCGACGGCAATTGTGTATGCCGAGGCAGGCTGGGCCATTCATTTGGCAGGACGGACGCGCGCGGCCGTTCAACGTGAAGCCGACGACATCGCCGCTCGGACTGGAGCAGCGGTCAGCGTTCATGAGCTCGATATCCTGCAGACTACGCGCTTCGAGGCCTTCCTCGGCGCCGTATCGCCCTTGCCCGACACGGTGGTCTGCGTCGTCGGCGAACTGGGTGAGCAGTCGCGGGCTGAACAAGAGCTCGAATATGCCGCCATGGTCATGCGGACCAACTTCGAGGGTCCGGCTTTGCTTCTTGGTCTTCTGGCCGAGCGTTTCGCGGCGCGCGGATCGGGCACGATCGTGGGGACAAGCTCTGTCGCCGGCGATCGCGGACGAGCGTCGAACTATGTCTATGGCGCCGCCAAAGCTGGCCTGACCGCCTTCTTGTCCGGCTTGAGGAACAGGTTGTCCCGGTCCGGCGTGCGCGTGCTGACCGTGAAGCCCGGCTTCGTTCGCACGCGGATGACGGATGGGATGAAGCTTCCGCCGCTTCTCACGGCCGAACCGCAGGAGGTGGCGCAAAAGATTTTCGCGGCCGCCGAGGACGGGAGCCGCAGTGACGTCGTCTACGTCAGAGCGGTCTGGCGTCCGCTGATGACGGTAATCCGGTCAATCCCAGAGTCCATCTTCAAGAGGTTGCGGCTGTGACGGAACCCACCAATCAGGCCGCCTACGCCATCGGAGCGAGAGGTAGTGCCCACAGGCGACCTGCGGCCTGGATACGGCGATTGCTGTCGGCGGAACTCGCGATCATCGTCGTCGCCTTGGCCTGTGCGGCCATGCTGGCACTGCCGGGCAGGACCATCAATGCCGCTTTCATCAATGACGTGCTGATCTTTATCGACGGTGCGCATCGCATCGCCTTTGGTCAGGTGCCGAACCGCGATTTCCACACGGCGCTCGGGCCACTCGTATTTTACATTCCGGCTGCGGGATATCTTCTGTCAGGAAATTTCGGAGCTGCCATACCACTTGGGATGGCGATCGTCCTCGTCGCTTTCATCCCCGCGATGATCCGCATTCTTGCGTCGCGCCTCGCACCTTCGTTGGCTGCCGCACTCGGCATATTCCTTGTTCTCATTCTCGCGGCTCCGATCAATCTCGGCAGTTCGATCTGGTATCCTTCCTTCGCGATGTTCTATAACCGCATCGGTTGGGTCGCTCTCGGCCTGTTGTTGGTTATGTATCTGGCGCCGCAGTCGCCAAACAGGCGCAATAATATTGCCGATGCTCTCGCGGCCGCCTTTCTTCTGCTTGTCTCGTTCTATACGAAGGTGACCTACGGCCTTGCCGGAACCGGTCTGATCCTGATCATTCTATCGGATCGGCAACAACGCCGCTGGGGCGTGACAGCCCTGCTGCTGACAGGACTGGCGATGGTCGCCATCGAGTTCTTCTGGCGCGGAACTGCCCAGCACATCGAGGATCTGCGGGCGGCGGCGCGCGTCAGCGGCGGTCATGATGTCGGCAGCATTCTGAAAAATCTGCGCGAAAATATGTCCGATCTCGCCGTGTTCGCGGCCGTCGCTTCGCTCGCCGCCTGGCAAAGCCGCAGCTTGAAAGATCTTGTCTTCTGTGGCTTTTGCATCGGCGCCGGTGTGGCGCTCATCAATCAGAACGCCCACAGCTGGGGCATCATCACGCTCTATTGCGGGGCCACCGTACTGGCGCAGAAGACGGCCCGGCTTCAACCGGACAATGAAGGCGGACGAGCAGGACGCTTGGCTCGTGCTGCCGGCGCCCTGCCGCTGATCGTTATCTTGTTCCTGTTGCCTCCGATCGTGCAGCACAGCGCGGCCGTCGCCCTGCATACGGCTCTCGCGACCGAGAAGGCGGGTCAGTCTCTCGGGCTGCCGCGATTTGACGATGTCCGGGAAGTCGATCCACCGGGCGGGGAGCCCGATTTCATAAGGCGCTACCTCGATGGCATCGTCAGCGGCGGCGCGCTGCTTCAATCTCTGCCGGTTCCAGCCGAACGGGTTTTCGTTCTCGATTTTGCAAACCCGTTTTCGGCCGGATTCGGCATTCGCCCGCCCGCCGGCGACACCGCCTGGCTTCACTGGAACCGCAACATCAACGAAAGATCCTACATCCCGCCGGAGGTGCTCTTTGCCGACGTCAAAATCGTCATGGTGCCCAAAACAGGCATCAACAGCCTGCCGTTGCAGGAGCTGTATGGCCCGTTCCTTTCGGCGAATTTCGATGTGGTGCGGAAGACATCCGAATGGACGATTTATCAGTGGCGCCCAGGCAAAGGCGCGAAGTGAGGCACGGTGACGCAAGCATCGACGTCGATACGGGAGAAAGGTACAGCGCGACCGGCCGTTCGGTTGAACTGGTGGCGTGCCATTGTCCCCTGCATCGGATTGTTTCTTGCCGGACTCCTCGCACTGCCGGGCGCAACGGTCACAACCAAATACGTCAACGATCTATTCGTTTTTCTGGATGGCGCACATCGGATCGCGGCTGGACAGGTGCCGAACGTTGATTTCCACACACCTCTCGGGCCGCTGACATTCTATATCCCGGCTGTCGGCTACACTCTGTCCGGTAGCATGGGTGCGGCAATGCCAGTGGGACTGTCCCTGCTGATCCTCTTATTTTCGCTCGTCGCCGCCGAAATCGTCGGCAGCCGAATGCATTGGCCGCTCGGGCTGCTGCTGGCAAGCTGTCTGCTTCTGGTGCTTGCGGTACCTGCAAACCCGGGCGAGCGGATCGGGGAGCTCAGCTTTGCCATGTTTTACAACCGGATCGGCTGGGCGTCACTCGGCTTGCTGCTGGTCATGTACCTGTGCCGCTTGCCTGGCGCCACCAGCGGCAAAGGCGCGGACGCAGCATGCGCCAGCTTCCTCGTGCTGCTGATGCTTTACACCAAGATCACCTATGGTGTCGTGGGCCTTGCTTTTCTGGTGTTCATGCTTTTTGACCGTCGCCAGACCGGCTGGGTGGCGCTCGCGTTTGGGATCGTCGCCGCTAGCATCCTGGCGATTGAGATGGTCTGGGGCGGAGGGGTCAACTACCTCCTCGACATCAGTCTTGCCGGGAAGAACAGCGGTGGCCTCCCGACGATGACGGCGATCGGTCACGTGGTACGGAATAATTTCGCCGACCTTCTTGCTTACCTGGCTGTCGCCGTCGTCCTTCTCATCCTGACACCAACCTATCGGCATCTGCTCTTTGTCGGCTTCTGCATGACATCAGGAATCCTCCTGATCGAGCAGAACTTCCAATTCTTTGGGATTCTGACGCTGGGTGCGAGCGCTGCCGTGCTCTCGGAAAGTCTCTTTCGCGCCGAGCTTCGCTCTCGGTATGCAAGAGCGCGGATCGCCCTGCCGCTGCTCGTAGCATTTCTGCTCATGCCGGCTGCGGTCGGCAATGCTGCGTCGCTTGCCATTCATGCCTATTATTCGGCCGGCGGACGAGGCGAAGCTGTTCCGCTGCCTGCCTTTTCCGGGGTTCGGCTTGTTGAGATGTGGAGTGCCGGCCAATTCGAATATTTCCAACGTTACAACCGTACACTTGCCGACGCCTCGGCCGCCCTTTCCCAATTGGATGCCGGGTCTAAGCGTGTTGCCGTTCTGGATTTCGTTAATCCGTTTTCTGCCGGCCTCCGTCTCACGCCGCCGGCCGGAGATAGCGTCTGGTATCATTGGGGACGCACTCTTGGGCCTGAGTATCATCCAGCCGCGAAAGAGATGTTCGCCGACGTGGACCTGATCCTCGACCCGAAGTGGCCCATAGAAATCTGGACCGGAGACGGCATGCGGGACATCTATGCGCACTATATAGCCCGACACTATGACCTCGTGCGGGAGACCGCCGATTGGCGCATCTACCGCAGAAACCCCTCCTGAGCTGGAGCAGATCGTCTTCCGAATTCTGAAATGACGAGACCAGCGAGCACCAGCACGAGCGCCCACGCGTATACAGATCCTGCCGTCAGCTGGTCAGGCGGGGAGCGCCGAAGTAAGCGGGCGGCACTGAAAAGCGTTGGGCTACGTTTTCCTGGCTTGTTAGTCGGTCCGCTTCGCCGGCCTCACGGCGCAATGGGATCGATGCTGATCTCCTCCAACCAGATCGGTGGCTACACGTTAGCTGCCGCTTTCAAGAAATGGCCGTTCCGGTCTTTGCAAAGGCCGGAACGGCTGTACTCGCTCAACAGCTAATGAAGCGCACCGTCCCCTGCGGCCCAATTTGGATACCGACTGGCGAAGACAGGGGTCGGCGCCATGGTGCGCGCGAAGCGAACGTAACGCTCACTCGTGCGTATCTCCTTCAAAATGCAATACCCCGCCGACCGGATTATATTGCTGCCCATCGAACTGGTAAAGCTGGAGTGCCTCGATCGGAAAGACGTCGGACCCCTCCTTGGTTGTCACCTTGATGCCGTCGAAAAGCAGCGGGCTCTGCCAGCCGTCCATATTGTGGACGACCTTCATCAGTTCCTCGCGGGTCGGCTCCTTTAGCTTTTCAAGTGACTGGATGAGCGCATCGCCGATCGAATAACCGGTTTGGCCGATCGTGTTGGCGAAGACAAAGTTCACTTTGGCCGACTTGATGGCATCGAGGTATCGGTTGATGCCCTCGTCACTGGACTTCTGGTCGCTAATGATCGGCTTCAGGAAGTCTGAGGTGATGATACCCTTGGCATTTTCCAGGCCAACGGACTGAAGGACCGGATACGAAGACGAAAGATTTGTGACCAGGGTCAACGGCTTCCAGCCGCTTTCGGATTGGAAGCGGATGGCCTCGCCGCCCTGGCGAGGCGCGGCGATGATGACGAGCGTGTCGGCGCCGGAGGCCTTCAGCGTATTGAGCTGGGTTTCCACAGTGGGGTCTTGTGATGTCACTGGTTGACGTTCGACCACTCTAATCGCCGAACCCTCGATCGCGCGGTCGAATGCCTTCATGAATGTCTGGCCTGTTTCCGTGTTCAGATACAGGAACGCGACCTTGGCGTCGGGCTTGTTCATCGCGAGATATTCGGCAAACGCGTCCGCTTCCGTCGAGAAGGACGGCACGAACCCAACTTCCCACTCCGGAGCGTTCAGGGAAATAACCCCGGAGTACATGAAGACGTTCGGCACCTTCTTCTGAGTGATGTAGCGTCCGATCGCGAGATTGTTCGGGGTGGCAGCCGTGCCGACCAAGGCGAAGACCTTGTCCTTTTCCACCATCTTGCGGACATTCGCCAATGTGCGCTGCGGATCAAGGCCATCGTCCTCGATGACGAGTTCGATCTTGCGTGTCTTGCCGTCGCCCATCTTGACGCCGCCTTCGGCGTTGGCCTGTTCGACACGCGCCCTAATGCCCTCGGCGACGCCGCCGACGACCGCGACAGGACCGGTCAAAGGTCCGGTCACGCCGACCTTGATCGTGTCATCTGTGATGCCTGGCGAAGGTTCCGCGGCGCTAGCGTGAGAAGCGACGAGCAACCCGGCCGCGGCCAGCTGCATCGTACATCCCTTCAGTATAGAGATCAGTCTCATTTCAATTCCTCCCAGTTCGATGGCGGGCTTTCAGCCAGCCGACCTCCGAAAAATCACCGAAAGCCATTTTTCGATGAAGCCAGTCACCCCGTTGCGTGCGACCATCATGATGAGGATCAGCGCGAGGCCGTAAATCAGATTGCCGAGGCTCAGGTTGATGTCCGATGCCCAACTCGGAACGAACACCATGAACAGGCCGCCGACGAAGGCGCCGACGATGCTGGTGACGCCGCCAACAATGCTGCCAATCACGATGTTGATCGACAGGATCGCCAGGAAAGACTCCGGGCTGATGAAGCCGCTGACGATCGCGAACACGCCACCGCCCAGTCCCGCGAGCGCCGAGCTGATCGCGAACGCCCAGAGTCGGCTGCGCGTCAGGTTCACGCCAAGCGCCTGGGCAATCTGAGGGTTGTCGCGCTGTGCCCTCAGAGCGCGACCGGCGTCGCCGAACAGCATTCGGGAGACGAGCAATGCACCGACGCCGGCACAGGCGAGCGAGATCAGGTAAAGCCAAAGCTCCGGAACATCCGCCATGAAATCAGGCGTCTCGGGAGCGTCGACGGGAAGCCCGGATACGCCGCCGGTCAGGCTTCCCATCTTGAGGAGCAACTGCGGGAATGCCGCCGCGATACCGAAGGTGACGATGGCCAACTGCAGACCTTGAAGCCTGAGCGCCGGAAGGCCGATCACCAGGCCGACTGCGGCGGCGACCGCAGCCGCGGCCGGTAGCGTGGCCAGCGAAGAAATGCCGTAGGTCGCGTTTAGGATGGCGGTAACATAGGCGCCAACGCCGAACAGCGTTCCTTGGGCGAGGCAAATCTGCCCGGCATATCCCATCAGAAGGTTCAGACCGAGGATCGCAATTGTATAGGCGATCGCTATGGCCACTTGCTGGAGTGCGTAGGCCGGGGCGAAGACCGGGATCGATACCGCGACGATTGCGAAGACACCAAGCTTGATCGCGGTTGAGAGGGAAATGTCTCTCATAGTTTTGTCACCTTGTAGGAGCCGAACAGGCCGACGGGCTTCACGAGCAGGATGGTCAACGTCAGCGCGATCGGGACCGCGATACGCATGTCGGCTCCGATGAACGGGAGGTAGCTTGCCCCCAGGCTTTCGGCGACACCGACCGCGAGACCGCCGACGATGGCGCCGAGCGGACTATCCCAGCCACCGAGCGTTGCAGCCGCCAGGGCATAGAACAGGATCGGTGTCATCATCGTCGGGCTAAGGAATAGGCGGGGCGCAATCAGGATCGCGGCGAGTGCCCCGATGACGGCGGCGAAGCCCCAGCCGAGCATCAGCATTCTTTCGACATCGACACCAACGAGAACGCTGCGTGTACGATCGAAGGCAGCTGCGCGCATCGACAGGCCGAGCTTGGTGAAGCGGAAGACAAAACCCATCGCCAAGGCAATCGCCAGGAGGATTGCCAGTGTCCCGACGGCAGAGGCAAGCACGCGGACGTCGCCGATACTAAAGCCGCCACCTGGAAAAAGGCTTGGGAAGGAGAGCTGTTCCGCCCCCCAAATCCACATGCAGGCGGCCTGGAATAGCACGAGGATGCCTAGCGTGATGACGACGGTCGCTTCCACGGGAGCGTCCATCATCGGTCGGATGATCAGGCGGAATGTCACGATCCCGATGGCGAATGCCGCCACGAGGCTCGCGAGAACGGCGAGCCAGAGCGGCACGCCCCACTGCATCAGTTGCCAGGCGCCATAGGCCGAGAACGTCGCCATCTCGCCCTGGCCGAAATTGACGACATTCGTCGCCCTGAAAATCAGGACGAGCGCCAGCGCCAGCGCCGCGTAGATGGCGCCCGTGGTCAAGCCGCTGACGACGAGCTGGAAGAAAAAACTCATCAGGCGACTCCCAGATATGATTTCTTGATGTCTTCGTTGCCGATCAGATCGCTTGCCGCACCGCTCGCGACGATCTGGCCAGCTTCGATGACAAAGGCCCTGTCGGCGTATTGAAGGGTAATGTCGACGTTCTGTTCGACCACGAGCAAAGTCATGCCGGCCTCTTTGTTCAGGGATTTGAAGATCGCCAGGATTTCCTGCGTGATCGAGGGCGCCAATCCGAGAGATGGTTCATCGCACATCAGCAGTTTCGGTCTGGACATCAGAGCCCGAGCCACGGCGAGCATCTGCTGTTCGCCGCCGCTGAGGTTTCCGGCGAGTTGGTTGCGCCGTTCCCGCAATCTGGGAAACGTCTCGTACCAGCGTTCCTTGTCTTCCCTCACCTGTGAGCGGCTGGCCACGATCGTGGCGCCGAGCGACAGGTTTTCCTCCACGGTAAACTCCGTGAATGTGCCGCGACCTTGCGGTATGTGTGCAACACCGAGGGCAAGGCGCGTCTGGGCGGAGATCTTGTCGAGCGCTTTGCCGGCATAGGAAACCGAGCCCTTGAAGGGCAGGAGGCCAGAGACTGCGCGCAGCAGCGTCGTCTTGCCGGCGCCGTTTGCGCCGAGCAGGGCGACGAACTCGCCTTCGCCGACTGAGAACGAACAGTCAAACAGTGCCCGCGTCTTGCCGTAAAAAACGGACAGATCTTTGATATCCAGGAAGGTCATGCCGCTTTCCCGAGGTAGGCGGCGATCACCGCATCGTTTGACTTGATTTCGGCGGGAGTTCCCTCGGCAAGGTTGCGGCCGAGGTGAAAGACGACGATCCGGTCGCAAAGGCTCATCACCAAACCCATGTGATGCTCGATAAGGAGGATGGAGAGATTGTGTCTGCGCCTTATCCCGTCGACGAGCGCGCCGAATTCGTGGACCTCGCCGTGGGTCAGCCCGCCGGCGGGTTCGTCGAGAAGGAGTATTTTCGGCTCCGCGGCAAGCGCCCGGGCGATTTCCATCCGTTTCTGCAGGGGATAGGGCAGCGAGCCGGCCGCGCGTGCGGCGAGGTTCGCCATGCCGACCTCCTCGAGCACCGCCATTGCCTTTTCACGCGTAGACCGCTCCAGCACTCTTGCGCGGAACGGTGCGAAGATCGCCTTAGCGAAATTTCCGCCAAGCCGGTGATGGGCACCCAACATGACGTTCTCGAGAACCGTCATCGAAGCGTAGATGCCCAGATTCTGAAACGTCCGTGCGACGCCCTTTCCAATCATGTCACGCGTTTCCACGCCTTCGAGCGGCTGGCCGTCGAGCATGATCGATCCAGTTGCGTAATTTACGAGGCGGGTTGCCGCGTTGAGAAAGGTCGATTTTCCGGCGCCGTTCGGCCCGATCAGCCCACAGATTTCGCCCGGCCTTACGGAAAGCGACACGTCTGTCAGCGCTTTCACGCCGCCAAATTGCACGGAAACATCCCGCGCCCGGAGCACCGGGCGCACCTCTTCGATGCTGCTGTCGTTCACTTTATTCCTCCCTCCTGAAGCGGCTTCTCCTCGATCTGTCGATTTCTGTTGTTGACAGCTCACCCCGCTTTGGATACCTATCAGTATCCGAAGACGTTTCGGTATGTCAAGTATCAATCGCACTCGATTGCTTCCCCGAAACGTCCACGTACCGTCCGGCTGGAGACCGTGGCGGCTAGATTGGCGACAGCTCCCCAAGGGGGCATGGGAGGAAATCAATGACGGGATCACACACCGAACTGACGGGCGATAACCTCTACCGGGATCCGTATCCCGTTTACGCGCGTCTGCGGGCAGAGCAGCCAGTGGCCTTCTTCGAGGGAACGAAGGAATATTTCATCACTCGGTTCGACGATTGCCGCACCGTCGGCGGCAACGACAAGGTGTTCGGACCGTCGGGATCGACTGACCGGCCGGAAGCCCGCGTGATGGGCATGCCGAACGTCCTGACGATGTCCGGTGAGGACCATCAATGCCTTCGCGAAGGCATCGATGAGAACCTTACGCAGGAGCGCGTGCGCTCGTTCGTTGAAGGTCTGACGCGCCCGGTCGTGCAGCGCTATATCGACTCCATCAAGAAGAATGGAGAAGCGAACCTCACGGTCGAACTCTTCGAGCCGATCTCGGTGCGCTGCATCGGCGACGTCATCGGCCTGACGGAAACGCCCAACGAGACCCTCGTCGAGTGGTTCCATGCGATGGCGCTCGGCCTGCAGAATGTCGGCAACGACGCGGCAATCTGGAAGCGGCTCGACGATGCGCTTGCCGACATCGACAGGCAGATGGGCGATCTTTACCAAGCCTGCCTCACCAGGCCCAACAATTCGCTTCTGAGCCACGTCATGTACGGAGGCATGCCCAAAGGCGAGGTCCGCAGCTGGGAGGAAATTTCGCCCACCATGCGCGTCATCATCCTCGGCGGCCTGCAGGAGCCGGGCCATGCGGCAGCGAACGCCTGCGCCGGTCTTCTTACAAATGCCGGTCAAGCGAAGGTCATGGCGGAGCAGCCGCAGGAAAACGCCATGCGCGCCTTCGACGAGGGCCTCCGCTGGATCGCTCCGATCGGCGTGACGCCGCGCGTCGCCAAAGAAGATTTCGAGATCGCGGGAACTGTCATTCCGCAAGGAGCATCTGTGGCGATCGTCATGGGCTCCGCCAACCGCGACGCGACCCGCTTCGAAGACGCCGACAGCTTCGACATGTTCCGCAAGAAGAAGCAGCACCTGTCGTTCGGCTTCCGCCCGCATTTCTGCTCCGGCCACTTCCTGTCGAGGGCCATGGGCGAGATCGCACTGGCGGAGGTGTTCCGGCAATTGCCTGAACTCCGGCTCGACCCCTCGCGCGAGATGAAGGGCAAGGGTTGGCGGTTCCGCGGCATTTCCGATCTTCCGGCGAAGTGGAGCGCCTGATGTCGCTCATCATCGACTGCCACGGCCACTTCACGACGGAACCGCCGGAGCATCATGCCTTCCGGACGGCGCAGGTCGCTTATGCGGAAGGCAAATCCTTCGAGCAGCCCATCTATCCGGGCATTCCGGACAAGCAGCTCCATGACATCATCGAAGCGAACCAGTTGAAGATACAGCGCGAGCGCGGTTCGCACGTGACGCTCTTAAGCCCGCGTGCCTCCGGCATGGGCCACCACGTTCCAGGCCTGGCAGTCGCCAAGGAGTGGTCGCGTTTGTCGAACGACAATGTCGGCCGCATCGTCGACATGTTTCCCGACAATTTCGCCGCAGTCTGTCAGCTTCCGCAGACGGTCGAGGGCGACCTTTCCGCTGTCATCGACGAGTTGGAGCGTTGCGTCGGGAACGGCTTCGTCGGCTGCAACCTCAATCCCGATCCCTCAGGCGGACGCTGGAGCGCGCCGCCGATTTACGATCCGTGGTGGGACCCGATGTGGGAGGCCATGGTCGCCCTCCAGGTTCCCGCGATGATCCACGTGTCAAGCTCCTGCGAACGCTGCCTTCACATGACGGGAGCGCACTACATCAACGCGGACACCGCGGTATTCATGCAGCTCATCCAGGGAGATCTGTTCGAACGCCACCCGGAACTCAAGCTGATCATCCCGCACGGCGGCGGCGCTGCCCCGTACCATTGGGGCCGTTACCGCGGACTGTCGATCATGCTCGAAAAGCCCAGCCTCGACACGCATCTGATGAACAACCTGTTCTTCGACACCTGCGTCTACCATCAGGCTGGCATCGATACGCTATTCAACGTCGTCGATGTCAAGAACATCCTTTTCGGCTCGGAGCTGCTCGGCGCGGTCAAGGCGATCGATCCCGAGACCGGGCATCCGTTCGACGACACCAAGAGATACATCGATCAGCTCGGGCTCGACGACGACCAGAGACATGCGGTCTTCGAAGGGAACGCGCGGCGAGTCTACCCGCTGTTGGACAAGAGACTACGCGAGCGCGGCCTTTGAAGCCGCAACTATCAGGGAGAAATCAAATGGCTTCGAGCCAACATCTGAGCCTCGCAGGCGGGGCGCAAGGGTTCAACTGGCTACCGGTCTTCGTCGCCGAAGAACTCGGTATTTTCGCCGAACATGGGCTGTCCATCGAATACAAAAAGATGGGTACCGTCGACAAGGCGACCAGCGCCGTAATGGAGGGGGAAGCAGACCTCGCCATCACGCCGCCGGAAGGCGCGGTCTCCGACTTCGTCAAAGGTGGGGAACTGCGTGTGATCGCTTCGAACTCGAACCGCCTGCCGATGTCGCTCGTCGCCCAGCCTTCGATCAAGTCGATCAAGGATCTCAAGGGCAAGAAGATCGGTACGTCGTCGCTCACCGAAGGCACTGCGATCTACACGCAGATGCTGCTCGCCAAGGATGGGCTGCATTATCCAGGCGACTATGAATTCGAACTCGCCGGCATCCACACCAAGCGCTGGGAAGCACTCCAGGCAGGTGAGATCGACTGCGCGCCGCAGCCGGCACCCTGGAATTTCCTGGCCGAGCGGGACGGCTTTAACCTGATCGGCGAGATCAACGACATCATCCCTGAAATCGTCTTCGCCGCCGTCATCGGCCGCAAGAGCTGGCTGGACGGCAACCGCGACAAGGTTGTCCGCTTCCTGCGGGCGCTCATCGATGCCTATGCGATCACCAACGATCCCGGTCGGGACGATGTCACGCTGCCAATTTTCCAGCGGATCACGACGAAGGAGGATGTCGATCTGGCGTCACATGGGCTTCGCTATATGCGTGACATGGGTATGTGGCCCAGTGACCTGTCCATTCCACAAGCTGCGATGGACACCACCATCGACCTTATGATCCGCGCGAACTTGCTTGACGAAGCCGCCAGACCTCTAGCGGGGGACGTGTTCGATCGCGGTCTCCTCGAAGCTGCATCCAGCTAAGCGATCTGTTGAGGCGCGTTCCA
Organism: Rhizobium sp. M10; assembly: GCF_002531955.1. Lineage (NCBI taxonomy): Bacteria > Pseudomonadati > Pseudomonadota > Alphaproteobacteria > Hyphomicrobiales > Rhizobiaceae > Rhizobium > Rhizobium sp. M10. Next base: position 7,565 of record NZ_NWTA01000012.1, on the reverse strand, counting down.
TGGTCACACCAGGAGATTTTCGATGAAAGTAATGACAAAGACCCCGCGGACGGACCGCGAAATATGTGAGGCGCTGGGTAAGCTCGGCGTCGCCACGGTTCATGAAGCTCAGGGACGGAAAGGGCTGCTGGCGCCGCACCTGCGTCCGGTAATCGACGGCGCGCGCATCGGTGGAACGGCACTGACCTGCGAGGTTCCGCCCGGCGACAATTGGATGATCCATGTGGCGCTGGAAATGGCCCAACCGGGGGACATCCTGGTTGTCGCACCGACCTCACCATGCACCGACGGCTATTTCGGCGACCTGCTCGCCACCTCCTGCAAGGCGCGAGGGATTCTCGGCCTGGTGACCGACGCCGGCGTCCGCGACGTAGCCGATCTTCGTGCGATGAAGTTTCCGGTATGGGCGAAGGCCATATCAGCCCAGGGCACCGTCAAGGAAACGCTGGCGAACGTGCAGGTGCCAGTGGTCTGTGCCGGCGCCTATATCGAACCGGGTGACGTCATCATCGCCGATGACGACGGGGTCTGCGTGGTCAAGCGCGATGAGGCAGCTCAGGTGCTCGAAAAAGCCCGCAAGCGACAACAGATGGAAGACGAAAAGCGCGGCCTTTACGAGTCGGGCCAACTCAGCCTCGACATCAACAACATGCGTCCGCAGCTCGAAGCGAAGGGCCTGACCTATGAATAGGGCTACTGAATTGCGCATTCCTCGCCGCATCGTCACGGGTATCAGGGACGGGAAGTCGGTGTTTGTCAGCGACGGCCAGACGCCCAACGCCCACGCCTACGATTCTGTGCCGGGACATTTAACGTCGGTTCTTTACGCCACCGCCGCCAAACCCGTCCTCCCGCAAGATCAGGCTGAGCAGGCGCCGCCGCAAATATTGATCACGCCTGAGCCGGGAGCGACGAAACTCATGATCGTCGTCTTCCCGCCGGATTCGGTATTCGCAACCGTCGATCACGCCTCCGCCTTCGCGGAGCAGACAGTCCACATCCCCGGCCTGATCCAGGCTTTCGAGCCTGACGCGCCCGGCATGCACACCACCGACACGGTCGACTATGACATCGTCCTCGACGGCGAGATCTGGCTCGAACTCGACGATGGCGTCGAAACCTTGCTGAAGCAGGGCGACGTCGTGGTCCAGTGCGGCACCCGCCATGCCTGGCGCAATAGGGGCGACAGGCCTGCCACGATGTGCTTCGTCCTCATCGGCGCTGAAAGAAAGTCGTGAGATGACACCGGACAACCTCACCCGATCGTTCGACTGCGTGATCGTCGGCGGCGGACACGGCGGTTCGCAGACCGCCGCCGCACTCAGACAGTCCGGCTTTACGGGAAGCATCGCGCTGATCGGCGCTGAGCCGGAAGTGCCTTACGACCGCCCCTCGCTTTCGAAAGACTATCTGGCGGGCAAGAAGACATTCGACAGGATGCACCTGCGGCCCCAGGATTTCTGGGGCGCGCGTGAGGTGGAATTGTTGCTTGGGCGGCATGTGAGCGCGGTCGATCCCACGGCTCGCACCGTGATGACCGATCGCGGTGAATCTTTCTCCTACGGCCAGCTGGTCTGGGCCGCGGGCGGCGATCCGCGGAAGCTTACCTGCCCCGGCAAAGACCTGGCAGGCGTTTTCTACATCCGCAGCAAGGCGGATTGCGACGCACTGCTCGATGTTCTTCCCGATGCGCAAAGGATCGTGATCATCGGCGGCGGGTACGTCGGCTTGGAAGCGGCCGCAGTGTTCCGGGAGATCGGCAAGGACGTGACCCTTGTCGAGGCCCTTGACCGTGTGCTGGCGCGCGTGGCGGGGGAGCCAGTATCACGCTTTTACGAAAAAGAGCACCGGGCGCGCGGTGTCGACATCCGCCTCAATAGCAATGTCGCCTCTGTGGAGGGCGTGAACGGCCGCGTGTCGAGCGTCGTTCTTGCCTCCGGCGAGGCGATTGCAGCCGACATCGTGGTCGTCGGAATTGGCATCATCCCATCGGTCGATCCGCTAATCGCGGTGGGAGCCAAGGGCGAAAACGGTGTTGATGTCGATCAGTTTTGCCGCACGTCGCTGCCGAACATCTATTGCGTCGGCGACTGCGCCCGCTTGGAAAATGGCCCGGGCATCCGCATCGAATCTGTGCAGAACGCGACCGATCAGGCGACCACCGCTGCCAAGGCGATCTGCGACCAGTTCAAGGAATACGATGCAACGCCGTGGTTCTGGTCCAATCAGTACGATCTGAAAATGCAGACGGTCGGCCTCAATTACGGCTTCGACAGTGTCGTCATGCGAGGAGATCCTGCGTCCCGAAGCTTCAGTCTCATCTATCTGAAGGACGGGGCGGTTCTCGCCCTCGATTGCATCAATTCGCCGCGCGATTACGTGCAGGGGCGAAAGCTTGTCGACAGCGCAGCAAGGATCGATCCCGCCGCTTTGGCGGACACATCGAGACAACTCAAGGAAATTGACCTCGTCACGTCGTAAGGCGGTGCAGGCGTAGGAAAAGTGGAGGAAAAATGGCTACCATATCAGTACGGACCCGAGACGGAGAGCTTCATAGCTTCGACGGACGGATAGGCGCCTCGCTTATGGAGAATATCCGGAATGCTGGGTTTGACGAACTTTTGGCGATGTGCGGCGGCTGTCTGTCCTGCGCCACCTGTCACGTGTATGTAGAGCAGCTTCCCACGAGCGCAAATTTGCCGGTATCCTCGATCGATGAAACCGAGCTGCTCGAGGGATCCGACTACCGCCAGGAGAACTCCCGGCTTTCCTGTCAGCTACCGTTCGACGAGACACTCAGTGGCATCGTGATTGGAATTGCGCCCGAAGACTAGGGTGTGAGGATGGTGCACTTTAATCTACCGAACATCCTGGGCGGCTGGACGACGCCCGGGTAGACCTGACGATCAGGTCTGCTCAAGCTCAAGGACATTTCCCTCGGGATCGCGTGCGTAGGCGATGAGAAATGGCTTTTCCGCCGTCCCGAAATCCGTGATTTCGCCAATCTGCGCGCCACCCGCTCGAGTAATTTCCGACAGCATACTGCCGATATCTGGTGTCTGGAACGACAGGTGACCGAAACCCGGTTCATTCACTCTCGGCTGCTCCCTATCAAACGTGACTTCGTGTTCGTGTATTTCGAGGAACGGACTGTCGAGTTCGGGGAACTTGAGCCAGATCGAGTATATTTCTGAGTTGGCAATCCCATTGCCTCGCGACACTATTTCTCCCGACAAGACCTTGGGTGCCCGAAGGGTAAGCGGTGTCTTCCTGCCACATTGACCAAGCGCGGTAGGCCGTTCCGAAAACTACCGCTGCAACATCAACAGCAACAAAGCGCCAAAAGCAGACCAATACTTTTCCAATTTATTCAGATGCTCTCGATAGGCTCACAAGAAGCTTTCGGAGATCAAAATGGATATAGGTGACTTCAAAACCTATGCACTCGCAGCGGTCCCGATCATCCTTCTCAGCGCTCCGCTCACCTACTGGCAACTCGCAAAAGGCCGTTTCAGAGCAGGCCAGACGTGGCTCATGGTAAAACTGCTGCTCATAGATTTAGCGATGATGGCATTCGGCGGATGCTATTGGGGCGACGTTTGCACCTCCAGCGATTTCGTAAATGGGCTTGCCGCGATGGTAGGGCTTATCGGATTGTTCATCTCTTTCCTGCTCGTACCGGTACTTGGCGGCGGGCTTGCTGGACAAGGATTAGGGTGGGCAGTTTGGCGCATGGCCAACCGATCATGAACGTGACGTCCGCTTCGGGCAAAAAAAGCGGACTTCAGCCGTTTGTCCGCCGCGAATAATTCCAGGGCATCAGCACGTCGATCTTGCTTAGCGAGCCATACGTATGGCCCTCGCATGCGAGCCGATGGGATCCGCAGTCTGCCTGGGGGAGGGTAGTCGCCAGGTAGGCGAGACTCCTCCCTCCTGGAGCGGAGATCAGTTGATTATCGGCAGCAGCTTGTTGATCGAGTCCTTCGCGTCGCCGTAGTACATCCGGGTGTTTTCTTTGTAGAACAGCGGGTTCTCGATGCCGGAGTAACCGGTGCCTTGGCCGCGCTTGGACACAAAGACCTGCTTGGCCTTCCAAACTTCCAGAACCGGCATGCCTGATATCGGCGAATTCGGATCTTCCTGTGCTGCGGGATTGACGATGTCGTTGGAGCCGATGACGATGACGACGTCCGTGTTCGAAAAATCCTCGTTGATTTCGTCCATTTCCAGAACGATGTCGTAGGGCACCTTTGCTTCGGCCAGAAGCACATTCATGTGGCCGGGCAGGCGTCCAGCGACGGGATGAATGGCGAAGCGTACGTCCTTGCCGGTCGCACGTAGCTTGCGGGTGAGCTCGGAGACCGCACCCTGTGCCTGTGCAACCGCCATGCCGTAGCCGGGCACGATGATGACTGAGTCGGCATCGTTAAGCGCGGCGGCAGCGCCTTCGGCGTCGATCGCAACCTGTTCACCCTCGACAGCCATTGCCGGGCCAGAGGCATTGCCGAAACCGCCGAGGATCACCGACAGGAACTGCCGATTCATGGCTTTGCACATGATGTAGGAGAGGATCGCGCCGGAGGAGCCGACGAGTGCACCGGTGACGATCAGAAGATCGTTTCCGAGCAGGAAGCCGGTCGCCGCCGCTGCCCAGCCCGAATAGGAGTTGAGCATGGAAACGACCACCGGCATGTCGGCCCCGCCAATCGCCATGACGAGATGGGCGCCGATGACGAAGGCGATCAGCGTCATCATATAGAGCGTCCATGAGCCCGCGCCGTTCATGTAGAGCAGCATGAGGATGAGGGAGGTGGCGACCATCGCGATGTTGAAGGCATGGCGGCCGGGCAGGATCAGCGCCTTACCGCCGATGCGGCCTGAGAGCTTGCCATAGGCGATAATCGAACCGGTGAAGGTCACAGCACCGATGAAGACCCCGAGGAAGATTTCCACCTCGTGGATGATCTGCTCGGCATGCGCAGTGAATTCATGCGCCGTGATATCGGAGTTGAGGCCGATAAAGACGGCGGCAAGGCCGACGAAGGAGTGAAGGGCCGCCACAAGTTGCGGCATGCCGGTCATTTCGACGCGCCGCGCCATGACCGCCCCGACGACGGCGCCGATCACGAGCATGACGATGAGGACCGCCGAAAGGCCGACGCCTGGCCCGAAGATCGTCGCAATGACGGCGATCGCCATGCCGACGATACCGTACCACACGGCGCGCTTTGCGTTTTCCTGGCCCGAAAGACCGCCCAGCGCGAGGATGAAGAGGACCGAGGCTGCGATATAGGCCGCGGTCTGGATACCGATAGACATTGTCAATTCTCCCTCGACCCGGTCAGGACTTCTGGAACATGTTCAGCATGCGGCGTGTCACCATGAACCCGCCGACGATGTTGATCGTTGCGATCGCCACGGAAATGGCAGCAAGCGCCGTGACCAGCCAACCGCCAGCGGTGATCTGCAGGACCGCTCCAATGATGATGATGCCGGAGATGGCGTTGGTGATTGCCATGAGCGGCGTATGCAGCGAGTGCGACACGCCCCAGATCACCTGGAAGCCAACGAAGCAGGCGAGTGCGAAGACAATGAAATGACCCATGAACACCGGCGGTGCAAAAGCGCCGATGAGGAGCATAAGGAGACCGCCAATGATGAGAAACCCGACCTGGTTTCGCGTCGCAGACCTGAAGCCGGCCGCCTCCGCGGCCTTCTTTTCTTCAGGCGTCAGCTCCTTGGGCTTTTCCTTTGGTTTCTGGGCGGCAATCGCCTGGATCTTTGGCGGTGGCGGCGGATAGGTGATCTCGCCCTTCAAAGCGATCGTCGCACCACGGATCACGTCATCCTCCATGTTGTGGACGATGACGCCATCCTTATTTGGGGTCAGGTCCGTCATCATGTGGCGGATGTTGGTCGAATAGAGCGTCGAAGCCTGTGCGGCCATGCGGCTTGGGAAGTCGGTGTAGCCGATGATGGTGACGCCGTTGTCGGATACGATTTTCTGGTCCGGGACGGTCAGGTCGCAATTGCCGCCGCGCTCGGCGGCAAGGTCGACGATGACCGAACCCGGCTTCATCGTGGCTACCATGTCGGCAAGCCAGAGCTTCGGCGCGTCGCGGCCCGGGATCAGCGCCGTCGTGATGACGATGTCGATGTCAGTCGCGATTTCGCGGAACTTCTTCAGTTGTGCCGCGCGAAACTCGGGCGAGGAGGGCGCGGCATAACCGCCCGCCGCAGCGCCGTCCTGCTGCTGTTCGTCGAAGTCGAGGAAGACGAATTCCGCGCCCATGGATTCGATCTGCTCGGCGACTTCCGGCCGCACGTCGAAAGCATAGGTGATGGCGCCGAGCGAAACGCTGGTGCCGACCGCGGCAAGACCGGCGACGCCCGCGCCGATGACCAGGACCTTGGCCGGCGGGATCTTGCCGGCGGCGGTCACCTGACCGGTAAAGAAGCGGCCGAAATTATTTCCGGCCTCGATCACGGCGCGATAACCAGCAATATTGGCCATGGAGGAGAGGGCGTCCATCTTCTGGGCGCGCGAAATGCGCGGCACCATATCCATGGCGATCACGTTGGCGCCGGTCGATTTCGCCTGGTCCAGCAGGTCCTTGTTCTGTGCCGGATAGAAGAACGAGATCAGCGTCTTGCCGCTCGAAAGCCTCGCCACGTCGCTTGACTCCGGCGGGCGCACTTTGGCGATCACGTCGGCGCTTGCAAAGAGCGTTTCGGCGCTGTCGACAACCGTTACCCCGGCAGCACGGTAGGCATCGTCGGAGAAGCCCGCGGGTTTGCCGGCGCCAGTTTCGATGGCACATTGATATCCGAGTTTCTGAAGCTGTGTGGCGCTGTCAGGCGTCATTGCAACGCGCGCCTCTCCTTCCAGCCTCTCTCGAGGCGACCCTATTAGCACGTATCCCTCCCTTAAAATTTGAAAGTCACTGATCCGACGTGACGCTGGGGTTCGGTCCGGCCGAGGCTAAACCAATGAAAACCTTCGCCGCATTCCGTTCGGAGATTTGCGTCAGTACACCACGACGCCGCGGATGCTTTCACCCTTGTGCATCATCTCGAAGCCCTTGTTGATGTCTTCGAGCGGCATCGTATGGGTGATCATCGGGTCGATCTGGATCTTGCCCTGCATGTACCAGTCGACGATCTTCGGCACGTCGGTTCGCCCACGCGCGCCGCCGAAGGCGGTGCCCATCCAGTTGCGGCCGGTGACCAGTTGGAACGGCCGGGTGGAGATCTCCTGGCCGGCGCCGGCAACCCCGATGATGATCGATTTGCCCCAGCCGCGGTGCGATGCTTCCAGCGCCTGGCGCATCACCTTGGTGTTGCCGGTGCAGTCGAAGGTATAGTCGGCGCCGCCGATCAGGTCGCCATTGCGCTTCGTCATGTTGACGAGATAGGGCACGATGTCGTCGCCGACCTCCTTCGGATTGACGAAATGCGTCATGCCGAACTTTTCGCCCCAGGCCTTGCGGTCAGGGTTGATGTCGACGCCGATGATCATGTCGGCGCCGGCAAGACGCAGGCCCTGCAAGACGTTGAGGCCGATG